>NZ_JBVIGN010000003.1:0-56724 GCF_055570785.1 Streptomyces sp. NPDC031100
CACACCTACAACCACCACCGCTGCCACACCGCACTCGGCGGCCAGCCACCCATCACCCGCGTGAACAACCCTGCGGGTCAATACACCTAGCGCGCAGCTCAGGGTGCGATCGGCAGCCGCCGCTTGTGCTCGGTCGTGCGGTAACGGTTGCTCCTGAACTCTGCGGGAGTGGAGGTCAGGACATGTGGATCGCAGTCGGCAGCGGTGGGGTGCCGGTGACCGACATGACCAGGGAGTAGAGCGCGGTGTCGGCGGCGATGAACATGCGGTTCCGCTTGGCGCCGCCGAAGCGGATGTTGGCGACCACGTCGGGGACCAGAAGGCGGCCGAGGAGCGTGCCGTCCGGGTCGTAGCAGTGCACACCGCCGTCCATGGCGGCGGCCCAGAGCCGGCCCCCGTCGTCGAAGCGGATGTTGTCGAAGGTGCCGATCCGGCATTCGGTGAAGACCTCGCCCCCGGTGAGGGTGCCGTCGTCCTGGACGTCGAAGACGCGGATGTGGTTGGCCCTGCTGTCCGAGACGTACAGCCGGCGCTCGTCCGGCGAGAAGACGAGGCCGTTGGGGCCCTGGAAGCCGTCGGCGACCTGTCGTACCTCGCCGGTGCCCGGGTCCACGCGGTAGACGTTGCAGGCGCCGATCTCACTCTCGGCGCGGTGGCCCTCGTAGTCGGTGGTGATCCCGAAGTCGGGGTCGGAGAACCAGATCGAGCCGTCGGACCGCACGGCGGCGTCGTTGGGGCTGTTGAGCTTCTTGCCCTGGAAACGGTCGGCGATCACGGTGACCGAGCCGTCGTGCTCGGTGCGGGTGACGCGACGGTTGCCCTGCTCGCAGGTGATGAGGCGGCCCTCGGTGTCCAGGGTGTTGCCGTTGGGATGGCCGGCGGGTGAGCGGAAGACGCCGACCGTCCCGGTGGTCTCGTCCCAGCGCAGCAGGCGGTCGTTGGGGATGTCGCTCCACACCAGGTACCGCCCGGACGGGACGTAGACGGGGCCCTCGGCCCAGCGGCAGCCCTCGAAGAGGGTCTCCAGCTTCGAGTCGCCCGCGTGGCACCTGCCCGTACGGAACCGGTCATCGAGGATCTCGTACACCTGCCGTCGCTCGCCGGGCATGCCGTCACCTTCACCATCGAAACGAATGTTGATCTGCCTGATCCAGACTATGCAGAATGGGGTTCGGAAGATCAACCACATTACCGAAGGAGATCTGGTGGACGATGTGGATCGGCAGCTGCTTTCCCTTCTCCAGCAGGACGCGTCGCGGTCCTACGCGGCGCTCGGGGAGGCCGTCGGGCTGTCCGCCGGGGCGACCCATGAACGCGTGCGCAAGCTGCGTGAGCGGGGCGTCATCCGCAGGACGACCGTCGAGGTCGATCCCGCGGCGGTCGGACGGGGCGTGCTCGCCTTCGTCATGGTGGACTCGACCCAGTGGGTGGGCGACTCCGGCGACCGGTTCTCCGCCATCCCGGAGATCCAGGAAGCGCACGTCATCGCCGGAAGCGCCTCGGTCCTGGTGAAGGTCAGGACCGCCACCACGCAGCAACTCCAGGACGTGCTGCGCCGCATATACGCGATCGAAGGAGTCAGCGGCACTCAGGCCACCGTGGTGCTCGAGACCTTCTTCGAGCGCCCTGTCACCCCGTGACCCGCCACTCCACCTTGAACACCCACACGTACCGGCCCGCCTTGCGCGCCGCCTCCGGTACGTTGACGAACTCCCGCCGCAACCCAGCTTGGTTGCAGCGTGCCCGGGCGGTTGCGGATGCCATGCGGACGCGGGCCTGTTCGCCGGGGTCGAGGCGGCGGATGCGGGCCGGCTGGACCGTGCGGGCGCCCGGGACGTCGAGCGCCAGCGCGACGCCGTCGGCGGCCAGTACGGGGACCGTGCCCGCGTTGACGACGGTGGCCTCCACGCTCTGCGCGCCGGACGGTTCGAGCAGGGAGGGGGTGGAGTGCGGGGCCCGAAGGGCCAACGCCCTTCCGACGGCGACCGGTTGGAGGGTGAGCGCGAAGACGTGCAGGGATGGTGTGTTCGCCTCGGCCGGGTTGGTGACGGGGAGCGTGACGGCGACCGCTTCCCGGCGCGGATCGAGCCACACTTCCGCGACGCCGATGCCGATGCCGACGCTGTGCTCGTCCTTGCCGCCGTCCGGGCGGTAGCGGTACGGCGCCGACAGCGGGCCGCCCGCCGCATACCAGTCGGAGCCGCCGAGGCCGGCGGTGGTGGTCGCGCCGTCGGCGTAGTGGACGGTGGCCGTTCCGGAGGCGTTGCCGTAGCTGGCGGCGGTGAGGAATAACGCCGACAGGTAGTGGCCCTTGGGGAGGTCGAGGCGCTGGCCGAGGGCGACGACGTTGTTGCGGGCGCCGGCGGTCGAGGCGGGGAAGAGGAACGGGACGCCGTCGACCTCGACGCGGCCGGCGGGCAGTTCCTCGCCGGGGAAGGTGTAGCCGGAGCCGTCGAAGTCGCCGCCGTGTGCGGTGGCGGTGTCGAGGCCGTCGTTGTCGTAGAGGGCGTCCAGCGGGACGGGCACCGGGTCGGGGACGGCGGCCCACGGTCCCTGGCGTTCGGCGGCCCGTGCGGGTGTGTCTGTGGTGAGCTACGGGGCTGTCAACAGGCCTGCAGGGGCTGGACTTGAGCCAGAGAACGGACGACCGATCGAAGGGTCGCCCTCGGCCTCTCGACGTGCCGCCCACGACCGTGCACAGTTCTCCCTACGCGCCTGATGCATACCGACGAGTAGCCGACGAGTAGCCAAGGAGTGCCCGTGAGCAGCTGGGCCGACCGGACCGCCGCAGAGATCGCCGCCGCCGTACGCGCGAAGGAGGTCACGCCACGGGAGGTGGTGGCGGAGCACCTCGCGCGGATCGAGCGGCTCGCCGGACGTGTCGGGGCGTTCCGTTCGGTCCGGGCCCAGGCGGCGCTCGCGGAGGCGGACGCGGTCGGCGCCCGTGCCGATCTGGCCGAACTGCCGCTCGCCGGTGTGCCGGTGGCGGTGAAGGACAATCTGGCGGTGCGCGGCGAGTCCCACCGCAACGGCTCGGCCGCGACGCCGGACACCCCGGCCGCCGAGGACCATGTGACGGTGGCCCGGCTGCGGGCGGCGGGTGCCGTGGTCGTCGGTCTGACCAACGTGCCCGAGCTGTGCGTCTTCGGCACCACGGAGGGTGTGTACGGCACCGCCCGCAACCCGTGGGACACCTCGCGCACGGCGGGCGGCTCGTCCGGCGGCAGCGCGGCGGCGGTCGCGGCGGGTCTGGTGCCGCTCGCGCTCGGCAACGACGGCATGGGCTCGCTGCGCATCCCGGCGGCCAACTGCGGGCTGGTCACGCTGAAGCCGGGGCACGGGGTGGTGCCGGCGGGGATCGGCAACGGCGACTGGTTCGGGATGTCGGAGAACGGTCCGCTGGCGACGACGGTCGAGGATCTGCGTCTGATGCTGTCGGTCCTCGCGGACACCGAGTTCGCCCGGCGCGCGGAGCGGACACCGCTCAGGATCGCCGCGGCCGTGCGCAGCCCGCTCACCGGCGTGAGCGTCAGCAAGCCGTATGCGACCGCGGTCCGGCAGGCCGCCGGGGTCCTGGCCAAGGCCGGGCACCGGGTCCGGCGGGCCGAGCCGCCCTACCCGCTCTCGCTGGGCGTCACCTCGCTCCAGCACTGGACGGCGGGTACGGCGGTGGACGCGGCAGGGCTGGACCCGGCGCGGCTGGCCCGGCGGACCCGGGTGCACGCGGCCGTCGGCCGCCGCTTCCTCCCCTCGGTCCGCTCCGGCGACCAGCGCGAGCGCCTCCGCGCCCGGCTGACCCCCTTCTTCGCCGAGCACGACGTCCTGCTCACCCCGGCCCTCGCCCGCCGCTCCCCGCAGGCCGCCCCCTGGCACGAGCGCGGCTGGCTGCGCAACATCCTGGCCAACACCGCCTATTCGCCCTTCACCCCGCCGTGGAACCTCACCGGCTGGCCCGCCATGTCGATCCCCTTCGGCACCCTCCCCTCCGGTGCCCCCTGCGCCGTACAACTGGTCGGCCGCCCGGGCGCGGAGGAGAACCTGCTGGACCTGGCGGAACACCTGGAGACCCTGCACCCGTGGCAGCGGACGGCGCCGCTCGCGGATCAGCGGTAGCGGACCTCACGTCCGTCGCGCAGGTCCCGGAGGGTGACACCGCCGGGACCAGGCGGGTCCGCGCAGTACGGGCCGTGCAGGTCGAGGCCGTCGAGGTCGGTGGTGATGGCCGTTCCGGGGGCGAAGTACGCGGGGTCGAGCGCGAAGGCGACGCGCGTCCCCGCACCGGCGGGCGGGGCGAAACTCCGGGGTTCCTCCGCCGGGCGGATCCCTGCGAGTTCCTGCCGGACGCCGTGGCCGTCCCGCCACACCTCGACGACGGTCCGCGTGCTGAGCACAGCCGCGGCGGCGCTGATCCAGCGCTCGGGGCCGAGCAGCGCTCCGTAGTACCCGAGTCGCGGTCGGCCCGTGCCGTCGTCCAGGGCGTAGGGCAGGTCGTCCGTGACGGTGAAGGCGAGATCTCCGTGGATCTCCGCCACGACCCGCAGGGTGTGGTCCGGGGCGAGTCGGGCCGCCGGGTGGAGGGCGTGCACCAGGACCCGGCACAGCACCCGGGTGGCCAGGTCGGGGTGATCGGGGGGCAGTTCGAAGTACATCGCCGGGCTCCGCCGTACGTGCTCGTCGAACTCGACGACCTTGATGTCGGCGGCGCTGTACTCCTCGGCCGTCACGATCGTCCACCCTCCGGCTGGTCGAGCGCCTTGTACATGATGTGCAGGCCCACCCTGCCGTGGCGGGGATGGTCGTACGCCTTCGGAACCGTGCCGAGGATGGTGAAGCCGAGGGACTTCCACAGGGCGACCGCCGGGTTCGTCTCCACCACGGCGTTGAAGACCATCGCGTGGTAGCCGTGGGTTCTCGCCTCGGCGAGGAGGTGTTCGGCTAGGGCTCGGCCGATGCCCTGGCCGGTGTGCGCGGGGTCGACCATGAAGCCCGCGTTCGCCACGCCCGCGGCGGGGCCGCCGTAGTTCGGGGTGAGGTAGGCCGAGCCGACCACGGCCCCGGTCGCGTCCTCGGCCACGTAGACGCGCTTGGCCGGGCCCATCCACAGGGCGCGGGCCGCCTCCTCGGAGGTGCCGGGGTCCCAGGCGTAGGTCTCGGCGGCGGCGACGATCCGGTGCCAGAAAGGCCAGATCCGCGGCCAGTCCTCGGCCACGGCTTCTCTGATCAGCATGGGCGTGAGTCTGCCACGCCCATGCGTACGGCCATCGCGATGATCCGGCCCGGTGGGTCAGTCCACGCTGGGCAGGATGTGCGGCTCGGCGAGGTCGTCCTCGTATCCCGCGAGGCGGATCGGGGCGGACCGCGCCCACACGTCGAGGCTGCCGAGTTCTCCGGGCCGGCGGCCCCCGCGCTCCGTGCGTTCCTTGGGGCGCTGTTCGCGATTCGTCTTCTCCGGTGTCACCGCGCACTCCTTATGTGTCGGGTCACCCTCGGGGCATACCGGACAGCCTGCTCTCCGGCACTCGTCGCCCGCTCGGGTCTGGATGGAAGGCCAGTTCGGACGCGGTGGCGCCGGTACGGACGAGGGGTCTGGGTGGGACCCGGTACTGCAGTCCGTCCCTTCCAGAGTAACCAAATGAGCGGGCCCCCGCTCGATAGGGAGTGCAAACAAGGTGTAACTATCGGAAGTCACGTGCCTCCCAATGTCCCTCAATATGGGGCTATTTGCCACAAGACACATCACCCGACCGTCGGAGCAATTCACCCCCTCGGCCTACATGCGGCGCAGTTCAGGTGCCGTTGGCCGGGTCGCAAGCTCGCCATGATCTGGTGAAGAGCGGCAACGGCTGTCTCGCGGAAGGACTGACGCATGGAGCTGCGCAGCGTCGAGGAGCTGATGGATCTGCTGTACACCGGCCGGCACCAGCACGCGCTGCGAACCGCCGCGCTGCTGCGCCGCAGCCGCCCCGCGGACAAGGAGCTCCAGGTGGCGGGGCTGGTCCACGGCATCGGGCCGGCGCTGGGCCCGGCCGACGAGGCGGGGCGGGCCCGCAGCGCCGCCGAGGCGGTGCGCCCGCTGCTAGGCGAGCGGGTGTTCCGGCTGGTGCGCGGGGAGTGCGATCCCGCCGGCCGCGCCGACGACGATCTGCTGCGGCTGCGGCACGCCGCCGAGGAGGGCCGCACCACGCTCTTCGACGCCGGCGTCCTGGAGGACTGGCGCACCGTACTGGAGCTGATCGCGGCCCGGAACTCGCGGCTCGGCGCATGAGCGCTCCGCCGTGGGGGCCGCGACGGGCCGTCGTTTGCCCGCGGCGCCGCCGTGGCCGGTCGCGCCCACGCGGCGCAGCCGCCTATCGATCACGCGGCGCAGCCGCATAGCGATACGACCCCGCACCCTTTTGGGGGCGCGCGCCCCTGGTTTCTGACGGGCCGTCATGAGACTGTACGGCGATGACCTCGCTGTACGGGCTCGAAGGCAGGGCCGCCGTCGTCACCGGCGGGACGCGTGGGATCGGGCGTGCCGTGGCCGGGGCGCTCGCCGCGGCCGGGGCGCTGGTGTGCGTGACCGGGCGGGACGCCGGCGAGGTCCGGCGCAGGGCCGCCGAGCTGGGCGGGATCGGGCTGGCCGGGAGCGTGGCCGACCCGGGGCATCCCGAGGAGCTGACGGACCTG
The DNA here is from genome assembly GCF_055570785.1 of Streptomyces sp. NPDC031100. Taxonomy (NCBI): domain Bacteria; kingdom Bacillati; phylum Actinomycetota; class Actinomycetes; order Kitasatosporales; family Streptomycetaceae; genus Streptomyces; species Streptomyces sp. NPDC031100. The sequence goes on from NZ_JBVIGN010000003.1 coordinate 6,670, forward strand.
GTGCTGCGCGAGTTCGGGCGGCTGGACGTCCTCGTCAACAACGCGGCGACCAACCGGCCCTACGGTCCGCTGATGGAGGCCGGCGCGGACGCGTGGCGGGAGGCGTTCGCGGTCAACGTCGAGGCACCGCTGCGGCTGGTGCAGTGCGCGTGGCGGGGGTGGATGCGCGAGCACGGCGGGGCCGTCGTCAACGTGTGCACGGAAGGCGCCGCCCATGTGGGGCCCCAGGTCGGCGCGTACGGCACCACGAAGGCGGCCCTTCTGCATCTGACGCAGCAGCTCGCGGGCGAACTCGCACCGCGTGTGCGGGTCAACTCCGTCTCCCCCGGGCTCGTCCGCACCGAGATGGCCCGGTTCGTGTGGGAGCCGGGCGAGGCGGAGGTGGCGGCGGGACTGCCGCTCGGGCGGATCGGGGAGCCGCAGGACGTGGCGCGGGCCGTGGTGTGGCTCGCCTCGGACGCCGCTGAGTGGATCACCGGCGCCGATCTGCTGGTGGACGGCGGGACACGGGTACGGGCCGCACGAACGTCAACCGGATTCGCGGTGCATGAGCACATGCGGGCGCACGGACCCGCGCCCCTTCAGGGGCGCGGGGAACTGCGCGACCAGCCACCCACAAGCCGCAGTTGACCAGCGGCTGGCGGCTCCCCGGGGCGCCATGAAGACGGCCGGCGCCCGGCGCAAGCCGCTACCACTTGCCCGGCGTGTAGTCCTTCAGGAAGACGCCGTACACGTCCTCGCCCGCCTCGCCGAGCACGATCGGGTCGTAGACGCGGGCCGCGCCGTCCACCAGGTCGAGCGGGGCGTGGAAGCCTGCCTCGGCCAGGCGCAGTTTGTCGTAGTGGGGACGCTCGTCGGTGATCCAGCCGGTGTCGACGGAGGTCATGAGGATGCCGTCCGTCCGGAACATCTCCTCGGCGCTGGTCCGCGTGACCATGTTCATGGCCGCCTTCGCGGCGTTCGTGTTCGGGTGCCCGGCGCCCTTGTAACCGCGGCCGAAGACGCCTTCCATCGCGGAGACGTTGACGACGTACGCGCGTCCGCTGGCGGCCTTCTTCGCGGCGTCCGCCATCGCCGAGCGCAGGGCGCTGATCAGGATGAACGGCGACGTGTAGTTGCACAGCTGGGTCTCCAGCAGCTCGACCGGCGAGATCTGGTCGATGGTCTGCACCCAGGTGTTGGTCTCGACGACGTCGGGTACGAGACCGCCCGCGTCGATGGCGGTGCCGTCGAGGTGCCGGGCGACGCTGGCGTTGCCCGCGACGAGCGCGAGGTCGGCGACCTTCTGCGCGTCCAGGCCGCTGGTGCCGAGGGGCAGCGCGGCGATGCCGTCGACGGCGCCGGAGTTGAAGGCGCCGATGACGTGGTGGGCGGGGAGTTCGCCGGCGGGCAGCGGGGCGCTCTCGCCCTCGACCAGGGCCGCGTACGCGGAGGGCAGGCGGCGCACGGTCTGCGTCGCGTTGTTGATCAGGATGTCGAGCGGACCCGCCTCGGCGACCTGCTCGGCGAGCGCCACGGCCTGCGCCGGGTCGCGCAGGTCGATGCCGACGACCTCCAGCCGGTGCATCCAGTCCGCCGAGTCGTCCATCGCCTTGAAGCGTCGGATGGCGTCCTTGGGGAAGCGCGTGGTGATGGTCGTGTGCGCGCCGTCGCGCAGCAGGCGCAGCGCGATGTACATGCCGATCTTGGCGCGGCCGCCGGTGAGCAGGGCACGCTTGCCGGTCAGGTCGGCGCGGGCGTCACGCTTGTCGCGGTTCAGGCGGGCGCAGTCCGGACAGAGCTGGTGGTAGAAGTAGTCGACCTCGACGTAGCGGGTCTTGCAGGTGTAGCAGGAGCGGGGGCGCTGGAGTATGCCCGCGATCTTGCCCGCCTCGGTGATCGACGACGGCAGGATGCCCTCGGTCTCGTCGTCGATGCGCTGGGCGGAGCCGGTCGCGGTGGCCTCGGTGACCGCCTTGTCGTGGGCGGTCTTGGCGGCGCGGCGCTCCTGGCGGCGGCGCTGCTTGACCGTGCGGTAGATGCCGGCCGTGGCCCGGCGCACCGTGATGGCGTCGGGGTGGTCGACCTCCAGTTTGTCGAGCTCCTCGAGCACGCTGAGGCAGACGGCCAGGCGTTCGGGGTCGATGCCGGGGCCGTACACGACCTCGTCCGTGGTCGTCGGGCCGTCCTCTGTCACCGTCATCGCGCTGCCGCTTCCCTGATCACCCGCGCAGCGCTCCGACTCGCGCCCGCTTTCGAACGGGGAATTTTACGGAGCGGACCGGCTCCCCGCCAAACCCGATCGGACCAGCGGCCGCGGCCGTACGGCCGCGCAGCCCGGCGGGTGCACCGAAGCCACTCGGACGATCAGCCGCCCGGCCCCGACCGGGCCACGGCCGCCGGCGGCGCACCCGCCCCACAGGCCCCACCCGCACCCGGCGACGAAAGCCGCACGGGTGGTGCGGGTGGGAACCCACATCCGGCCGAAGGCCGGGGGCCCAGTGATCGCAGACGCCAAAAGCCGGGTGCTCAGTGATCGCAGACGGAGAGCAACGTCTCCAGCTCGACCGTCACCGCGCGCGCGAACACGTCGAGATCGGGAACAGCCTGCGCGTCGGCGACCAGCCCGTAGTGCACGCGGCCGCGGTACGTGGAGATCGCGACCGCCAGGGACTGGCCGGGGGCGAGCGGGGCGAACGGGTAGACCTCGGTGAGCTGGTGCCCGCCGAGCCTCAGCCCGAGTCCGGGCAGCGGCACGCTGGTGACGAGGATGTCGTACCAGAGCCGGGCGGCCTGGCCGACCAGCGGTCCGCCGAGTCGGTGGCCGAGGGCGGGCACATGGTCGGCGAGCAGGGCGACGGCGCCGGCGCCCCGGTCGGGTCCCGCGTCCTTGTTGCGGATCATCGCGGTGCGGACGGTGTCCAGGCGGCGCAGCGGGTCGGGGTCGTCCACCGGAAGCCGTATCAGGTAGCCGGAGAGCCGGTTGCCCTGTGGGTGGGCGGCGCGCGGGCGGCGCCGGGAGACGGGGACGAGGGCGCGGGGCGCCACGCCGTCGCTGCCATCGCCGCGTTCGTCCAGCCAGCGGCGCAGGGCGCCGGCGACGACGGCGATGAGGACGTCGTTGACGGTGCCCCCGGCGCTCTTGCGGACACGGTGCACGTCGTCGATGTCCACGACGACGCCGGCCGTGCGGCGGGTGCCGCTGGGCACGGAGGTCAGGGCGGACGTGGGGCGCATACCGAGGGTGGACCGGGCCAGGGAGGCGCCGATGTCCAGGGCCCGGCCCACGTCGGACAGGGCGCCCCTGACCAGCCCGGGGACCATCCCGGGCAGCCGGCGCACGTCGGACAGCAGGCTGCGCGGCGGTTCGATGGCGCGCGGACCGCGCTCGGGCAGGTCCACCGGGTCCAGGACGCCCGCGGCGAGCTTGAGCGCGCGCAGCCCGTCGGCGAGGGCGTGGTGGAACTTGAACAGCACGGCGAAGGAGATGCCGTCCTCCCCGGGCAGCACATGCGCCTCCCACGGCGGCCGCTCACGCTCCAGCGGTCGTTCCATGAGCCGCCCGGCGACCGCGTGGAAGTCGCCGGTCGGGGCGTGCAGCCGTACGTGGTTGAGGGGGTCGAAGTCCGGGTCGGTCTCGCGGGCGGCGCCGCCGAAGGCGAGCGGCTTCCAGACGTCGCGGATGCGCATGCGCAGACCGGGCACGGCGGCGGCACGCGCGGCGAGCAGGTCGGCGGCGTGGGCGCCCGCCGTGGGCGAGTGCGCGCCGAAGACACCGAGCGCGCCAAGATGCATCGGATGCCGTGCGGACTCCATGTTCCAGAACGCCAGGTCGAGGGGAGCGAGCAGGTCGGAAGTCAAGGGCTTGCCTCGCGTCGACGACGGGGGAGATATGCAGTCAATATCCGACTGCCGATTACGGTCAAGTACGATCAAGCTACGCTCAGTTAACATCAGATTAAGTCCCGCCCCTCGGAAAGGGGCGGGACTCATGAGACTCCTGAGGTCACTTCAGTACCGGTGGTGCCGCCTGGGGTGACGTACCCCACTCGGACGGGCGCGGGCCGACCGTGAACGCGAGCGCGCGCATCGAGCGCAGTGCGGCCGTCGTCAGATAGGTCCGCGTGTGCGGTGTCCCGTCGGTGCGGACGGACTGGACGTAGCGCGCGCTCGCCGAGGTGCCGGGCGCGGTGACCGTGAGCCGGCCGCCGGGCCAGAAGCGGCGGTCCAGGGTGAGGTCGACACGGTCGAAGACCGGGGTGGACAGACCCCAGGTGTCGGAGCCGGGCTGGATCGGGAAGAGCCCGATCGACGACAGCACGTTCCAGGCGGACATGGTGCCGAGGTCGTCGTTGCCGGTCATGCCGGTCGGGCCGTCGGTGAAGAGGGTGAGCGCCGCGTGGACCACGTCCGTGGTCTTCCAGGGCTGGCCGGTGGCCAGGTAGGTGTACGGCGCGATGAGGTCGGGCTCGTTCATCGGGTTGTACTTGTCGGCGTTGTAGTAGTTGTACGCGTTCCCGTGCACCCAGACCTCGCGGGCGGTCTTCGCGGGGTCGGCCAGCAACCGGTCGTAGGCGAAGAAGGTGTCCAGGCGGGTGTTGGCCGCGCTCGTGCCGCCGATCAGGCCGATCATGCCGGGCAGGTCCTGCGGGACCAGCCACTGGTACTGCCAGGCGGTGCCCTCGTGGAAGCCGATGCCGCGGGCCGGATCGTCCGAGCCGGTGAAGGCGCCGGCGGCGTCGCGGGCGCGGAAGAACCCGGTGGAGGGGTCGAAGATGTTCCGGTAGTTCTGCGCCCGGGCGGCATAGCGGGCGGCGTCCTCGGTGTGGCCGAGGCCGCGGGCCATCTGGGCGAGCACGGCGTCGGCGAGGGCGTACTCCAGGGTGACGGAGGCGCCGTGCCGGTAGTCGGAGTCGCCCATCTTGGCGTACGGACGGTCCTTGTCGTAGGGCGCGAAGCCGTGCGCGATGTACTCGGCGTTGGACTCGCGGCCGATGCCCGGGTAGGCGGCGGGCGGCACCCCGTCGGCGTTCTTCCTGAGCGCCCGGTAGGCGCGCTCCTCGAAGCCCCTGAGCAGGCCCGTCTGGTAGGCGGTGGTCAGGAAGGGGGTGACCGGGTCGCCGCTCATGATGTTCGTCTCGACCGGTCCGTAGCCCCACTTGGGCAGCCAGCCGCCGTCCTCGTCGACCTTCACCACCGACAGGGCCATGTCGCGTGCCTCGCGGGGCGCGAGCAGGGCGAGGAGCTGGGCCTGGGTGCGGTAGGTGTCCCACAGCGACCAGTTCTGGTAGTACGTGAACCGTTCCGCGCGGTGGATGCGGCGGTCCCAGCCGGTGTAGCGGCCGTCGGCGTCGCTGCCGATGTTCGGCGCGAGGAACGAGCGGTACAGCGACGAGTAGAAGGTGCGGCGCAGGGTCGGGTCGCCGCCGTGGACGTTCACGGTCGCCAGCCGCCGCTCCCACTCCTCGCGGGCGAGGTTCCGTACGGTGTCGAAGGACCGGCCGCCCTCGGCGCGCAGGTTGACGGCGGCGCCGCGCGCGTCGACGTACGACAGGGCGGTGGTGGCCTCGACGGTACGGTCCCTGGTCGCGTCGAAGCGGACGAAGGCGCCGCCGCGGCCGGTGCGGGCGCCGGGGGTGACCGTCGGGCCGTCCCAGGTGCCGTACGCGGTGAAGGGCCGGCTGAAGCGGGTAACCGTGTACACGGTGTACGGGCCGGTGTCCCGGCAGAAGCCGTGGCCGGTGATCTCGGTGCGCACGGTGTGGTCGTCGAGGACCTCGACCCTGCTGCTGCCCGCCTGGTGCAGCGACTGGGCCGCGTTCAGCAGGACGTTGGCCTTGTCGGTGGCCGGGAAGGTGTAGCGCTGCACTCCGGTGCGCTCGGTCGCGGTCAGCTCGGCGCGGATCCCGGAGTCGAGGCCGACGCGGTAGTAGCCGGGGCTCGCCGCCTCGTCGGCGTGCGAGAACCCCGCGGCGTACTGGGCGTAGTCCGTCTGTGTGACCTCGCCCGTGGTCGGCAGCACGGGCAGGTCGCCGCCGATCCGGCAGCCGACGCCCGAGAGATGGACCAGCGAGAAGCCGCGGATGCGGTTCTGTGTGTAGTCGTAGCCGGTGCTGTGCCCGGTGTCCGGGGAGAGCTGCACCATGCCGAAGGGCACGGCCGGGCCGGGAAAGGTGTTGCCCTCGTTCTGGGTCCCGATGAACGGGTTGACCAGGTCGGTGAGGTGGCCGTCGGTCCGCTCGGCGGACCGTGCGGCGGGGGTGGCGATCAGCGTGGACGCTGCCAGCACCCCGGCCAGGCACAGCCGTGTGCGCCGGGTCCCTCTCATGTCGGATGACCTCCGAAGGTTCGACATCGTTGCCTGCATCGTGAAGGCCGAACGATGCGAACCCGGGCATTCCGGGAGGGTGATACGAAACGCGTCGCGTTCGAAAGCGTTCTGACGGTGCGTCCGTCAGGAGACCCGCTGCCCCTTCCCCAGGGCGATCACCCCGCCCTGGGAGACGGTGTACAGCTCGGCGTCCCGCTCCGGGTTGACGCCGATCGTCGCGCCGGGCGGCACCTCGACGTTCTTGTCCAGGACGGCACCGCGGACGACCGCGCCCCGGCCGATGTGCACGTTGTCGTGCAGCACCGAGCCCTGCACGACCGCGTCCGGGTCGACCCGTACGCCGGGCGACAGCACGGACCGGGTGACCTGACCGCGGATCAGGCAGCCCGCGCTGATGATGGACTCGCTCGCGATGCCGCCCGCGCTGAAGCGGGCCGGGGAGAGCTGGTTGGAGTGGGTGTAGACGGGCCACTGACGGTTGTACAGGTTGAAGGCGGGGCGCTCGGTGATCAGGTCCATGTGCGCCTCGTAGTACGCGTCCAGGGTGCCGACGTCCCGCCAGTAGCCCTGGTCGCGGCTGGTCTCGCCGGGCACGTGGTTGTCGCTGAAGTCGTACAGCTGCGCCTCGCCGCGGCCGGTCAGCTGGGGCAGGATCGAGCCGCCCATGTCGTGCACGGACTGCCCGTCCTCGGCGTCGCGGTGCAGCGCCTCGATGAGGGCCTTGGTGGTGAAGATGTAGTTGCCCATGGAGGCGAACACGCACTCGGGATCGTCGGCCAGACCGGGCGGGTCCGCGGGCTTCTCCAGGAAGCGCTCGACATTGCGGCCGCGGAGCAGGCTCACCAGCTGAATTAGCGAAACGTAGCGAAGCTGTGGCAGAGTGCTACCTGCACGCCCGGCGCCCAGGCGACGTCGGGCACCCTCCTCGGTTGGGTCTTGCGGCCTGACCGATCAGCGTCCGGAGGGACGTGCCACGCGGGCTGATGGCTGCGGCCGTTCAGTACCAGGGCACGAAGGCGATTGGCTCTCAAGCCTGGGCAACGCTCAGATCCGCTAAGCCAATCAGAGACGCTGGACATCCGCCAGGTAATGGTGAAGTGCCGGTCCAGCGAGGGCAACTGCGCTGGGTCGGCACGCGGATGCGCCCGCCGTTGACGAGGTTGGACAGGACGAAGTCGACGAGCCGGTAGGTGCCGCCGAAGGTGACCGCTGGTTTGGCGCGGTCCGTGGTCAGGGGCATCAGGCGCTTGCCTTCTCCGCCCGCCAGTACGATTCCGAGCACCGAAGGTCCGCCACGACGCATGGGCCCGCTCCCCTCACCCTGGTAGATCCATGGTTGCCCTCAGCCGGCGCGGACTAAGCCTGCTTGAGGACCTCCTCGTACAGCCCGGCCGTGCGCCGGGCCACCGCGTCCCAGCCGAACTCGCCCACCGCGCGCTCCCGTCCGGCCTCTCCCATCCGCCGGGCCGTCTCCCGGTCGCCGAGGACGGCGTCCAGCGCCCGCGCGAGGCGTTCCTCGAAGTCGTCGTCCACGTCGACGAGGAGGCCTGTCCTGCCGTCCTCCACCACCTCGGGGATGCCGCCGACCCGGGAGGCCACCACGGGCGTGCCGCAGGCCATCGCCTCCAGGTTGACGATACCGAGGGGCTCGTACACCGACGGGCAGACGAACACGGCGGCATGCGTGAGGAGTTGGATCACATCCGTGCGCGGCAGCATCTGCGGGATCCAGAACACACCCTCGCGGACCCGGCTCAACTCCTCGTACAACTCCCGGAACTCGCGGTCGATCTCCGGGGTGTCGGGGGCTCCCGCGCACAGCACGACCTGGGCGCCGGGGTCGATGTCCCGTACCGCGCGCAGCAGATGGGGCACGCCCTTCTGGCGGGTGATCCGGCCGACGAACAGGACGTACGGGCGGGCGGGGTCGAGTCCGGTCCGGGTGAGGGCGTCGGTGCCGCGGTGCGGCCGGTAGAGGGTCGTGTCGATGCCGTTGTGCACGACGTGGACCTTCGCCGGGTCCAGCACCGGATAGCAGGCGAGGATGTCCTCCCGCATGGCCCCCGAGACGGCGATCACGGCGTCCGCGGCCTCGACGGCGGTGCGCTCGGCCCAGCTCGACAGGGCGTATCCGCCGCCCAGTTGCTCGGCCTTCCAGGGGCGCAGGGGCTCCAGCGAGTGGGCGGTCACCACGTGCGGGATGCCGTACAGGAGCTTGGCGAAGTGGCCGGCGAGATGGGCGTACCAGGTGTGGGAGTGGACGAGTTCGCGGCCTTCGAGGGCGGCGGCGATGGACAGGTCCACGGAGAAGGTGCGCAGCGCGTCGTTGGAGCCGTCGAGGACGGACCAGGGGCGGTGACGTACGACGCCGACGCCGCGTCCCTCGCCCCAGCAGTGCACCTCCAGGTCCACCAGGGAGGTCAGCTCCCGGGCGAGGAACTCCACATGGACGCCCGCGCCGCCGTACACGTCCGGGGGGTACTCCCGGGTCAGCAGTCCCACACGCACCCGACAACCCCCTTGTCCCGGCGGCAGGTTCCCTTCATGGTCACCCAGAAGCGGCGTCCGGGGAAGAGCGCGGCGGCCGGGTGAAGCAGCAGTCGCCGCAGACTCCGCCGCCCGGGACGCGGTAGTACAGGCAGCAGCTGCGGCGGCGGAAGGCCGTGCCGGTGCGGGTGCCGGTGGTACGCAGGAGGGGGTGGGTGAAGAGTGCGTCCGTGAGGGTGCGGGCCCGGTCCGCGACCTCGGTACGGCCGTTCGCGCGTGCCCAGCGGTCCAGTTCGCGGACCGCGCCGGCGAGCGCGGAGCCGGCGTTGCCCCACAACAGGCCGGCCGCGACGCCGTAACGGGCCTTCAGGGTCTCCCCTAGGGGTTCGAGGTGACCGTGCAGCACGGTGTCCGCGAGCGTCGCCGCGTCACCGGGCAGCGGGCGCACCTCGGTCAGCCACAGGTCGTCGGGGGCGGTGGCGGCGGCGTCCCAGCGCAACAGGCCGGGGTCGAGGTCGGGCAGCCGGCCGTACAGGGCGGCACAGGCCAGGGCCGGGGACCACAGCCGGGAGGCGAGGCCCAGGTGGGCGATGGAGGCGGCAACACGCGGTTCGGCTGTGTGGAGACGGTGCCCGACGGTGTCGACACGGACAGTGAGCGCAGTGCGGTAATCATCCGATGATGCCGTTGCGTACGCCTCCGCGAGCGTCGGCAACGACGGGGAAGCCGGCTCCGACGCCGCTGCGACGGTGCGCAGGACGAAGAACCCGCCGAGCGGGCGGAGGGCGGCGAGATCGGGGTCGAGGTCCACGAGGAGCACTAGTACCAGGCCCGTTCGCGGCACGGACCCCGGGGTGTCCACCCGTGGTCACCCGCCTTGGGGATGATCGCACGGTCGGCGTACTCCATCGGCAGTAGGACCCAATGCGTGCTCAGGTACGACGACGGGAAGAGCCCCGAGCGGGCAGAGTGTTGACCATGGAAGCCGACCGTTCGCCGCGCCGGGCCCCGGGGTCCTGCCACATGCAGTGGAGCTGCAGATGAGCGCCCTCGCGTTGTCCGTGCTCCTGTCGTTCGTCTCCGCCGTCGCCTACGCCGGCGGAGCGATCGTGCAGGAGCAGGTCGCGGTGTCCTCTCCCGACGGGTCGTACATGCCGTTGCGCCGGGCCGGCTGGTGGGCCGCGATGGCGCTGAACGGGCTCGGCGGCGTGCTGCACGTCGTGGCGCTGGCCTGCGGCCCGCTCAGCCTGGTGCAGCCGCTGGGCGCGCTGACCATCGTCTTCGCCCTGCCCATGGCGGCGTTGTGCATCGGCCGCAGGGCCGGGGCGACCGCCTGGCGGGGCGCGATCATGGCCACGGTGGGTCTTGCGGGCCTGCTGTCCCTGGTCGGCTCGGCCGACGCGCACTCGCTCGACGCGGCCCAGCGTCTGGCCGGCGCGCTGGTCGCCGGCGGGGCGGTCGCGGCGCTGATGTGCGCGGGCCTGGCCGTGCACCGGCATCCGGCCGTGCGCAGCGTGCTGCTCGCCACCGCCTCCGGCATCGCCTTCGGCATGTCGTCGGTGTTCACCAAGACGGCCACGGTCGACTGGGACAGCGGGATGAGCCTCGGCGAGCTGTCGTCCCTCGCACTGATCGGCGTGTTCGCGACCGCCGGCGTCCTGCTGTCCCAGGCCTCCTACCGGGGCGGCGGCCTCGCCGCGCCGCTGGCCACGCTCACGGTGGTCAACCCGGTGCTGGCCGCCGCGGTCGGCATCATGATGTTCGGAGAGACGTTCCGCTACGGCACCACGGGCACGGTGCTCGCCCTGGGCTGCGGCGTGGTGGCCGCGGGTGGCCTGATCCTGCTGACGACGGAGCGGCTGGAGAGCGCCCCGGCTGCGGAGCCGGTCCCGGAGACCGCGTCCGACGCCGACGAGCTGCTCGCAAGCGTGCCGCGGCAGCGTACGGCCGCGGAGACGGAGCTGGAGGAGGCGCTTCCCGAGGCAGAGGCCGGAGAGATCGCGGCCGGGCCGGTGCCGCAGGACCTGAGCGCGCCGGTCGGCGCCAGCCTCCCGGACGTGATCCTGGCGGCCCAGGCCGACGACGGCGAGAGCGGCGGCGCCCCGTCGGCCGCCCCCGCTGTGCTGACGTACCCCCTGCTGTCCGCAAGCTACTTCATGCCGCTTCCCGTCCGGGACCGTACGCGGGTCAGATCCTGACGCCGCCGGCCCGGAGATAGGCGACCGGGTCGATGTCCGTACCGAAGCCGGGCCCCGTCCGCACCTCGAAGTGCAGATGCGGGCCCGTGACGTTTCCGGTGGCCCCCGAGCGGCCGATGCGCTGCCCCGCGGACACGCTCTGCCCGGCGCGCACGGAGATGGCGGACAGGTGGCCGTACTGGGTGTAGCGCCCGTCGGCGTGCCGGATGACCACCTGGTAGCCGTAGGACCCGCCCCAGCCCGCGGCGACCACGTGTCCGGCCGCCGCGGCCCGCACGGAGGTGCCGGTCGGCACGAGGAAGTCGATCCCGGTGTGGTAGCCCTTCGACCAGTGCGACCCGGCGACGTGGTAGCCGGTGCCGATGGCGGCGTTGACCGGGACGACGAGCGCACGGCCGGCGTGGGACGTCGAGTGATGGGAGGTCTTCTGCTCCGAAGGGGCTTTCTTCTTCGGGGCCTTGGGCTTGGTGTCGGTGTGCGTGTCGGTGTGCGTGTCGGATGCCGGGGAGGCGGTGGCGCGCAGGCTGAGCCGCTGGCCCGGCAGGATCAGGTCCGGATCGGAGCCGATGGTGGCGCGGTTGCCCGCGTACAGCCGGCGCCAGCCGCCCTGGACGTGGTGTTCGCCGGCGATGCCGGAGAGCGTGTCACCGTGCACCACCGTGTACATCTCCGCCTTGCCCGCGCGGGACTGCGGGGTGGTCTGCGGCTGTACGTCCCGCACCGAGGAGGTCTTCGCGGGGCGGGTCGCGGCGCTGTCCGTGTGTACGTCGGGTGTGCCACCACCCCGGGCCAGCCCGGCCCGCACCGAGCACACCGGCCACGCACCGGGCCCCTGTCCGTCGAGGACCTTCTCGGCGATGGCGATCTGCTGGTCGCGGCTCGCGAGATCGGCGCGCGGCGCGTACCGGGTGCCGCCGTACGCCTCCCAGGTGGACTGGGTGAACTGCAGTCCGCCGTAGTAGCCGTTGCCGGTGTTGATGCCCCAGTTTCCGCTGGACTCGCAGGCGGCGACCTTGTTCCAGGTGGACGCGTCGGCCGCGTCGGCGGTGCCCGCGGCGACCAGCGGGATCGCGAGGCCGGCGCCGCCCGCCGTGACGGTGAGTGAGGCGCGGTTGATCCTGTTCGGCTGGTACCGGCGATGCCGTCCGCGTACGGCCATGTCCGAAATCCCCTCGGCATGCGTCAGGAGCGGCAAAAGTAAGCGCCCCGAACAGGCCATGACAAGACGGCAAATCGGCCGCATGTGGTCACCAAGTGGCCGGGAAACGGCCCTCCTTGGCGGGATCGGCCGTGAGCGGTGGCCACAGTGAGGAGACGGGCGCCTTCCGTGCGTAAACAGTGCGTGGCGGGTCGGATGTGCGCTCGCCGTAGCGGCACGTCAGGATGGGCGAGGGCCCGTACGGACGGAGCCGTAGTCACGAGGCAGCTAGGGAGCAGGCGGTATGAGCACTTCAGCGCAGATCGGCGTCACGGGTCTCGCGGTCATGGGCCGCAACCTCGCCCGGAACTTCGCGCGCAACGGCTACACGGTCGCCGTGCACAACCGTACGGTGTCGCGGACGAAGGCACTGGTGGAAGGGTTCGGCACCGAGGGGGACTTCATCGCGGCCGAGACCGCCGAGGAGTTCGTGGCCGCGCTGGAGCGGCCGCGCAGGCTGGTCATCATGGTCAAGGCCGGCGGTCCGACGGATGCGGTGATCGAGGAGTTCGCCCCGCTCCTGGAGCCCGGCGACATGATCATCGACGGGGGCAACGCGCACTTCGCGGACACCCGCCGCCGGGAGAAGGCGCTGCGCGAGCAGGGCATCCACTTCGTCGGCATGGGCGTCTCCGGCGGCGAGGAGGGCGCGCTCCACGGGCCGAGCATCATGCCGGGCGGCCCGAAGGAGTCCTACGACTCGCTCGGCCCGATGCTGGAGAAGATCTCGGCGAAGGCGGCGGACGGGGCGCCCTGCGTGACGCACGTCGGTCCGGACGGTGCCGGGCACTTCGTGAAGATGGTGCACAACGGCATCGAGTACGCCGACATGCAGCTGATCGGCGAGGCCTACCAGCTGCTGCGGGACATCGCCGGGTACTCCCCCGCGCAGATCGCGGACATCTTCCGCACCTGGAACCAGGGCCGCCTGGACTCGTACCTGATCGAGATCACCGCCGAGGTGCTGTCCCACGTGGACGCGGCGACCGGCAAGCCGTTCGTGGACGTGGTCGTCGACCAGGCCGAGCAGAAGGGCACCGGCCGCTGGACGGTACAGATCGCGCTGGACCTGGGCGTGCCGGTGTCCGGCATCGCCGAGGCCGTGTTCGCCCGGTCACTGTCCGGTCACGCCGCGCTGCGGGCCGCTTCGCGGGATCTGGCGGGCCCGAAGCCCGAGACGCTGAGCGAGGCGGAGGCCGCCGCCTTCGCCGACCGGGTGGAGCAGGCCCTCTACGCGTCGAAGATCGTGTCGTACACGCAGGGCTTCCACGAGATCGCCGCGGGCAGCGAGGAGTACGGCTGGGACATCGACCTCGGGGCCGTCTCCTCGATCTGGCGCGGGGGCTGCATCATCCGCGCGGCCTTCCTGGACCGCATCCGCGCCGCGTACGACGCCCGCGCCGACCTGCCGAGCCTGCTGTCGGACGAGACGTTCGCGCAGGAGATCGCCGCCGCGCAGGACGACTGGCGCGAGGTGCTGATCGCAGCGACCCGGCAGGGGGTGCCGACGCCGGGCTTCGCGGCGGCGCTGGCGTACTACGACGCGCTGCGGGCCGAGCGGTTGCCTGCGGCGCTCACGCAGGGGCAGCGGGACTTCTTCGGGGCGCACACGTATCGGCGGGTGGACCAGGAGGGGGCGTTCCACACGCTGTGGGGTGGGGACCGGACGGAGGTTTCGGCCTAGGTCCTGTGCGCCTGCGGGGCGGGGGGAGCTGTCGTGGCGCGGGTGCGGGTGTGCCGTGGCCGGTCGCACAGTTCCCCGCGCCCTACGGCTTCCCGGGGGTTTCAGGTGAGGGGTGGGCCCGGTTCCGGGTTCGGTACGGGCTCGGGGCCCGGGGGGATCGGGGAGGGTGAGGGCTCAGGGGGGACCGGGGTCGGAGTGGGGGGCGGTGATGGGGGCTCCGGTGCTGGGGCCGGACCCGGTTCCGGGGGTGGGACCGGGGTGGGGTACGGGTCCGGTGGGGTGGGGCCCGGGACCGGTGGCGTTCCCGGGGATGCGGGGTCGGGGTACGGGTGCGTCATGGGAGGCCTCCGGGCGGTCGCAGGACGTCGCCTCTGGACTACTCCCCCGCGTACCCGGGCGGCGCTCGCCCACTCACCTGTGGGCACGTCCCGGGGCTCGCAGCCGGTCCCGGGACATGTGTCAGAACCGTCCCGGGTGAGCGCGCAGCCAGTCCTTCGCGGCCGCGAGCAGTTCCGGGTCGGCCGGCGGGGCCACCTCGGGGTGGCGTTCGGCCCACTTGACGACGTACGGGCACAGCGGGGCGACCGGGACGCCCTCGCGCTCGGCCAGGGCGTACAGCTCGCGGGCCAGGGAGCCCGCGATGCCCTTGCCCTCGTGGGCCGGCTCCACGATGGTGTGGACCGGGACCAGGGCGCGCGCGGGCGACTCGAGGACGAAGTACTCGATGTGGCCGGCGACTTCGCCCTCGCCGACAGCCTCCAGGCGGCCCGCCGCCCGGTCGTCGCGGATCTCGATGTCACTCATGGGCACGCACGCTCCTGGTCGTCGTCCGCCGGTCAGGCCCGTACGGCCTGCGGGCTGCGCTCCTGGTCCGAACCGGGCACCGGCTCGGACGGGTCGGCGCCGAGGGCCATGATCCGGTTCTCGGCGTCGACGTGCACGACCCGCGGCCTGAGCGCCCGCGCCTCGGCGTCGGTGACCTGAGCGTAGCTGATGATGATCACCAGGTCTCCGGGATGGACGAGGTGGGCGGCCGCCCCGTTGATCCCCACGACCCCGGACCCGCGCTCGCCCTCGATGACGTACGTCTCCAGCCGGGCGCCGTTGGTGATGTCGACGATGTGGACCAGCTCGCCGGGCAGCAGGTCGGCGGCGTCCAGCAGGTCGGCGTCGATGGTCACCGATCCCACGTAGTGCAGGTCGGCCTGGGTGACGGTGGCGCGGTGGATCTTGGACTTGAACAGAGTACGCAGCACTTTGGACTCCTGGAAGACGGCTCCCTGCCAGCTTTTTGCAGGTCAAGGGCGGTTTTCACTCTACACGGGCACGCGTAGAAGTCGATGATTGTGAGGAACATCGCTTCTCATCGGTGACAGGGCTCCCTGCCTGGGCTTCCGCGCCAACCTGGCTGTTGGGGGCCACCGACCAGGCGCCTGTTCGGACAGCCTTTTCAGGATGTTCGGGAACTGACGCTGACCAGATGCTGACTTATCTGACGCCGCATCAGGTACATGCGGGTCACGGGATGACTCACTGCCCGTGAGCACGCACTGCAGCCCGAAAGATTCGCGGGGGGTGCTTCTATCTGTTCGGTCAAGGTCTGTGGGCTTGGTCAGGCTGTTTGTTCGTGCCCGGGCTGGTAGAGGGTGCGGTGCCTGAGCATGGCGTGCAGGACGTCGACGCGGCGGCGGGTGAGGCAGATGAGGGCTGCGTTGTGGCGCTTCTTTTCCGCCCGCTTCCTGTCGTAGTAGGCCCGCGATTCGGGACTGCTCAGCGAGGCGAACGAGGCCAGGAACAGCGCGCGTTTGAGCATCGTGTTGCCGCCGCGGGGCGGTCCTTCCCCCGGGATGGAGGTCCCCGAACGACACGTGGTGGAGGTCAGTCCCGCGTAGGAGGCCTGGCGTCGCCGACCTCGGCCAGGATGCGGGCACCGGTCCTGACCACGACCCCGGGCATGGAGGTCAGGACCTTCGCGAGAGGGTGGGCCTCCAGCAGGGCGGCGGCCCGGGTTTCCAGGTTTTCCGGCGCTTGAGGGGGACCGCGAGGGCCTCGGCCAGACCGGAGATGATCTCTCCTGCCGAGTCGGTGCCGGGGACCTGGACAGTCTGCTCGGCCAGGGCGGCATGGATCTGTCCGGCCAGCTCCCGAGCGGTCCGCATCCGTGGGGCAGCGTCAGTCATGACCTGGATGAGCTCCTCGGCGGGGGCCTGAGCCAATGCGGCCGGGGAGCCGCAGGTCTGCAGCAGGGCCAGGACGGCCGGGTGGCGCAGGCGTGGTCCAAGGACGCGTTCGAGAGCGGGGGGATGGAGGTGAGTAGTCCGCGCAGCCGGTTGGAGGTGCGGGTGGCGTCCTGGGCGAGGTGGTCGTCGTATCCCAGGACCGTGGTCAGTTCGGCCCCCACGCGCTCGTCGGGGTCGATGGAGTGCAGCAGGTGGGGCATGGTGCAGGCGGCATCGGCGATGACGTAGGCATCGCGGGCGTCGGTCTTGCCGGTGCCGGGGTGCAGATCGGCCAGCCGGCGCATCGACAGGTCCGGGAGATTGGCAACTTCGCATCCACAAGCACGGGCGACGGTGACTGCCGAGGTGCCGATGGAGGCCGGTTGGTCGACCACAACCAGGACCTTCCCCTTGCGCTCCAGGCGGGCGAACAGCTCCCACAGCTGGGGCTCGCCGTTGGGCAGCGGCTTGTCGAAGGTCGTGCGTCCGTCGGCCGGCAGAGCCGTGCCGTGGTGGGTGGACTTGCCCGCGTCCAGGGCGCAGAACACATCGATCGAGTTGAAGTCGTTGCTGGTCACCGGGCTTTCCCTCCCCGGAGTCACAACCGGTGGCCCGACCGGCACCGGAGATCGGCAGCCAAATTACGCAGCCCTGCCTGTCGGCGGACACGCTTCCATCAGCGACCATCCGGTGCCGCCAAGACCGGCGACAGCACCCCGCGGATGATCAAGGACAGGGGCAAAGAGTCATACCGGCCCCGAGGGCCACGAACCCGAACCGGGCTCTACGAGGAAGGTAATGGGCGGTCCGCTGATCACTTGTCCGCACCATTCCGCTATCGCCCAGCCGCATCGCAGGTCTCCATCCCGCACAGCGATCCGAGTGTTGTCCAGCGGATCGTCAGCTGTTGATTCGGCTCAACCGCACCATCGGCGAACTCGCCTACGCCGGGGTGATTCCATTACAGCAGTTCCGTTGCGTACCCTTTTCAGGGCGGTCGGCTTCAGGTGGCGGGTAGAGGAGGCCTTCCAGGCCATGAAAGGCCTAGCCGGACTCGATGAACACCAGGTCCGCCGCTACCCACCCTGGAGCCCCTGGGTCACCCTCGCCATGTTCGCCCATGTTTTCCTTGCCGTCGCGCCCGCAGACGAGCACACACGTCGCACTGAGCCGGACGGCCTGGCCCGCCGAGCTACAACGAGAGCCGGCAACTGTTCCTCGCCATCACCGCCGACAGCCACAGCTCAAACATGAAGATCACGATCTACTGCTGGAGTGCCGGATGCGGCATGAAGCAGGCGATTGAGCTTTTGATCGAGACTGCGCGTGAGCGAAGGGTAGGTGTGCTTTCCCAGGTGCGTGTGTTCGAACACCCTGCGGAAGTCCCGGCCGAAGACCGGAGCAGCGGCCTGGAAAACGTCCGCTTCTCTCTCACCCAGAGTCTGCAGCACCGGAACATCGATGGGCCGGGTCTTGTCGAACACCCCGGCCCGCTCATGGGCAGGTGACCGCCACGCGGACATCGCGATGAAGAACCGTACGTCGCCCAGCCCCACATCAATCCCCAGAGCCTGACGGTGGAGGGCCGCAGAGACCGTCGCGGCGCCTTCACCGAATCCGGCGACACCGGCGAACGGTCCATGCGCCTCCGCGACCGATCGGAGGTATCGCAGGACCGAGTCCAAGGCCGTCCCGGGATCAGCGTCATCCATGTCGGCAGGAGTGCCGTGGTACCGGTTCCACAGCTCTGGAAAACCCGCCCGCCACTCCCGGTAGGTCCCCGTGACGTCGTAGAGCCCCTCCTCGGCCAAGGAGTCCAGGCCCCGGATCTCGAGTTGCTCGGCACTGGCGAACGCCGGCATCGTGTAGGGCGCGTCGGGAATGACGTACTCGAGGTCTTCGCGCCTGGTCCAACCGGCCTTCTTCAGCATGGCTCGGGCGAGGCGCCCGTCGGTTCCCCGGCCCGGCAGGAACAGCACCCTGTGGCGACGCGGCGCATAGATGCTCACCGAGCCGAAGTCGTCATGCCTGACCCGTCGCTCCACGGGAAATGCGGGATCCCGCCGGTGCAGCAGCGACATGGTGGGGGGCATCATGCTCCAGAGCCCGTCCCCCTCGTCCGCCGTCTCGCCCATCAGCGCGGCATACGCCTGCCACTCGGCTTCCCGCTCTCTCTGAAAGCGGTCGAACGGGCAGAGCTCCGCGGTGCGCGAGGCGACGTTCCTCTTCGCGCGCTCGATGAAATCCCACAACTCGACGAGCAACCGCTCGGACGACGACCTGCTCGAATCCTCGACAGCGATTCTGGTGAACAGCGCCTTCAGTTCTGCGGGGTTTTCACGGAAGTGCAGATAGACTTCGGCGAATGCCTGCAGGAAGAACACGTAACTGGAGCAGAGCAGAGACTTCGCTTTGCGGGGAATCTGTGCACCGTCGTTGTAGGCGAACAGGTTGGGGTCCCCGTCGATCCAGAGCCCTTCCACCTCGCTGTCCTCACCGAAGATCCTCGACAGGATGGTCCGGTCCGTGGTCGATCCCAGGCATTTGACCAGCACATCGGCCTTCACCTCCTGTCCGCTCTCGGTGACGACCGAGCGGGCCGACAGATGATCGATCTCGCTTTCCACGACGGTCACCTTGCCGCGCGCCTGTGCAAGGAAATAGACGTCCGAGGCAGCCGGGACCGTCGACTGGTCCAGGACGAAACTTCCGTCCGCGTCCCGGGAGAGCGAGGGAAGGTCCTCCATGTCCACGCCGCAGAGCTCGTAGAACGGCCGCATGATGTCGACGACATCGTTGAGCGGTGTCGCTCCGTCGCTCGAATTGATCACCCAGTTGCAGAGGGTGGACACCACCAGGTTGCGTCGCCGACAGACGATCGTCACATGGCGCGCACCGTTCTCCAGGGCCGTTCGCATGTTCTCCAGGGCGAAAGCGCCGTGTCCGACGATCACGACCGACGCGCCGGTGAACTTCTCCGGCGGTGTGTCGTCGGCGACCCCCAGCCCGATATGGCCCGTGAAGAGGTGCTCATCACGAAAACGGTGCCGCACGGGCCGGTGAAGTCCGCCCGTGAGGGCCGCCACGCCGGAGACGCGGACGGACTTGGTGACGCCTCCCTGCACATACACGGCCTCGTATTCCTGCTCCCGCACCTTCCTGACGGAGACCACTTCGCAGTTGAAGCGAATCGGCTCCTTCAACTCGGACGACACGGCGTTCGCATGCTGCAGGACCTCGCCCCTGCCCGGGAACACCGATCGCCATCGATGGTCGTCGTGGACCGTGGGCAACGCACTGTCGAAACTGTATGCGGGGGAATCGATCTGCACTCGGGAGTCTTTGTTGGCCAATGTGCTCCACACACCGCCCACACTGTCCCGCTTCTCCATCACTATCGCCGCGACGCCCATTTTCTCGAGTCGTCGAGCGAAGCCGATACCGCCCAGGCCCGCCCCTATGACCAGAACCGGCCGACGCGACGGGGCGGGCTCCCGTGAAGCGCCAGGACTACGGTGCGCGGGCTTGTGCTGCACAGGCGGCTGCCGCACGGGTTCCCGCCGAGCCGGGGCACGTTCGCTCGACCGTTTCCGCATCTGTTCGAAGACGTACCCCACCAGCGAGCGGACATCTGCCGACTCCACCGCGTATTCCGTCGGCAGCACGACTTCCAGGTCGGATGCGATCCTGTTGCGCAGCAGTACGCTGCCCAAGGAGTCCAGACCGGATTCCGACAGTGTGGCGTTGTCCTCGACCTGTCGTCCCACGGCCTCGCGGGCCGCCGTGCGAACGACCTGCTCCACGTTGTCGTGCAGCGGTGGCGACACCGGCGCATCGACGGCCTGCCGGGGGGTGAAGCGTGAAACGAAACGGTTCCTAAGCGACAGCGCGCCCCAATCCAGCGGGGAGACGCAGACCGCTCCCCGCTCGTTTCCGGCGAGCAGCCGGTTCAGCGCCGTGACCCCGAGATCGTTGCCGATCGCTCCGAACCCCGCGCTCCTTGCCCGTTCGACCGCTCCATGACGCACCGCGATGCCGGCATCGGACCACGCACCCCACTGGATCGAAAGAACGGGCTCACCCGCCAGCGACCACGACTCGGCCAACGCGTCCAGCGTGGCGTTCGCCGCGGCATAGCTCGCCTGACCGGCGGCACCGAAGAGCGAGGCGGCCGAGGAGAACAACACCAGGAATTCCGGTGGAGCGAACACGCTCCGAAGATTCTTCGCGCCCTCGACCTTGGCCCCGTAGGCCTGCCTCAGCTTCTGCTCCGACTGGTTCGCCAGCACCCCGTCGGCCAGGACACCCGCCGCGTGGATCACACCCGCCACCGTCGGCATCCCGGCCGTCGTCATGGCGTCCCGCGCTCGGCGAACACTACGCGGGTCGCTCACATCACACGTCATCGACTCGACCCGCGCCGATCGACGCAGCTTCGCGACCTCGGGCGGCACAGGGGATCCCGCGCGCGCCGACCGGGACAGCAGCACCACGTGCCGCGCCCCCCGGTCCACCAGGAACTCGGCCGCCACCAGACCCAGAGCACCCGAACCCCCGCTCACCACGTACGTCGCATCCGGACGGGCGGTGAAGTCACCGTCGCCGACGGTGTGCCGCCGCAGACGCGGCACCTGGAGCACGCCGGACCCGGTGAACCGGTAGTCCTCCTCCAGACGGTCACTCCGACTCAGGGTCAACGCTCGTGAGAGCCGCTCCCTCGATGCCTCGATGCAGTGAACCGACAGGTCGGACCGCTCCAGCCGGGCGGTCCGACCGAGCCCCCATAACCCCGCGTCATCGAGCGCACCCGGCGTCGGCAGGAACACGACCCTGCGCGGGGGCGACGGCACGCCCTCCGAACAGGCCTGCAGAATGCGCAGCCCCGCCGCCACATCAGCCTCTCGCCCGTCGCTCAGAACCGCGACGCAGCCCCAGGCCCGCTCGCGGAGCACATCGCCGAGCGAATCCGGGGCGCGCACCACGCGGTTGACCCACCCGCCCGGCAGATCGGCGTCGACGTCCGAAGCGGACAGCAGCACATGGGGGCCCGGCAGCGAAACCCCGGAGGGCCCTTCGGCCTCGACCCATGCCGTCGAGTAGAAACAGCCCGTGGCCGCGGACCGGGGCACGGCTGCCGTGGAAATACTCGTGGACGGACTGATCATGTCGGCACTCCCTGTTCGTACGGTTGGCAAAGGTCTGGATCCGGTGAACGGCAGGCGCCGATGTCAGCGGCCGGAAGTCTCACTCCTCCCGAGGTCCCGGAATTTCTTGGTAGCGATGTTGAGGCAGAGAGACGGCGACAGCCTGAAGAGCCACCAGAACAGCTTCCAGACCTCGGGAACCACGATGATTCCCTTGTTCCGGGCGACCGCGTCCAGAGACTTCTTGGCGAACTCCTCCGGTGAGATCGGCTTCTGCTCCTCCCACATGTCGCGTGTCATCTCACGGGTCACTCCCGGGACG
Source organism: Streptomyces sp. NPDC031100 (assembly GCF_055570785.1). Lineage (NCBI taxonomy): Bacteria > Bacillati > Actinomycetota > Actinomycetes > Kitasatosporales > Streptomycetaceae > Streptomyces > Streptomyces sp. NPDC031100. The sequence goes on from NZ_JBVIGN010000003.1 coordinate 28,232, forward strand.
CTGCGGCCGTACACGCCGCCCTCGATGAGGGGGGTCCGGACGACGCCCGGGCACAGCACGCTCACACGTACGCCGAGCTGGGCCGCCTCGATGCGCAGATTGTGCGAGAGGCCCACCACGGCGTGCTTGGTGGTGACGTACGAGGTCGTCCCCGCGCTCGGGACCAGACCCGCCAGGGAGGCGGTGTTCACGATGTGGCCGAAGCCCTGGTCGATCATGAGGTTGTACGCGGCCTGAACGCCGTTGACGACACCGACGACGTTGACGTCGATCATGCGGCGCCAGTCCTCGATGCGATAGTGCCGGGCCCCCGCACCCATGCCGTGGGTGATGCCGGCGTTGTTGAACAGATAGTCCAGACGTCCGGTCCGCGCGACGGTGTCCTTGACGAGCTGTTCGAACTTCGCATGGTCGGTGACGTCGAGCCAGGCGGCGGTCGCCTTCCCGCCGGCCTTCCGAAGAGCGGCGGCCACCTCCTCGGCCTGCTCGATCTGCAGGTCGGCAAGCACGACCTCACAGCCTCGGGCCACGAGTTCCTCGGCCAGCGCACGGCCGATTCCCGACGCAGCGCCCGTGATGACCGCGGTGGCGTCCCGATAGATTCTGATCTCGCCCGATGTCGACATGACCGGATGTCCTTCCTGGATCCCGTACTCGTGCTCAGCCACGTATGGAAGCTGTCTGCTCCTGAAATTCGCGGAGCGATTTCAGGTCCTGTCCGAAACGATTGATGGTGTGCACCGGAACAGAGCCGCTGCCCGGCGGCAGGATGTATTTCACGAACGTCGCGAGTGTCGCGCTGGGCCCGAGGTCGATGAAGGTCGCGTCGCCGGCGGCGGACAGCTTCTCGATGGTCCGCGCGAAATCCACCGGACTTCTCATGGCGGCCCAGATGCCGTCGGCCGTCACCTCGGCGACCCGGTCCGCCGAGGCGGACGAGACGATCGGGATCTTCGGCGGAGCCAGGGTCACGGTGCCGAGGAGGCCGCGCACGTGTTCCTCGACCGGGTCGATGAGTTCGGTGTGCACGCCGTGGTTGACCGGGAGCCGCTGGCAGACGATCCCCTCCTGCCCCAGGGAGCGTTCGAGCCGATTCACCGCCTCGACCCGACCGCTGACCACGAAGTTGCCGTCGAAGTTGCGTCCGGTGACCCAGCAGTCGGCGAACAACCCGGCATGGCTGCACAGGAGTTCTTCCGTGCCGAGGACCGCCAGCATCCCGGACAGCGGTGTCCGGTCCGCCAGCGTCCGGGCGAATTCCACGGCGAAGGAGATCCCGAGCTCCAGCGGGAGCACCTCCGCGACCACGGCCGCGGTGATCTCGCCCAGGCTGTAGCCCACCAGGACGTCGGGCCGGTGTCCCATCTCCTGCACGACCCGCGTGAGGCTGTACTCCACGCACAGCAGCGCCGCGTTGGAGTCCGCCAGGGAGTCGAACGGATCGCTCTTCGTTCGGTCCTGGTCGAAGATCGTGTCCACCACCGACTTACCGAGAACGGGGAAGGCGATGTCGTCGCAGTGCTCCAGCCAGAGCCGGTAGCGGGGGTGCTGTTCGTAGAGTTCGCGGGTCATGTGGAAGTACTGGGAGCCCTGCCCCGAGTACATGAAGACGGTCGGTCTCGTCATCGCCGCTCCTTTCGCGAGGCCTCGGTCGTGGGACAGGGGATGCCGCCGGGCGTCAGCATTTCTCGAGGCAGATCGCCGCGCTTACTCCGCCGAAGCCCATGCTGAGACTCACCGCCGTCCGGACCGCGCAGTCCTCCGCCTTCTCGCGCACCCAGGGGAACGTCTCGTCCAGCGGATCGACCAGGTTGCGGGTGGGGTGCAGCTTCCCCTCCTTCATCTGCAGGAGTGTGGCCACGATCTCCACCGCCCCCGCAGCGGTGAGCCCGTGCCCGGTGATCGACTTCGTCGCGTTGATCCGTGCGTGGCCGAGTCCGCAGCGCGCGAGCGCCTGCAGTTCGACCGCGTCGCCGGTGGGCGATCCGGTGCCGTGCGGGTTGACGTAGTCGATGGCTGACGCGGACAGGCCGGCTTCCCGTAGCGCCGTCTGGATGACGGCCATCTCTCCCTCCACCGAGGGGTGGGGATTCCGGGTGCCGTCCAGCGCCCTGCCGCCACCGCGGAATCGGGCGTACGGCGCAGGATGCGGGCGCCCGCCCGCTCGCTCGACGACCACCGCGGCGCAGGCCTCGCCGAAGACGAAGCCGTCATGGTTCCGGTCGAAGGGGCGGCAGGCCGCGGCCGGGGCGTCGGCCCAGCGGGCGGAGCCCATGGCGCCCATGGACTGGAACGCGAGGCACTCCCAGTACGACAGGTCCATGAGCGCGCCCAGGGCGATGCAGACGTCGACCTCGCCGGACTGCACCGCCCGCACGGCCTGGAGCACCGCGAGCAGCCCGCTGGCGGAAGCGCCACCGAGCGTATGGGCGAAGCCCCGGATCGGGAACTGCTCGGTGCAGAACCCGCACAGGTCGGAGTCCATGAAGCCCAGGCCGTACGTCGGGCGCAGGAACTCGGGACGGTCCGCGTGGCGGGCGTGCAGCAGGGTCAACTCGCGCTGCTGGACGTTGGATCCGCCGACCACGAGGCCAATGCCGGACGGGTCGGCATCGTCCAGACCGGCTTCGTGCCATGCCTCGTGGAGCGTGGCCAGGGCTGCCCTGGCCGAGAGCGACGCCGTGCGTACGGTGCGCGCGGCGATGCTCCCGGGCAGGCTCGGCTCCTCCATCTCGGCGCCCAGGAATGCCGTGGTTTCGTCGGTGGAAGCGGCCGGAGGCAGCCGGCCGGGACGCTGCATGAACCCGAAGGCATGGTGACCTTCGAGAAGGGCTGCGACGAAGTCGTCCTTGCCCTGGCCCACCGCAGTGGTGACACCCAGGCCGGTGACGACGACGTCGGGGCTGTCAGCTCGCCGACTTGTCATGGATGAGATCCGCCAGCTCGCTGATGTTCCTCGCGTCCGCCAGCTCGACGAGGGGGATGCTCACCGACAGCGACTCCAGCGTCATCATGATGATCTCCGCGCGGTCGATGGAGTTGGCTCCCAGGTCGCGCAGCGAGTCGGAAGGGGCGAATGGGTGTTCTTCGAGCTCGGGGATCACCTCGCGGGTGTGCTCGACGATCAGATCGAAGACGCGTGTGTCCGGCATGTGGTCAGCCTCCTGTGTAGTGGGACGCGATGAGGGCCCGGACCTCGGGCTGGTGGAAGGTCTTCGCGTGCATGGCCACTTCGCGCTCGATGTAGTGCGGAAGTTCGGCGCGGAGTTCGGCCACCAGATGGCTCTTGAGCGTGACCAGGGAGATCCTGGGTTTCTCGGCCAGGGTCTCGGCCAGTTCGAGAGCGTGCTGCAGCACGTCGGCGCGCGGCAGGACCGGGAAGGGGACGCCCCGTTCCTTCAGCTCGTGGCCGTAGTAGGTCTGCGCCGAGAGCAGCATCTCCCCACCCAGGCTCGTGCCGAGCTTCCTGGGCAGGATCAGGGTCGCCCCCATGCCGGGAGTGAACCCGTACTTCATGAAGTTCGTGGTGTAGATGCTCTCCTGGCTGAGGATCACGAAGTCGGCGAACATCCCCATGGCGAAGCCGCCGCCGATGCCGTGGCCCTGCATCGCCGCGATGACAGGCACGGGACAGTCCAGCGCGAGACCGTAGATGTCGGCATCGGTGAAACTGATGCGCCGCTCCTGGATCAGCAGCAGGCTCTCCTTGGTGCCGCCGCTCGCGAAGTAGTTGCCGTAGCCGGTGAGAACGACGGCTTTGCACCGTTCGTCGGCCGCGACCTTCGCGAAGGCGTCCTGCAGACCCGTGATGAGCTGATCGGAGAAGGTGTTCTTGTGTACCCGGTCCTGCATCGTGATCTGGACGATGGAGGGGCTGATCTCCCGATACTCGACGGGTGGGCTCTGCATCCCTACTCTCCTTCCCAAGGGAACTGCCCTGTCTTCACGTAGCGCTCGATCTTGCGCAGGTTCTCCTGGTCGGAGAACACCTCCTGGTTGGCCGCCACGGCCTTGTCCCGGGAGGGGAGCAGGATGTCGTCGAGGTTGCGAAGGTACTTCTTGTAGCGGGTCACTCCCGTCTTGGGCAGATAGCGCAGCCGCAGGAGGTGCCGGCGCAGCAGGTTGCCGCTGTTGTCCGCGCTGACGTCGACGAGCCCCCAGCCCACCGCCTGTTCGGCGGTGAACGGTTGGGTCATCAGCGTGATGTAGTTGGACCTGGCCGGGCCGACCTTCCTGGTCAGGAAGGGCAGGACACAGGCCGGCATCAGTCCGAAGAGCAGCTCGGACAGGCTGAACATCACCGTGTCCGCGCACACCACGATGTCGCACGCGGCCACGAACCCCAGTCCTCCGGCGTTTGCCTTGCCGCGCACATGCGCCACGGAGACGAACGATCCGAAGGCCAGGGAGAGCCACAGGTCGTACAGGGCCGCCGCAGGCGATTCCCCGTTCCCGGCTTCGCCGCCCCCCGCGGCGAGCTCCCCGAAGTCGGCGCCCCAGCAGAACACCTCGGGCAGCCCTTCCAGGACGAGGACGGTGGCGTGCTCCTCGGCGAAGCGCACCACGTCCGCGCACTCCTCGACCAGACGGGTGTTGATGGTGTTGCCCGCCTCGGGCCGGTGCATCTGGAGGAAGCAGATCCCGTTGTCGAAGCGGACCTTGACGGTCTCGTATGCCGCCGTGTTCAGGAGACCCACTCGTACTCCCGGTGGAACTCGTCGATTCGCTTCAGGAAGAGGAGTTCCCGGCCGTTGCCGGTCCGCGCCTGCGGAACGATGTCGGTGCTCAGGAGGGCGTTCCGGGTGCCGAATTTGACCGCGTGGTTGGCCTGGAGCAGTGAGTCGTACTCCGGCATCGTCAACTCGTACCGGGCACTGAGGTGCTTCTCCATGCCGAGAGCGCGCGTGCGGTCCTGGCTCTCCTGGCGGGACACGCCGCTGAAGAACTCGGAGCAGCAGCCGGATCCGTACGAGAAGACGCCTATGCGCTGCGGGCTGGAGAGGTCCGCGTTCTCGATGGTGCTGGCCAGCGACAGCATCGTGGTCGCGCCCATGATGTTCCCGACGCGCTGGCAGTACGTGAGGCCCGGGTACATGCGCCGTTGGAAGTCCTCCTCGATGACCGCCGGACGCGCCTTGGCGACCTTGCGCATCAGGTTGCGGTGCGCGCCCTTGATCATTCCACCGAAGGGGGTGTGAAAGGCGAGGTAACCGAAGGTGGAGACGAAGTCCACGTCACCGACCCGGCGTTGGTACTCGAGAAAGGAGTTCTCGCAGCAGTCCAGGTACGAGAGCAGGGACAGGTCCGCGTTGCCCGCTTCGCTGTCGGGCAGGGGACGGCAGGTGTCCATCACCTCGTAGCCGTAGTAGCCGCTCGCGCCGACGTCTATCTGGAAGATGTGCGGGGTGTCGCTGACGATCATCGCCACGGCGCCGGCACCGCCGCTCGGCTCGGCGAAGGACCAGTCCTCGGAGAGTGCATCGCCGCTCTCCGCGACCATGAAACGGGTGATGTCGGTGGCGATGACCAGGGCCTTCGCGCCGGGCGAGGTGCCCGACAGGATGAAGTTCGCCGCTGTCTGCAGCGCCGCGACCCCCGAATAGCACGCGTTCTTGATCTCGAAGAGGCGGCAGTTCCGGTTCAGCCCCAGCAGATCGTGGAAGTACGTGCTCATGGACTTGCCGAAGTCGAACGCCGACTCGGTCGCAGTGATGACCAGCTCGATGGAGTCCCGCTCCTCGGGCGACAGGGCGTCGATGAGGGGCTTGGCCGCGTTGACGCCGAACGTCACCGGATCCTCGTACGGCAGTGCGACGGTCTTCTCCTTCATGAGGAGGTTGTCGAACCTCGCGGTGTCGAGACCGCGGTGGATCGCCAGCTTCTCCACGTCGAGATAACAGGAGCCGGCGAAGACGTTCATTGCTTCGATTCCAACGGTCGTCATGATTTCTCCCCCTGGGGCGTGCCGTTCGGTTTCGGTCCGGTTCACTGCGCTGCCGGGACCGGCTGCAGTTCCTGGAGATCGAAGTATCCGCGGTATCCGTGCATATAGACAGCCGCTCGGTGCCCGAAGAGGACGGTTGCCGCCGTGGCGGTCTCCAGGTCTCCGTAATTTCCGGTGGTGGACCGACAACGGGTGCCGACCGCATACCGTTCATTCCACTTCCGGACCATCTCCCCAGCGCTCTCGGTCGTCTTCTCCGCGGCCCTGGGAAGGTTTTTCTTCGCACTCTTGAGTTCGCGGCGGATCTTCTCCACCAATTTGGTCAGTACATTCCCGTGACCGATCTCCTCGAACTCCATCCCGGGGTATTCGAGGAGGTGCTCCACAGAGTCGGACCACCGCACGGCGTGCACCATCTGCTTCGCCAGGCTCTCCTTGACGAGGTGATCCTCATGGACCCTCGCCGTCACATTGGAGACCACCGGTATCCGCGGCTTCGAGAAGCTTGTCCCGGCCAGGAACTCCTCGAACTCCACCCGGGCCGGCTCCATGTACCGGGAGTGGAAGGCCCCGCTCGTCCTCAGCGGCATGAACAGGTGGTTTCCAGTCTGGAACAGCGGCTTCGCGGCCTCGATGTCCTCGGCACGGCCGGAAATCACTATCTGCGAGGGCGTGTTGAAGTTCGCCAGATCGACGGAGTCGAGCCCGTTCTCGGCGAGGATGGTGCGTATCTCCGTCTCCGAGGCGTTCAGCACGGCCGCCATCCCACCGCCCGAAGCCCGGCCCATCAACTCTCCGCGCTTGCGCACCAACCGCAGGCCGGTCTCGAAGTCGAACGCCTCGGCCGCCAGTAACGCGTTGTACTCACCAAGGCTGTGACCTGCGACGAAGTCCGGGACCAGCCCGGTCTCGCGGAGCTTGTGGTAGTACGACAGGGCGTTGACGACATACATCGCAGGCTGTGTGTACTGCGTCCGGTCGAGCAGTCCGTCCGGATCCTCCAGGCAGAGTTCCTTGATGGAGTAGCCCAGAATCGAGTCGGCCGCGCGAGTCAGATCCTTGAATTCATCGAAAAGGGATGAACCCATACCCTTCTGCTGCGCCCCCTGTCCGGGGAAGACATAGGTCCTCATGGGACATCCTTTCTCGTCATCCTTCTCAGCTGGTCGCGACGACCGCGATCATGTTCAGCCCTCACCCTGCCAGAAAATCTGCGCCCGCGGCTACCTGTATCCCGAGAGAATCGAGGAAGCCTCACGCATCAAATCCCTCGCCATCCGGTCCGGATGGCGATTCCTCCAGTTTTCCCAGGGCGTGCCCCGCGCCCACTGATTGAAGGCCCCCAGCGCGGGCCCGGTGTGGATCTGCAGGTTGGCCCGGTCCAAATCGGCGTCCATGAACGAGAGCCGGCTGCTGTACCCGTAGTACCAGCGGAACATGAGAGCCATGCGCCGCTTCGGGCTACGCTCGGCCCTCTCGATCTCCGACTCGCGGCCCGTCTTCCGAAGGTGCTCGCAGGTTTCCCGCCAGACGTCGTCGGCGCTCTTCTTGAAGTAGGCGTCCTGGATCTGTCTGCGGGTCTCCTGCGGTATCTCCTCCCACGAGTCGTGACTCTTGTACAACGCGTACAACCGGTTCGCCCTGGCGGGAAACAGCACACCCTTCTTCAGAACCTGGACCTGGGCCCCGATCTCGAACATGTCGCCCGCCGGGCAGTAGTCGGTGTCCTGGACGTCGATGGTCTGCAGCCGGTCCTTCACGGCGTCGCTGATGCGGGCCTCGACCGTGCACTGATTGATGGAGCCGGTCATCACGAAGTCGGCGCCCATGGCGAAGGCGGCGGCGACCGCGTGCGGCGTCCCGATGCCGCCGGCGAGTCCCAGACGGATCTTCTCGCCGTACCCGAACTCCCGTGTCATGTGCAGCCGCAGGCTCTGCATCGACGGCAGCAGCACGGTGGACACACCGCGGTCGGTGTGGCCCCCCGAATCCGCTTCGACGGTGAGGTCCTGGGCCACTGGCACCCTCCGGGCCAGCTCGGCCTGCTCGCGAGTGACCCGGCCGTCGGCCACCAGCCGTTCGACGATGTCCTGCGGCGCGGGTCGCATGAACTCACGTGCCACCTCGGGCCGCGAGACCTTGGCGACGATCCGCGTGTCACGGTGGACCCCGCCTCCCGGCCCGGCCCGCAGCCCCGACAGATGGAACAGGACCAGGGCCGGGGTGACCTTGATGAACGCCGACGCCTCGATGACGCGCACACCGTGGGCGAGCAGCATCTCGACGTTGGCCGTCTCCCGTGCGGGGTGCTGGAGGTCGCACAGCAGATTGACTCCGAAGGGCTGGTGAGGCTCCAGATGCCGCCAGATGTGGGCGATGTCACCCGTCACCCGCTCCGGGCTCAGGCCGGCGGCGCCCAGGAATCCCATGAAGCCCGCCCGCCCCATGGCGACCACCAGTTCCTTCGAGGCGATACCCCGGTACATCGACCCCGCCAGATAGGCGTAGTCGACGCCGAAGTCCCGGCGGAAGGAGGCACAGCCGAGCCGCCCCGCCGCGTCCTCACCGCGTACCTCCATCGCGTTCACTCGGTCTCCCGCGCCTTCCGACGGCGGGTGACCCACGCCTTCGCCACGGGGAGGCGCCTGTCCCCCTTGCCGGAGTAGAACAGCTTGCAGAAGGACCGCACGGTGGCGAGCGCCGCCGGGTCGCCGAGCATCACGAAGTGGTTGGCCGCATCCACGTCGACCTGGTGGAAGTTCGGCAGCTGCCGCTGCCACTCCGCCCAGTAGACGGCGTTGTCCAGGACCGCGCCGTCCTCCTGCGTGGAGAACAGCGGCTCCATCTCCCCGTAGAACAGGCCGCTCTGGTTGCGGAAGTAGAAGCAGTTGACCGACTCCGGCCGCGGCAGCGGTGCGATGTCGTAGTCCAGCAGTCCGTAGGCCTCCTGGACCTCCAGATTGCGCAGCACCCGGCCGCGCAGCAGTTGCGCGTCCCCCTTGAGCCCACGCTGTCGCGCGAGGGTGAGCATCTGGTCCAGCAGGGCGTCCTCGTCCTGGTCCCAGTCGACCTCGCGGCCGGACACCAGCGTGGTGGCGAAGTCCTGCGGAGCCGGCTTGGAGGCGGCGAACAGCAGGGCGTTGACCTGCTGCAACAGCATGTCGGTGCGCGACATGGTCACATCCCCCACGCTGTCGTCGTAGGTGTCCACCATGACGATGCTCTCGACCGTCCCGCCCTGCTCCTGGAGCCGACGCGTCACCTCGTAGGCCAGCAGGCCTCCGAACGAGTAGCCGCCGAGGTCGTAGGGCCCCTCGGGCTGGACCGTGCGGATGATCTGCGCGTAGTGCGCCGCCAGCGCCGGGATCCCGTGCAAGGGCTCGCTGTTCGTCATCCAGCCACGGGCCTGGATCCCGTACAGGGGCCGCTCGATGCTGTCGGCGATCGACGCGTAGACCTCCACCCCGCCGAGCCCGCCGTGGAACCAGAAGACCGGTCGGCCCTCGCGTTGGCCATTGAGCTGAACGACCTCCGGGATGCGCGCCGGAGGGACGGAGGCCGTCCCGGCCCCGACGGCTGCGCCCGCCCCCGCCCCGAAGCGCCGCAGCAGGTCCCGGGTCGACCGGCACTCGCTCAGCGCACGGAGATCGGCCGTGGGGTCGACCTCGGCCCGCAGCGCCTGGAGCAGCTGGGTGGCGTGTATGGAGCTGAAGCCGAGGTCCTCCAGCGGCGTGGCGAGGTCGAGTTCGTCCGTCCGCATCCCCAGCACCTCGGCGACGACGGCCGTGATCCGGTCCGCTGCTGCGCCGGCCGGCGCAGCCACCGCCGTAGGCGGTGCCACGGGAGCGGCCGAAGGAGCGGGAATCGTGGTCCTGGCGTCCTCTCCCGGGGGCGCGGGCACCCAGTACCGCTTCCGGTCGAAGGGATAGGTCGGCAACGACCGGAGGATCCGCGGCATCCGGTCGCCGCGCCGCACCGACTCCCAGGGCACGTTGCCGCCTCGCGCCCACAACAGGGCCAGCTTCTCGAGGTGGTTCTCGGCCAGCAGCTCGCGGACCAGCGCCTCCCCGGCCCGTCCACCGAGCAGCAGGTCGAGGTCCGAGTCGTCCCGCCCGGCGGTGCCGGTGAACAGCGGTACGGGAGCGATTCCCTCGGAACCGTCGAGGTAGTGGGCGAGGCCGGCGACGAGCTCCTTGAGGTTCCCCGCCACCAGTGCCAGCCGGGAGGGCATGGCCTCGCGCCCGCACCGGAGTGTGTGGGCGAGGTCCTCGAGGGACAGGTCCGCCTGCGTGGGCAGAAAGTCCAGCAGCCGGCTCACGACGGCCCTCAGCCGGTCCTCGGTGCGGGCGGACAGCACCACGATCTGCGGCATCGGGGCCGCGTCCCAATGCCCCGGCGCGGCGGCGCCGTCTCCCCCGGGCTCCGCGACGTACTCCTCCACAACCAGATGGGCGTTGGAACCGCCCGCCCCGAAGGAGTTGATGGTCGCCCGCAGCGGATACTCCCGTTCCTGGCCGTCGAGGTTCACCACGGGCCGGTGCCAGGGCTCCGCCTCCCGCGGCAGATAGAACGCGGTGCCCGCGGTCTCCACCCCCGGGTTGAGCCGGCCCTTCCCGACGAAGGGGACGAGTCGGCGGTGCGCGAGCTGCAGGACGACCTTGCTCAGCTGGGCTATGCCCGAGGCCGCCTCCATGTTGCCCAGCGTGGACTTGACCGTGCCGACGGCGCAGAATCCTTCGTCACGGGTGTGCTCGCCGAAGGCGTCCCGCAGCGCCGCGAATTCGATGGCGTCGCCCATCTGGGAACCGTTGGCCGACACCTCGGCATAGCTGATCGTGCGCGGGTGGATGCCCGCCCGCTCCAGGTTCTGCGCGATCAGCCCCTCCTGCCGGGCCGGGCTGGGCACCATCGGGCCACTGGTGCGGCCCTTGTGGTTGGTCGCGCTGGACCGGATGACGGCGAGGATCTCGTCCCCGTCGCGGACGGCATCGGCCAACGGCTTCAGCAGCACCGCGCCGACGCCCTCCGCTGGGATGAAGCCGTCCCCGTCGAGGAGAGCCCGGCTGTCGGGGTCGCTGCCCGTGAGGCCGGTGAGGCTCAGCCCCAGGTACTTCTTGGGGTGCAGGGAGAGATTGACGCCACCGGCGATCATCATGTCACCGCCGCCCCGGCGCAGTTCCTCGCAGGCCATGTGGATCGCGACCAGCGACGAGGAGCAGGTGGTGTCGATCGCGAGGCTCGGCCCCTGCAGGTCGAAGAAGTGCGAGACCCGGTTGGCGATGGCGCTGTAGCTCATCACCGACGTGATGGACTCGTGCGCGAGGTCGGACGACAGCAGCTGGTAGTGCTGGTACATCGCGCCGACGTAGACGCCGACCCTGCTGCCGTGCGCGTCGCGCAGTCGGTCCCGGGTGTAGCCGGAGCTCTCCAGCAGGTTCCAGACGCACTCCAGGAACAGGCGCGTCTGCGGATCCATGATCGCGGCCTCGCGCGGTGAGACGTTGAAGAACGGTGCGTCGAAGTCGGCCGCGCCGTCGAGGAATCCGCCCCACTGGGCGGGGCCGCCGCCGGACCGGTTCGGGTCAAAGCCGTCGGAGGGGCCGCGCTCCCAGCGGTCCCGGGGCACCTCCGTGACGCAGTCCCGTCCCGCGACCAGGTTCTCCCAGAAGCCGGCCAGGTCCTCCGCGCCGGGGTAGCGGCCGGCGAGTCCGATCACGGCGATGGCGTCCTCACGGGTCGCGGTCCGCACCGGCTCGGCCGGTGACGGCACCTCGACCGGCGCCGGGGGCTGTACGACGGTGACCGGGGCCGCGCTCTCGGGCGCACCGGAACGGTCGGGCTCGCCGTGGATCCCGACGACGGCCCGGACCGCGTCCGCGTGTGCTTGGAGGAAATAGCCGCTCAGCTCATGGAGGTTGCGGTATTCGAAGAAGAGCGTCTTCGACAGGGAGCCGAAATCGGCCTCCAGCCGGTTGGTGACGGAGAGCGCCAGCACCGAGTCGATGCCGAACTGCTCGAAGGGCGCCGCCGCGTCGATCCGGTGACCGGGCACCTGGATCACCTCGCTCAGCGTCTGCCGAAGCCGCGCGACCAGGGCGGTACGCACCGGGTCGGCTGCGTCGCCTGTCGCCTGCCGGGGCCGGGGCCGGGGGGCGGCCAGGTCCTCCATCGGGGCGGCCGACCGCGGCGGTGCCGGCCGGGACACCTCGGGCGCCGCCGGCCGGCCCAGCACCGTACGCCTGATCCGGTCGGCGTCACCCGCGACGACCAGGACCTGGCTGTGCGGCGCCTCCAGGGCGGCGTACAGCGCGACCATGCCCTCGGTGGTCGGCATGGGCGCCATGCCCAGCCGCTCGTTCATCATCGCCTCCGTGCCGGGATCCACCCGCATCCCGCCCTCGGCCCACAGCGGCCAGTCGACCGACACGGAAGCCCCCGAGCGCTCACCGCGCTCGACCAGTTGTCGCCGGTGGTCCGTGTAGGCGTCCAGGAACGCGTTGGCGGCCGCGTAGTCGCTCTGACCCACGTTGCCGAACACCCCTGCCGCGCCGGAGAACGACAGCAGGAAGTCCAGCGGTACGTCCTTGCTGGCCTCGTCCAGGTTCACCAAGCCGGCGACCTTCGGCGCGAGGACCGCGCGGCACTCCTCGGCGGTCTTGCTCCGTACGAGGCAGTCACGGAGCACCCCGGCCGCGTGGATGATGCCGTGCAGGGTGCCGTGCTCCCGCAGGATGCCGTCCACAAGGGAGCGCACGGCGGCGGCCCGGGTGACGTCTACCTGCGCGTAGCGGACATCGGCTCCCTGGTCGCGCAGTGCCTCCAGGACGGACTCCTGAGCGGGTCCGAGCGGTGAGCGGCCCGCGAGGACGATCTTGACGTCGGACGCCCCGGCGGCCATGTCCCGTGCCACGAGCGTGCCGATTCCGCCCAGTCCGCCCGTGACGAGGTAGACCCCGCCACTTCGCCAGGGCACGCGGGGCTCAGCAGGCGTGTCGCCCGCGCGCCAGTCGAGGACCTCGACTCGGCCGGCCCGGAATCGCAGGCAGGACGCGTCAGGATGCCGCCGGGCGACGGCGAGCCGGGACATCATCTGCTCGGCGGTCTCGGCCGGGTCGACGAGCACGAGCTGCGGCAGCAGCCCCGGCTCCTCCGCCTGCGCCGACCTGAGCAGCCCGAGCAGGCCGCGCGTGGTGGCGAGTCCGGTCTCGTCGGGGACGAGGAGCTGGACGCGAGCCCCGTCCCGCACGCCCTCGGCCATCAGACGGCGCAGGTGTTCCAGCGCCTGGACGGTGTACTCGGTGAACCGGTCCGCGATCCCGGACGCGGCCGAGGTCAGCGGCAGCAGCCGCGCCGCCGGATCCCGCCGGGCGAGGAGTTCACCGAGGCCGGGGAGGTCGGGCAGCAGCACGACGCGTTCCCGCGGTTCGACGTCCGGGTCGCCGCCGGGTGCGGCTTCCCGCCAGACCGGCAGGAAGCTGACGCAGGACACCGCGTCCGGCCCGTTCCCGTCGACCTCGCCCTCCAGTACGCGGTAGGACATGCCACGGATCCGGACGCAGACCCGCCCCCCGTCGTCGCAGAGGTCGATGTCGAGCTTGAAGACCGTCCGGTCCGCCCGGGAGCCGGCGCTGAAGCGGATCCAGGCCCACGATGACTCCGGGCTCCCGCCGATCACTTCGAGCTCGTCCAGGGCGAACGGGAGGGAGGGCTTCATGCCGGACACATCGAGTGCTTCGGCCGCCCCGGCCGCCAGGCCGATGCCGAGTGATGCCTGCAGGGTGGCGTCGAGCAGGCTCGGATGCAGGACGAACGCGTCGCGGGCCGCGCGGACCGAGTCGGGCAGGACGATGCGGGCCAGGATCTGGCCACGGCCGACGTGCAGCCGCTCCAGCCCCCGGTGCGAGGGTCCGTAGCAGAACCCGATGGCCTCGTACGCCCGGTACAGCTCGGCCGCGGTCAGCTCCCCCTGGTCGCATCCGGCACGGAGGGCCGCGATGTCGAGCAGCGCCGGCATCACCGCCCTGCGTACCACCTGCCCCTGGCTGTGCACTACCGGGGCGGCGCCGGTCGCCGGAGCGGGCGTGCCGGTGATCTCGTAGTGGGCCTCGTCGGGGCCCTTGGGCACCAAAGACGTGACGAGCGTGACGGGCTCGGCGTCCACGGCCACGGGCCGCGCCCACACCACGTTGCGCAGGGCGATGCCGTCGGCGCCTCCGGGTTGGGGCGTCCCCAGGGCCAGGGCGGCGGCGGCTCGTGCCATCTCCAGGCAGACGACGCCCGGCAGCACCTTGCGTCCCTTGACGACGTGGTCGGTGAGGAAGTGCTCCTCGCCGGTGAACCGCGTGCGGTGGCGCCGGGCGCCGAAGTCCGAGACGTCCTCGTGGAGCAGCGGGTGCGGCCCGGCCGTGCCGGGGCGAGCCGGGGTGAGCGCCCCCTGCTCGGGCACCCAGTAGCGCTCACGGGCGAACGGGTAGGTCGGCAGCGGTACGCGGGTGTGGTGGTCCGCGGCGAAGAGAGCGGCGTAGTCCAGGTCGTAGCCCTGGGCGTAGAGGTCCGCGACGGTCGACAGCAGCTCGGTGCGTGATGCCGGGTCGGTGGCGGCCTGCCGGAGGCAGTCGTTGCCGAGGTCCCGCAGCGCGACACGCTCGTCGATCCCCTGCGCGGGGACCTCGCCGGCGCTGAGGCGGGGGCTCTGCCCCCCGGCGAGCCAGGTGCGCAGGGCCCCGACCAGTTCCCCGGCGTCCCGCACGACCCAGGCCAGCCGGTGCGCGAGGTGCCTGCGGCCGAGGAGGAGGGTGAAGGCGATGTCGCCCGGGTGCAGGCCGGGCCGCTGCTCACAGTGCTCGATCAGGCGCTCGGCCTGCTCGACCAGTTGCCCGGCGGTGGCCGCGGACAGGGTGACGAGGTGCGCGGTGGACGTGGTGGACGTGGTGGAAGGGCGGACCGGTCCAGGGGCCTCCTCGAACACGATGTGGGCGTTGGTCCCGCTGACCCCGAAAGAGCTGACCGCGGCACGCCGTGTGCCGTCGTTCCCGGCAGCCCAGGGGCGGTTCACCGTGTTCACGTAGAAGGGGCTGTCGGACATGTCGATGTGCGCGTTCGCCCGCTCGAAGTTGATGGAGGGCGGGATGGTCCGGTGTCCGAGCGAGAGCAGGACCTTGATGGCTCCGGCGACGCCGGCGGCGGTGATGGTGTGGCCGAGGTTGGACTTGACCGAGCCCAGCGCGCAGTAGTCCCTCCGGTCGGTGTACCGGCGGAAGGCCTTCTTCAACGCGCGGTACTCGATCGGGTCGCCGAGCTTGGTGCCCGTGCCGTGCGCCTCCATCATCTGGATGCCGTCGGGGCTGATCCCGAAGGTGTCGTAGACCGAGGTCTCCAGCCGTTCCTGGGACGCGGCGCTCGGCGCGGTGATCCCGTTCGACGCACCGTCCTGGTTGATCCCGGAGCCGCTGATGACGCCACGGATGTGGTCGCCGTCGGCGAGCGCGTCGCCGAGCCGCTTGAGGACGAGGACTCCCACGCCCTCGCCGGGCACGAAGCCGTCGGCCCGGTCGTCGAAGGTGTGGCAGCGGCCGCTCGCCGAGAGCATGCCGGCACGGCCCGCCAGCGCGTAGAACTGCGGCGTGCACTGCAGGGAGACACCGCCCGCCAGGGCCATCTCGGTCTCACCACCCCACAGCCCCTGGCAGGCGAGGTGGATGGCGACGAGCGAACTGGAACAGGCCGTGTCGACCGCGATCGCCGGGCCCTGGAGGTCGAGATGGTACGAGATGCGCGCCGGCATCGCCGACAGCGCGTTGCCCCACATCGACTGCGGGGGCGCCTCGGCGCCGAACAGCTGCGCGTAGCCACTGTCCTGGCAGCCGACGTAGACGCCGACGCGCCGCCCCCGGGTACCGGAGCCCGCGTAACCGGCGTCCTCCAGGGCTTTCCACGACTCCTCGAGGAAGAGCCGCTGCTGCGGATCCATGTAGGTGGCCTCGACGCCCGAGATGTTGAAGAAGGCCGGGTCGAAGCAGTCGATCCCGTCGATGAAGCTGCCGCGTTCGCAGCTCTGCGCACCGGCCGGGTGGTAGCGGGACAGGTCCCACCGCGAGACGGGCGCGGTGAGGTCGTGGCCCTGCGCGAGGTGCTCCCAGAGCTGCTCGACGTCGGCCGAGCCGGCGAACCTGCCGCTCATGCCGACGACGGCGATGGGCTCCCTGGCCGGGGCGCCCGCGGCGGTCCGCCCCGCACCCAGACCCGCCACGGGCCGGGCGGTCCGTCGGGAGGCGGCCGTAGGCGATGCGAGCTCCTCGGGAGTGACCCGCTGCCGGGCCGGCAGCGGTGCGGCCTGTTCCGCCGGTGCGGCGGGGAGAGCGTGGTCGACGATGTGCCGCGCCAGCCGGCTGACGGAACCGTGGTCGAAAAGGTCGGTCGTGGCGAGGTCGGTACCGAGCGTGCGGTTGATCTGCTGGATCAGCCGCACGCCGATGATCGAATCGACGCCGTAGTCCATGAAGGCGTCATCCGCGGCGATCTGTGACCGGTCGAGCTTCAACGACCGTTTCAGCTGCGCGTAGATCGCGTCCCTGACGCGTTGTTCCAGCGCCTCACCGGAGGCGGCGGCCTCCTGGACCTCGGGCTCGACGAGT
The DNA here is from genome assembly GCF_055570785.1 of Streptomyces sp. NPDC031100. Classification (NCBI taxonomy): domain Bacteria; kingdom Bacillati; phylum Actinomycetota; class Actinomycetes; order Kitasatosporales; family Streptomycetaceae; genus Streptomyces; species Streptomyces sp. NPDC031100. The sequence continues at coordinate 44,810 of NZ_JBVIGN010000003.1, forward strand.
CCCTCGCCGGCCGTCTCCTCCGTCGAGGCCGCAGCCTCCTGGACCTCTTGGACCTCCTGCCGTACGAGGCCGTCGCTCTCCGCGGCGATCACCTGGTAGCCGAGCTCGTGCAGCCACCGCGCCGGGAAGGACACGGAGCCGAAGCCCTCGTCGTCGAGCACCTCCTCCCAGGTCTCCGGGGAGAGGCCGGGACCGCCCGGCATGCGCAGCTCGTCGTCCTCGTAGAGCCACCAGCCGTCGAGGAGACCGAACGTCAGGTGGGTGAAGAGCGAGTGGGTGGAGAGCTCGTTGGCGAGCAGGACACCGTGCCGCTTGAGCGCGCCCTTGGCGTTGCGCAGCGTCCGGCGGATGTCCTTCGTGGCGTGCAGCACGTTGGTGGCGAGGACGAGGTCGTAGGAACCGGCGGCGATGCCCTGGGCCGCCAGCGGTTCCTCGACATCGAACAACCGGTAGTCCAGGTAGGGGTACCGCGGCCCGTACTCCTCCTGCGCGTACATCAGGAAGGACTTCGACAGGTCCGTGTAGGAGTACGTCTCCACGTGCGACGCGTAGGGCTGCAGCCGTTGGAGGACGGTGACGCTCCCGCCGCCGGTGCCCGCGCCGATCTCCAGGATGCGGACGCGGGCGGCCGGGTCGGCGCGGATGATTTCCCGCACCACGGCGACCGCGGCGTCCGCCAGGATCCCGTTGAAGCGGTCGGAGAGGGGGTTGTCCCGGTAGATGCGCTCGACCAGTTCCATCGATGAGTCGGGGAACACCACGTCGGTGGCGAGGACCTCGCCGCGCAGGATGCCGGGCAGCGCCCGCAGTGTGGCGTCGAGCAGCGTGAACCGCGCGCGCCGGGCGGCGTCCCCCTGCGCGTCGGCGCGGTGCTCCTCCCATTCCGACCACGCGGCGGAGCTGTCCACCGTCACCGCCGGGACCGGCCGCGTAAGGGAGCCGCTCAGAAGCCCGCCGACGCGCAGCCGCCGCACGGATTCGTCCAGCCAGCGCCGCAGTCCGCCGCCGGGCAGCGTGGGCGGGACCGCTGCGGACAGCTGCCCCGCGCTCGTGAGCTGTACGAGCAGCAGTCGGCTCAGCAGGTCCTCGTCCACGTCGGCTTCGGCACCGGGCGACACGCCCGCTGCCGGGCCCGCCGTACCGTCCTGCTCCTGGCACAGGTGGCGCAGGGGAACCTGCGTGCCTTCGGGCACCATCGTGATGGCTTCGCGGCGAATGTCGTTCAGCATGTCAGGAATTACCCCCGGGGGCCTTGATCAGCCCGAGTTGATCGAACGTGCCGGAAAGGAGGAAATCGAGAGCCGCCATGCCGTCCGCGGGCTCGATCGAGCCCGCACCGGCCCTGTGCATGCGCTCCCGGTACTCCGGTGCGGCGACGACGCCGACGGTGCCCCAGTAGCCCCAGTTCATGGTCTTGACGGGAATGTCCAGCTCGGCGGCGAGACGGTGGGCGTAGGCGTCCTCGAACACCGATCCCGCCACGTAGTTGCACTGTCCCGAAGCCATCAGGAAGGAGTTCATGGAGGAGAAGAAGAGGAGGAAGTCCAGAGGCTCGCCCCGGAAGACCTGGGCGAGTCGGACGCTCACGTCGACCTTGGCCGTGACCGCGGCGCGGAAGCGCTGTTCGTCCATGCGTTCCAGGCTCTGGTCGGCCAGCACGATGGCCGAGTGGATCACACCATGGACGACCGGATGTGTCCTCTTGATGTCCCGGTACGCGCTCTCCAGCGCCGCCCGGTCGGTTGCATCGGCCCTCACGTAGCGCGGTCGGGGGCCGAGCTCGCCCAGACGCGCCAGCTTGGCGCGGACCGACTCGTCCTCCTCCCTCCGCCCGATCCACACGACTTGCGCCCCGTAGGCGCGGATCATGTGCTCGGTCCATGCCTCGCCGATGCCTCCCGCGCCGCCGATCACGACGTAGACGCCACCCTGCCGGTACACCGTCCGGCGGGTGCGCTCCGCGGCGGTGTCCTGCACGGGCACCAGGGTCTGCCGGTACCAGCGGGAACGACGGTACGCCCACACGCTGCCGCTCTCCTCGGCGGGCAGCGCGAACAGCTGCGCCACCGGCCAGTCGTGGTCCGGGTCGAGGTCGGCGAGGCGTACCGTCCAGCCCGGATACTCCTTCGCCACCGAGCCGAGCAGTCCGTGCAGTCCGGCGTGGACGGGGTCGGCCACGTCCGTGCGCCGGACCCGCAGAGTCCGCTCGGTCACGACCGTGACGTCGAGCGGGCGGCGGCCGTACCCCAGCCCCAGCAGCGCCTTCAGCGTGCGGAAGCAGGCATACAGGCCGGCCTCCTGGGCGTCGACCAGTGCGTCGTCCGCTGCGTCGACGGGGTCGGCGGCCGTCTCATGGGAAGGCAGCCAGATCAGGTGCCCGAGGGCTTCGCCCGTGGCTTCGAGCTTCGCGGCGATGGTCTCGGTCGTGTCCCCGGGGTCCAGTGGCAGGTGTTCGGCACGGGGATGGACGGCACGGATCCGCTCCCGCTGCTGCGCGGTGCCGCCGATCACGACGACTCGGCCGGACGGGAGGGCGACGTCTTGCTGTACGCGCTGGGGGACCGCGTCCCAGACCGGCGCCAGCAGGATGTTCGTACCGTCCGGGACTTCGCCGTCGCTCGCGGTCGGCGCGTGCTCCTCCTGGGTGGCGACGGGGTTCGGTGACGGGAGGGGCACCTCGGTCCGCCCGGAGGCCGAGGAGTCGTCAAACCAGTAGCGCTCACGCGCGAAGGGGTACGTGGGCAGCGGGACCCGGCGGGGCCGCGTCCCTTCGGTCAGCCCCGCCCAGTCCACGGGCGTTCCGCCGACCCACGCCGCGGCCAGCTGTTCGGCCTCCGTCACCGACACGGTGCCGTCGGGACCGGCGGGCCGCACCCGTTCGGTGCGCCCCGACCGGCCCTTGGCGGCCAGGCCGGTGAGGACGCCGTCCGCAACGCCGGCCTCGGCGTACCGTGTCAGCTTCTCCAGCAGCTCTCCCGGCGTGGTGGCCACGACGGCCAGCCGCCGTGCCATGGCTTCCCTGCCCTGCTGCAGGGTGTGGGCGACGTCCGTCAGGGCCAGCGACGGGTGGGCGCGCAGGTGCTCGACGAGGCGGGCGGCCGATGTCCTCAGCTGTTCCTCGCTCCTGGCCGACAGCACTAAGACGTGCGGGCCCCCGACCGGCCGCTCCGCGGCGTCCTGCGGATACTCCTCCACGACCAGGTGGGCGTTGGTACCGCTGAAGCCGAAGCCGCTGACGGCCGCGCGCCGGAGGGATCCCGGTTCGGTCTTCCACGGGGAGAGCTCGGTGTTGACGCGGAACGGGGAGCCTTCGAAGTCGAAGTGCTCGTTGGGCCGGTCGAAGTGCAGCGTCGGCACCAGTTGCTCGTTCCGCATGCACAGCAGCACCTTCTGGATCGAGGCGATGCCGGCGGCGGCCGAGGTGTGGCCGAGGTTGCTCTTCACCGAGCCGATGGCGCAGTACCCGGTCTTGTCCGTGTGTTCCCGGTAGACCGTCGCCAGGGCCTCCAGCTCGATCGGGTCGCCCAGCTTGGTTCCCGTGCCGTGCAGCTCGGCGTAGCCGATCCCGGCCGGGTTGATGCCGTACCGGTCGTAGACGTCGCGCTCCAGCTCCATCTGGCTCGCGCCGCTCGGCGCGGTGATGCCGTTGGTCCTGCCGTCCTGATTGATGCCCGAGCCGATGACCACGCCGTGGATGTGGTCACCGTCGCGGACGGCGTCGTCGAGACGCTTGAGCACCAGCGCGCCCACGCCCTCGCCCGGCACGAACCCGTTCGCGCCGTTGTCGAAGGCCTTGCAGCGCCCGTCCGGGGACAGCATTCCCGCGCTGGACATGCCCAGGTACGCGTCCAGGCTCAGATAGAGGGTGACACCCCCGACGAGGGCCATGTCGATCTCACCGCTCCGCAGGGCCTGCGTCGCCAGATGGGTGGCCACCAGAGAGGACGAACAGGCAGTGTCCAGGGCGATGGCGGGACCCTTGAGATTGAGGAAGTAGGCGATGCGCGCGGCGGTGATGGCATTACTGCCGCTCGTGGCCGCCGCAGTCGTCTCACCACCCTGCCGCTGCATGAGCATGCCGTACTCATTGCTCATGATCCCGAGATAGACACCGCACTTGCGACCGCTCAGCGAACGGGGATCGTAACCCGCGTCCTCGAACGCGTGGTACGCCTCCTGGAGGAACAACCGCTGCTGCGGATCCATCGACTCCGCCTCCGCGGGCGGAATGTTGAAGAACAGCGGGTCGAAGCTCTCGATGTCGTCGAGGTGTCCCATCCACTTGCAGGCGACCTTGCCCTCCTGGTGGGGACGCGGGTCGTAGTGATCGGCGACGCTCCACCGGGAAGCGGGCACCTCGCCCACGCAGTCGCGGCCGTGCGCCAGGTTGTCCCAGTACTCGTCCAGGGTCACGGACCCGGGGTACCTGCCGGACATCCCCACCACGGCGACCGCTCCGGCCGGGCGGGAATCCGCTCCCGGCGGCTCGGCGACGGAGGCGGCCCGCACCGCCTCCCGCCCCACCGCGGGCTCCGGTACTGCAGCCTCGACCGGCTCCGGCGCGACAGCCTCGACCGGCTTTGGATCCGGCTCCGGCTCGGCGACAGTCTCGACCGGCTCGAGCTCGGCGGCCTCGCCCGGCTCCGGCTCGGCGACAGGCTCGGTCACCTCACGAAAGGGTCGCCCTTGAGGGGCGCCTCCTTTGGCCAGCTCCCGGACGATGTAGGCCGACAGCTCCATGACGGTGGGGTGGTCGTAGAGCCGGGTCACCGTCAGATCCAGTCCGTACCGCTTGTTGATCGCGTTCATCCACTCGACGCCGACGATGGAGTCCAGGCCGATGTCGATGAACTTGGTGTCCGGGTCGATCTCCTCGTCGAGCAGATACAGGGCCTCGGCAAGGCTCGTCGCCAGCTCGCGGACGAGAGTCTCCTGGTCCTGGACGGCGCGCGCCGTAGGGACGAGCCGGACGGGCGCCGGGCCGAGCGGGTCCGCCGGGGCAGGACGCGGAGTGCTGTCCGCACTGGCCGCCGCGGGCGCGTCGGTCCCTTGGGGCGGCCCCTCCGGCACCGTGACGGGGCCCGGCGACGTGGGTCGCGCGGGCAGCGAACCGCCGCCGTGCCCGAACCCGGCGTCCAGGGGAGCCAGGCCGATGCCGCGGGGTTTCGCAGCGCTGCGGGTGCCGGCAGGCGTCGGAGCGGGGGCCGGTACCGCCTCGGTCTCCTCCTTCGCGCGCACCGCCGGCTCGGCGGGGCCGGCTGCCGTGACCACGTCCCGGCCGGCCGTCCCGGCCCCGGGCCGGGCACCGTCAGCCACCCAGAACCGCTTGCGGGCGAACGGGTAGGTCGGCAGTGAGAGCCGGCGCGGCAGCGCGTTCGGGTAGTAGCTGCGCCACGGCAGGTCCAGCCCGTTGGTCCACAGTTCGAGCAGCTTGCCGTACTTCCTCTTCTCCACCCACGCTGCGATGGTGCGTTCCATGTCTTCGTCCTCGACCAGGGCGGAGACGACGTCCTGGGAGCGCCTGCCCTGACCCCGGTACGACCCGGCGTCGTCCTTGCCGTCGACGTAGTCGCCCAGCCGGGCCGTCAGCTCGGCCGCCGAGCCGGCCAGAAACGCCAGCCGCTCGGTCATGTGCTCCCGGGCCACCTGGAGAGTGGCCGCGACAGCGGGCACGTCGGCATCCTCGATCCGCTCCTCGCGCACCCAGTCCAGCAGGCGCCGGGCCTGCTCGCGCAGTTGCTCCTCGGTTCTCGCCGAGAGCACGATGACCGACCCCAGCGGCCACTGCGCCGGATCGTCGGCCTGCGCGGGCCCGGCCGGTACGTACTCGCCCACGATGACGTGGGCGTTCGATCCGCCCGCCCCGAACGACGAGATGCCGGCGAGACGCGGGTACTCCCGAGGTCCGTCGGGGGTGTCGATCAACGGCCGCCGCCACTCCGCCGGTTCCCGCTGCACCCGGAAGGGCGTGTCGCCGAAGTCGATGTGCGGGTTCAGCTTCTCCGAGTGGAGCGAGGGCACCAGGCGGCCGTGCGCGAGCTGCAGCAGCACCTTGGTGAAGGCCGAGATGCCCGCAGCGCTCTCGGCGTGTCCGATGTTGCTCTTGACCGATCCGATCGCGCAGAACTGGCGGTCGTCGGTGTGGCGGGAGAACGCCTTGGCGAGGCCGGCGATCTCGATCGGGTCCCCGAGCGAGGTGCCCGTGCCGTGCGCCTCGACATAGCTGATGGTGCGCGCGTCGACCCCCGCCCTGTCCAGGGCGCGGGCGACCACGTCGGCCTGGGCGTTGGGGTTGGGGACGGTGTAGCCGTTCGTGCGGCCACCGTGGTTCACCGCTGTCGCCTTGATGACTCCGTGGATGCGGTCGTTGTCGGCGATGGCCCGGTCCAGCGGCTTGAGCATCACCGCACCTACCGCCTCAGCGGGCACATAGCCGTCGCCGCCCTGGCCGAAGCTCTCGCAGCGACCCGTGCTGGACGCGAAGCCGGCCTGTCCCAGCAGGAGGTACTTCGCGGGGTGCAGGGACAGGTTGACCCCACCGGCGATGGCGACCTCGCAGTCGCCCGTCTGCAGGCTCTGGCAGGCGAGGTGAAGAGCGGTCAGGGACGAGGAGCACATCGTCTTGACGGTGAGGCTCGGTCCCTGCCAGTCGCAGAAGTAGGAGATGCGGTTGGCGATGTTCGCGGCGTTGCCCGGAACCACCCTCCCGTCGGCCAGCGCCTGCTCGGTCGCGCCGTAGAGCTGGTACTCGTCGTACATGGAGCCCACGAACACCCCGACGTTGCCTCCAGCTCCGTTCGGAGAGGACGCCGTCAGGTCCTGGCGCGTGTATCCGGCGTCCTGGAGCGTCTCGTAGACGCACTCCAGGAACAGGCGCTCCTGCGGGTCGGTGAACTCGGCCTCGCGCGGCGACATGTTGAAGAACAGCGGGTCGAACCGGTCGACGTCGTCGAGGAAGCCGCCCCACTTGGAGTTCGTCGTCCCCGGCTGGGAACGGTCCGCGTCGTAGTAGGCACCGGCGTCCCAACGATCCCGTGGGACCTCGGTGACGCAGTCCCGGCCCTCGGCGAGGTTGCGCCAGAACGTCCGCAGGTCGGGTGCCTGCGGGTAGCGCCCGCCCATTCCGATGACGGCGATCTCCATCGCGCGCGGCGCGGATCCGTGCCCCTCCGCGCGATGCGCCGGCCCGGCCGCTGGTATCGCCGCCGCCTGTCCGGTGACGGCGGCGGACGGGGCCGCCGGAGCTGGTTCCTGTGCCGGAGGCGAGGACACCGCGGCGGCCGGGACGGCGCCTCTCAGCTGCCGCAGCCGGTCCCCGTGGACCTCGACGAAGTACTGACTCAGCGCCTTGATGTTCGCGTACTCGAAGAACAGCGTCTTCGGCAGGTTCCCGAAGGACGTCTCCAGCCGGGCGGTGAGGTTGACGGCCTGGATCGAGTCGATGCCGTAGCGCTCCAGGCGGCTGCCCGGATCGATGCGCCGTGCGGGCACCTTCAGCACCTCCGCCAGCAGCGAGGTGATGTACGCGATGGTCCACTCCGCCAGTCCGTCGTCGCGGCCCGCCTCCGACGGGACGACGGGAGTCCCGGTGTTCGCGGGTGCCGTGTGTTCTCCGGCCTGCTGCATCGTCAGCGCCTTCCTGATCCGGTCCATGTGCCCAGCGGCGACGAGTATTTGGTGGTGGTGGGTGTGCAGGCACCGGGTGAATGCCGCGATACCGGCGCCGCGTTCCAGCGGGGAGATCCCGAAGCGGTCGCGCAGCACCGTCCTGGTGTCGGCATCGGCGCCCATACCGCCCTCGGCCCACAGCGGCCAGTTGATCGAGAGAGTGCGGCCTGACCGGCGTCCGGCGGCCACGAGACCCTGGCGGTACTCCGCGTACGCGTCCATGAACGCGTTCGCCGCCGCGTAGTCGGCCTGACCGACGTTCCCCGTGACGGCGGCACCGGAGGAGAAGGTCACGAAGAAGTCCAGATCGAGGTCCTCGGTCGCCTCGTCGAGGTTCACCAGGCCGCTGACCTTCGGCGCGAGAACCTCGCGGAACTCGCGTTCGGACTTCCTCAGGATGAAGTCGTCCTCGATCACGCCGGCGCTGTGGACGACCCCGTGGATCGTCCCCGCCGTGCGGCGGATCCCGTCGACCAGCGCCCTGACCGCGGCCCGGTCGGCGACATCGACGGGTTCGTAGGACACCTCCGCGCCCGAGGCCCGGAGCCGTTCGAGGATCGAACGCGACTGCTTGGTCGCCGGGGAACGGCCGACGAGGACGAGCCTGGCGTCCTTCACCTGCCGGACGATCTCCTCCGCGAAGATGCGGCCGAGGCCGCCCATGCCGCCGGTGATGAGGTAGACGCCTCCGGACCGCCACGGCGCGCCGGGGGAATCCGCCGGGAACTCCTCGGCCCAGGTGAGCACCTCACGCCTGTCCCCGCGCAGCCGCACGGTGGCGTCGGTGAGGTTGCGCCGCTCCTTCGCAAGGAGACCGAGCCGTGCCGCGACCGGTGTCCCGGCGTCCACGACGACGACCTGTCCGGTGATCCGGGGGTTCTCCGAAGCCGCGGTCCTCAGCAGCGCGCCGAGACCGGTCAGCACCCCCGACTCCGGTCCATCGGTCAACAGGATCTGGAGGATGTACTTCGTCTGCGTGCCGTCCCGCAGCAGCTGCCGCGTCCTTTCGAACACCTGTAGCGCGTAATCCATGTAGCGGGCGTCGAGGGTGGTGACCGGGGAGCTGAGCGTCACCACCTCGCAGTCCGGATCCGGGGCGGCACCGTCCACGAGAGCGCCCCGCTCGGCGAACACCACGGCCCGTCCGCCGGCGGCGGGGGCGGCCGCGTCGGGCAACGGCCTGTGCTGCCAGCGCGGGGTGGCGAACACCTCGCCATCCGCGTGCGCGGGGGCTGCCTCGGCCGCCTGCGGGCGGGCTGCCTCGGCCGTCGTCTCCGGATGCGCCCGGACCGAGAGGCCCCGGACGCGTACCCGGACGCGTCCGGCGTCGTCACACAGATCGAGATCGAAGGTACGGGTGGCCCCGCCGACCGTGTCCCGGGCGGCACGCCGGCCCCAGACCCAGAGGGCTTCGCCCGGCGCCGCGAGCACCTCGACCCGCTCCACCCCGAACGGCACGAACACCGCCCGCCCGGCGTCGGGCTCCCCGGCCATCAGTCCCGCGCAGGTCTGGAAAGCCGCGTCCATCAGGCTCGGAGGCAGAAGGCAGCCGTCCGCGTCGGCGCGCGCCTCTTCGGGCAGTGCCAGGCGTGCGAGCACCTGGGACTCCCCGAGGAGCAGGTGCTCGATGGCGCGGTACGAATCGCCGTACTCGATCCCGGCGGACCGGAACGCGGGGTAGATCTCCGTCGCGTCCCACCGCCGTTCGCCGCATGAGGCCCGCAGTCGTGCGAGGTCCACCGAGGCCGGCGTCGCCTCGCACGTCACCACCGATCCCGTGCACAGCACAGCGGTCCCGGCGTCCTCGCCGGCGACGGACATCCGGAAACGGACCCCGTCCGGGGAGTCGGGCTGGATCACCACCTGCAGGTCGCGCGGCTGCTCATTGATGCGGAACGGCCGGATCCAGACCACGTCCGAGAGGGCGACGCCGGCGTTGTGCCTCTCCGTCCCTCTCCCGAGGTCGGCCGCCGCCAGTGCCATCTCCAGGTACGCGGCGCCGGGCAGCGTCCGCACCCCGTGCACCAGATGGTCCCGCAGGACCGGCTCTTCGCCGAGGAAGGTCGAGCTGTAGCGCCGTCCTCCGGGCTCTGATGCGTCCTGGTGCAGCAGAGGGTGGAGCACTGCGGCCGAAGGCGGTACGGAACCGGTCGGAGGCGGTACGGAACCCGTCTGCGCCGGGGGGCTCGCCGCCACCCAGTACCGCTCCTTGGCGAACGGGTACGTGGGAAGCGGGATGCGGAAGGGCTTGCGCGGGGCGTACAGCTGGGCCCAGTCGACGGCGCGACCGCCGGCCCAGATTTCCGCGACACGGCGCCACGCACGGGCGGAGACCAGCGAGCGGACCAGGTCGCGGTCCTCCTCGCTCTGCTCGTCCCAGCCCGGCGACTCCGGTGCCCGGCCCCGAAAGACGTCGACCGTGCCGTCCTGTCCGAGATGGGTCCGCAACCCCCGGGCCACCGCGTCGAGGGAGTCGGCGGTGAAGGCCAGCCGACAGTCCAGCGCCGCCCGCCCCACCTGGAGCGAGAAGGCCAGGTCGACCAGATCGAGCCGCGGCTGCTCCTCGACGAAGGCGAGCAGATCGCGTACCCGGGTGTCCAACTGCCCTTCCGACACCGCCGACAGGACGATCACGACGGCTGATGACCCGGGGTGTTCGCTCGTGTCACGCATGGCGATATTCCTCCAGCACCACGTGGGCGTTGGTTCCGCTGAATCCGAAGGAGCTGACGGCGGCTCGCCTCAGCTCGTGGCCGATCCGTGCTTCCCAGAACTGGAGGTCCCTGCTGATGGTCAACGGACAGTCCTCGGAGTCGAGGAGCTCGTTGGGCGTCTCGACGTGGAGGGACGGGACGAGCAGGCCGTGGCGCAGGCCGAGCAGCACCTTGTGCACACCGGCGACACCGGCGGCGGCGGAGGTGTGCCCGATGTTGCTCTTCACCGAGCCGATCACGCACGACCTCGGGGCGACTCCCCGCTCACGGTAGACCGTGCTCAGGGCGTCCAGCTCGATCGCGTCCCCGAGCGTCGTCCCCGTACCGTGCGTTTCGATGTATCCGATGGACGCCGCGTCGATGCCGTACCGGTCGTACACCGTACGGAACAGTTCCATCTGGCTGTTGGCGCTGGGAGCCGTGATGCCGTTGGTCTTGCCGTCCTGGTTCGTACCCGACGCCAGTACCACGCCGTGGATGTGATCGTGATCCGCTTCGGCGTCGCTCAGCCGCTTGAGCACCAGGGCTCCCACGCCCTCGCCCGGCACGAAGCCGTCGGCTCCCTGGTCGAACGACCGGCACTGTCCCCGTGCCGACAGCATCCGCGCTCCCGACATCCTGACGTAGGTGCCCGGTAGCAGGTACAGCGAGACACCTCCGACCAGGGCGACGTCGATCTCACCACTGGCCAGCGCCTGCTGGGCGAGGTGCAACGCGACGAGCGAGGACGAGCAGGCGGTGTCGAGGGCGATCGCCGGGCCCTTGAGGTTGAGGAAGTAGGCGATGCGCGCGGCGGCGATGGCGTTGCTGCTGCTCGTCGCGACGGTGTCTTCCTCGCTGTCGTTGCCGGACACCAGAAAGCTGTACTCGTTGCCGCTGATGCCCAGATAGACACCGCACTTCATCCTGCTCATCGACCCGGGGTCGTAGCCCGCGTCCTCGAACGCCCGGTACGCCTCCTGCAGGAACAGGCGGTGCTGCGGGTCGATGCCTTCCGCTTCGGCCGGCGAGATGTTGAAGAAGAGCGGGTCGAAGCAGTCCGCGTTCTCCAGGTAGCCCATCGCATTGCAATAGGTCTTGCCCTTCTGGCCGGGGCGGGGGTCGTAGTAGCGGGACATGTCCCAGCGGTCGGCGGGCACTTCCCGCACGGAGTCACGGCCGTCCCGGAGGTTGGCCCAGTACTGGCGGAGGTTCTCCGCGCCCGGATAACGCCCGGACATTCCGACCACGGCGACGCGGTCACCGCGAACGGCGGCGTGCGAGGCGTCCCCGGGCACCGGCAGCAACGGCTCCGGCTCCGGCTCCGGCTCCGGCTCCGGCTCCGGCTCCGGCTCCGGCTCCGGTTGCCGTATCGGTTCCGACGGTGGTTCCGCAATCCGTAACGCCACCGGTAAGGAAACGGGTCCCGGCACGACCACTGGCTCCGGCTCCCGCTCCGGCTCCGGCTCCGGCTCCGGCTCCGGCTCCGGCTCCGGGGAAGCGGTCTCCCCGGCCGGCATCAACTGCTCGACATAAGCAGCCAACTCCATCACC
>NZ_JBVIGN010000003.1:56822-374505 GCF_055570785.1 Streptomyces sp. NPDC031100
TACGCCGCGGATCGACCTCACTCTCCGACAGGAACAACACCGCCGCGAGCCCCGCCCGCAACTCCTCCCGCAACACACGCGAAGAACGACCCGACGACGCAGTCCGAGCCGCGGCCGGGGGCCCCTCGAACCGGGGCACGGCAACAGGCTCCGGCTCCGGCTCCGGCTCCGGCTCCGGCTCCGGGGAAGCGGTCTCCCCGGCCGGCATCAACTGCTCGACATAAGCAGCCAACTCCATCACCGACGGGTAGTCGTACAACCGCGTCGCCGTCAACGACGTGCCATACGCCTTGTTGATCGACTTCACCCACTCCACCCCGATGATGGAGTCCAGACCCAGTTCCACGAAATTACGCCGCGGATCGACCTCACTCTCCGACAGGAACAACACCGCCGCGAGCCCCGCCCGCAACTCCTCCCGCAACACACGCGAAGAACGACCCGACGCACCGCCCCGACCCGACGCAGCCACCGGAGCAGGCAGCGCGGGGGCTGGGGAAACCGGAAGAGGCAGAGGAACCGGAGATGCCGGAGACGCCGGAGGAACTGTCCGCGCAGTCCTCTCACCCGTGTCGGTCAGTACGACGTTCCGGGGCTTGCCCACCGGAACCGTCGTCGGGACTGCCGCTGCGCCCGGGTCCTGGAGCCGGATCCGGTGCTTCCCGGGGACGGCCCTCGGCGCGGCGGGCTCCCTCGGGCCTTGTGCCGGGAGAGCCGGGGGTTCCGATGGCGTCGAGGGTGCCGGGGCGAGCTCCCGCGCGGCCGGCCGTGCCGGGGCATCACGCCCGTCGGTGGCCCAGTGCAGCGAGCGCGCGAAGGAATAGCCGGGCAGCGAGATGATCCGCGGCCTGTCGGGCGTGAACACCGACGACCAGTCCGGGAAGGCGCCCCGGCAGTAGAGCTCTCCCAGGGCGGAGCACACCTCCAGGTACCGCTCCGCCGGTACGCCGGGTGTCCGGAGCACGTCCAGCAGCGCTCCCGCCTGGACGTCCAACAGTGAACGGTCCTGGTCGCGTGGTGCTTCGCCGCGTCCGACCATGGGATGGTCCCGCCCGCTCTCGACCGCAGACAGCACGGAGAGGACATCGTCGGCACCGCTGACGACGAGTGAGCAGCGGTGGGTGAAGTGCTGCCTGCCCTCCAGGAGCGTGTAGGCCGTGTCCCGCAGCCGCTGGTGGTCGAGTTCTCCTTGCGCGAGGGCCGACCGAAGCTCCTGGATGCGCCGCTGCAGTCCCTCCGGGGTCTTGGCGGACAGGAGCAACAGCAGAGCCGGGGCCTCCGTCGCCGGGGCCGGGCGGACGGGCTCGGAGTAGCTCTCCACCACCATGTGGACGTTGGTTCCGCTCATGCCGAAGGAGCTGACCGCGCCGAGCCTCGTTCCCGTGGAGCCGGCCGGCCAGGGCCTGGTCACCTTGTTGACGTAGAAGGGGCTGTCCTTCCACGCGATGTAGTCGCTGTCCTGGTCGCAGTTGAGGCTCGCCGGGACGACGCCGTGCCGTACCGACTGGACGAGGGCGATCAGACTGACCAGCCCGGACGCGGCCAGGGTGTGACCGACCGCGGTCTTGGTGGAGGTCAGCGCGCAGAAGTTCTTCTTGTCCGTGCGTTCCCGGTACACCTCGTTCAGGGCGTTCACCTCGACCGGGTCGCCGAGCCGTGTTCCCGTGCCATGGGCCACGATGTGCTCGATGCGCTCGAGGTCGATCCCGTGCCGCTCGTAGACCTGTCGGTAGAGCCGCGCCTGGGCCGCCCCGTTCGGAGCGGTGATGCCGTTGGTGCGGCCGTCGTAGTTCATGCCGCTGCCGCGGATGACCGCCAGGACGCGATCGCCGTCGGCCTCCGCCCGGGACAGACGCTTGAGGACCAGGGCGGGGACCGCCTCACCGAGGACCATGCCGTCGGCCCGCTTGTCGAAGGCGCGGCAGACCCCACTCTCGGAGAGCATCCCCGACTTGCCCATCTCGGTGAAGCCGCGCGCGGTGGTCGCCACGTTGACGGCGGCGACCACAGCGGTGTCGCACTCGCCGCCGCGCAGGCTCGCGCATGCCTGGTGGGCGGCCGTCAGCCCCGAGGAGCAGGCAGTGTTGACAGTCAGCACCGGGCCGGAGAAGTCGAGGAGGTAGGCCAGGCGCGCGGCCATGATCGCCTCGTGCTGGGCGGTGATGCCGCCCTCTCCCCCGGTCAGCTCGGCGTAGTCGCCCTGTTCGGCACCGACGAACATGCCGATCGTCCCGGCGCGCAGCCGCCGTTCACCGTAGCCCGCGTCCTCCAGGGCACTCCAGGTCTCCTGGAGCAGCAGTCGCTGACGCGGGTCCATGGTGCGTGCCTCGCGCGGCGATATCTCGAAGAACGCGGCATCGAACTCCGCGACTCCCGGGACGAAGCCGCAGCGGACGGCCTCCCGCCACCCGGTCCCGTGCCCCTGCCAGTCGGCCTGCCGGTCCGCCGGGACGGGTGACAGCGCGTCCTTGCCCTTCAGGAGGTTCTCCCAGAACTCGTCGACGGTCCGGGCTGCGGGGAAACGTCCGCTCATACCGATGACGGCGATCGGTTCGGGCTCTGTGTCCGCTGTGGACCGCGGTGCCGGAGCGGACGCGGCCCGCGCCTCGGCCGCGGTGACGGGGGCCTCAGCCTCCGGGGTCATGGAAGGCGCGGCAGCGGTGTCCGGGGCCACTGCCCGCTCGGCGCGGTGCCGGCTCAGTGCCTCCCCGTGTTCCGCGGCCAGGTGGGCGATCAGCTTCTCCGGGGTGGCGTGCGAGAAGAAGACGGAGGGCAGCACCTCGATCGCGAGGCTCTCGCCCAGGGCCTTGGCCAGCTTGACCAGGCTGACCGAGTCGAACCCGAGCTCGGAGAAGTTCTCGTCGGCGTGGATCTGCTCGCGGGGCACCCGCAACACGTCGACGATCGCCGTCCTGAGGGTCGAGAGCACCAGCGCCTCGACGTCCGTGTCCTGCCTGCCCTCCGTGTTCACCCTGGCCGACATGTCCTGCCGTCCCTCCGTGTTCGAGATGTCCGCGGAGCGGGCGACGCCCGCGCGGGGAGTGGGTGCGGCGGGGCGGACCTCGGGTCGTGGGGCCGCCGAAGCAGGGTCCGCGTCGAGCATGCGCCGTATGCGTACCGGATCGCCGGCCATGACGATCTGCTGTGTCTGGTCCGAGCCCAGAAGGCGTTCGAAGAGCGCGAGGCCCTCGTCCTCCCCCAGCAGACGCAGCCCGCTGGTCGAGAGGTACAGCTCGATGCCCGCCGCGTCGTCGAACCCCATGCCGCCACCGCTCCACAGGGGCCAGTTGATGACGACCGTGGCACCCGACGACGCTCCCTGGCGCACCCGCTCGTCGCGATGGCGCGCGTAGGACGTCTGGAAGCGGTTGGCCACCGCGTAGGCGCAGCCGCCGAAGTCGCCGAGGACGGCCGAGGTGGACGAGAAGTAGCAGACGAAATCGAGGGGTTCCGCGGCCAGTACGTCGTCGAGCACGCGCGTGCCGTCCACCTTGGCGGAGAGAACGTCCCGGAAGGATCGGACGTCACCGGCGGTGAGCGAGCCGCTCTCGGGGACGCCGGCGGCATGCACGACACCGTGGACCGGGCCGAACCGCTCGCGTGCCGCGGCCACCGTCTCCCGCATGGCCCGAGGGTCGGCGACATCGGCCTGTCGGTACAGGACTTCGCCGCCCAGGGACTCGATGCGCGCGATGCTGCGCCGCTTGCGGGCGTCGAGGGGTGAGCGCCCGGTCAGCACCAGGCGCGCCGACCAGTTCCTGGACAGGTGCTCGGCGAGCAGGAGGCCCAGGCCGCCGGTGCCCCCCGTGATGAGGTAGGTGCCGTGCGGTCGGAGGAGGTGCCGGCCGGCCCCGGCCGGACTCGGCAGGACCCGGCTTACATGGCGCACACCGGCGCGGTACAGCACGCTGCCGGACGTCCCGGCCGTCCACTCGTTCCACAGGCGTTCGAACCAGACGCCCCGGGGCGTCCTGCTGGGGGTGTCCTGGACCTCCTCCAGGATCGCGGCGAACCGCACATCGGGAAGCGCCCGCTCGAGGGAGCGGTCGAAGCCGAGCCACGACTCCGCGTACGCCCGCTCGACGCCGTCGCGGAACTCTCCGGCCTGCAGGACGCGCCCCACCGGCAGCCCCGACGCGGCGATCGCCCGCAGAAGATGCACCGTGACGGTGTACGAGCCCGGCTCCGCAGCGTCGTCCAGGGACCACAGGTTCAGGACCCCGTCGACCGCGCCGTACCGCGCCCGGATGTCCTCGAACACCTGGACGTAGTCGTCCGGGTTCCGGTGATCGGCCTCGTAGGAGTGGTCGGACGTCCGGGCGAACGCCTGTCCCCGCGTGACGAACAGCAGGGTGAGGTCGGGGTCCCGCTCGTCGGCGATACGTGTCGGCTCGGCCCGGTCCGCCGGGTCGGGGCAGAGACAGACCAGGGTGCGCGGCGCACCGGCCCGGCGACCGGCGGGCAGCGCCTCGGGCTCCCAGGACTCCGTGAAGAGGAGGGGGGCCACAGTCCGTTCGTCACCGGTCGCCACGGCGTCGGACGGCGCTGTCGTCCCGCGCCCGGCGAGGGCGGCTGCCGAGCGTGTGGTGTCGATCCAGTACCGGTTTCTGGCGAACGGGTAGGAAGGCAGGGCGATGCGGGCCGGGCACCGGCTCCCGTGCAGGGCGTGCCAGTCGACGGTGCAACCCTCGGCCCACAGCGCCAGCAGTGCCGCGAGGTCTCGCCGGGCGAGTGCTTCGGACACGCCCGTGTCAGCGGCCGAAGGGCGCGCCCTGCCGCGGACCAGGCCCTCGGTGTCCTGGCGTCCTTCGGCGAAGTCCCGGAGCCGGACGACCAGGTCCGGCATGGCGGTCACGACGAGACCGAGCCGCTCCCGCATGGCCTCGCGCCCCACCTGGAGGGTGTGGGCGAGCGCGGGCAGGTCACCGGTCAAGAGGTTCTTCCGCTCGATCCAGTCCGCGAGCTGCGCCGCCCTCTGCCTCAGGCGCTCCGTGGTGCGGGCCGACAGGACGACCGGGACGGGGCCGGCGCAGGCGGCGAGGTCCGGCGTGTCGTCCGGGTCCGGCCGGTACTCCTCGAGGACCAGGTGCGCGTTGGTACCGCCCGCCCCGAAGGAGGAGATGCCCGCGGTCCGAGGGAGCTCGCGTTCCTCGCCGTCGACGGTGACGACCGGCCGCGTCCAGTCGGCGAGGGTCTGCTGGACCGTGAAGGGGGTGCTGTCGAAGTCGATGTTCGGATTCGGTTGGGCGGAGTGGATCGAGGGGGCGATCTTGCCGTGCTTCATCTGGAGCAGCACCTTTGTGAGCCCGGAGATGCCGGCGGCGCTCTCAGCGTGGCCGATGTTGCTCTTGACCGAACCGATCGCGCAGACCCGCTCGTCGCGGGCGTGCTCGCGGAAGGCACGGGTGAGTCCGGCGACCTCGATGGGGTCCCCGAGCGCGGTGCCGGTGCCGTGTGCCTCGATGTAGCCGACCGCGTTCGGGTCGATCCCGGCCTGTCGCCAGGCGTCGGTGATCACCCGGGCCTGGGTGGCGGGGCTGGGGACGGAGTAGCCGTTCGTCCTTCCCCCGTGGTTGACGGCGACGCCCCGGATGACCCCGTGGATGTGGTCCCCGTCGCGTACGGCCCGCTCCAGGGGCTTCAGTAGGACGGCGCCCACGCCTTCGCCCGGTACGTATCCGTCGCCCCCCTCGCCGAAGCTCTCGCACCGGCCGGTGCTGGAGACGAAGCGGCTCCGGCCGAGGAGCAGGTACTTGTTGGGATGCACCGACACGTTGACCCCGCCGGCGATCGCCATGTCGCAGACACCGGACCGGATGCTCTGACACGCCAGCTGGATGGCGGTCAGCGACGAGGAGCACATGGTGTCGACGCTCAGGCTCGGGCCCTGGAAGTCGAAGAAGTACGAGACCCGGTTGGCGACGGCCGAGATGTTCCCGGACACGGTCACCGGGTTGCCGAGGACCTGCTCCTGGGCTCCGTACAGCTGGTATTCCGAATACATGACGCCGACGTAGACGCCGACGGCGGGGGTGCGGCCGGAGTCCGTCGGCGCTTTCAGCCGGTCCGGGGTGTATCCGGCGTCCTCGACCGTCTCGTGGACGCACTGGAGGAACAGGCGCTCCTGAGGGTCCATCCGCTCCGCCTCGACGGGCGAGATGTTGAAGAACAGCGGGTCGAACTCGTCGACGCCGTCCACGAATCCGCCCCACCTGCTGTACGTCTTGCCGGGCACGTCGGGGTCGGGGTCGAAGTAGGTCCGGTGGTCCCACCGGTCGGCCGGTATCTCGGTGACGCAGTCGCGTCCGGCGGCCAGGTTCGCCCAGAACTCGTCCAGGGTGCGGGCCTGGGGGTAGCGCCCGGCCAGTCCGATGATCGCAATGTCCAGCCCCTGCCGCTCGGTCAGAGCGGGCGCGGGCCGGGAAGCAGGCGGCGGAGCCGCGGCCGTCTCGGTCTTGCGGGTGGACCACCTCGTCGACGACAGGGGTTTGCGTCGCAGGGGACCCGTGGGCCGGGTACCGGTACGGGGCGCGGCCGCACCGGCGGGCGGGGCCGGCGTGTCCGCTGTGTCCGTCGTGTTCTTGCCGAGGAGAGCCGCCACGTCGGACCTCCGGGTCGCGACCAGGTGCCGGGCCAGCTCCCGGGGCGTACCGAACTCGAAGAACAGGGTGGTGGGCAGCGACCCGAAGACTGCTTCCATCCGCGCCGTCATGGTCATCGCCATGACGGAGTCGATACCGAAGCTCTCGAAGGCCGCCTGGGCGTCGACCCGGGCGAGGGGGAGCTTGGTGATCTCGGAGAGGAGGCGCTCGAGGTATGCGCTCGCCCCGTCCTCGAGCAGGTCGCTGTCGTAGTGCGTCACGAGTCCGTCCCATCGGTGGAGAAAGCGGGGAACTGCCGCTGCGTCGGGACCGGGGTGTCGCCCCGGGTGCGGCCGGCAGGAGGAGCCGAGACCCTCACCTGGCTGTGCTCGGAGCGCAGGATCCGGTGGAAGTCACCGATGTCCGAGGCCTCTGGCAGGCCGTCGTCTCGCCACCGCCAGATGACGGACTGGCTGTGCCCGGACCGCTCGCCGCCGGCGACGAGGTCCTGCCGGTACCGCGCGTAGCCGTCCAGGAAGGCGTGGGCCGCGGCGCCGTCGACCTGGCCGACACCTCCGTCCACCCCGGAAGGGGAGGAGAACGTCACGAAGAAGTCCAGCGGCAGCGACCGGGTCGCGGTGTCCAGGTTCACCACACCCGCCGCCCTCGCGGCCAGGCCGTCGAGGAAATCGCGGTCCGGCGTGTCGGCGATGAGCACGCCGTCGGTGCTACCGGCAGCGAGGACGACTCCGTCGATCCCCCGGTGGCGCTCCAGGATCCGCGCGACGAGCCCGTCGGCCTCGGAAGGGCTGGAGATGTCCGCTCGCTCGTAGCGCACCGCGCCGCCGGCCACCTGCTCCCCCAACACCTCACGGGACTCGGGGTCCAGGGGGGGCCGGCCGACGAGGATGACGGTCGCGTTCCCCGTCTGCGTGGCGATCTGCCGGGCGAGGGCACGTTCGAGCACACCCGCTTCGCCTGCGACGAGATACACCCCGTTTTCCTTCCAGGGCAGTGTGTGAGGGCCGGTCGGGGCCTCGTACTCGGCCCAGACAGGTACCTCGCGGCGGCCTTCGACGTACCGCACGAGCGTCTCCTCGGGGCAGCCGAGGTTCTCGCGGATCCGCGATACGGCGCGTTCGGGGGAGTCCGTGCGGTCCAGCACGACGAGCTGTCCGGTGACGGCCGGGTTCTCCAGGCCGGCCGTCCTGAGGACGGCCGCGAGTCCGCAGAGCAGCGTCGCGTCGGGCGTGCCGGGAACCACGAGCTGGACATGGTGCCGGCCGGTGGCTCCGCGCGCGAGGGAGCGCAGGTGCCCCAGAACCTGCTGGCCGTAGGCGGTGTACCGGCCGTCCGGGGCCTCGTCCGCGCTGGTCAGGAGGAACACTTCGGCGTCGTCGCCCCGCAGGAGGGGCTCCAGTCCGGGCAGTCCGGCGAGCAGCACGGTCGGGCGCGCGGCGGGGTGGCCGGACCGCCTGGCCGGTGCGGGGCGGGCTCGCCACTGCCGGCTCAGCAGGACCGGCTGTCCGGCGCGGGCTTCCGTCCCCGCAGCAGAGGTCGTGTCCCGGGTCTCCGCGGCCGGGCCGAGCTCGGCCGCCCGTGGGGCGTCGCGGTCGGACGCGGCCCGATCGATCGAGAGTCCGCCGATCCGGACGCGGACCCGGCCCTGCTCGTCGGCCACGTCGAGGTCGAATCCTGGAACCCGCGCGTGCCCGTCCTGCTGTGCGCCGGGCCGGACCCAGGCCCACATGGAGGACGTGCAGGCATCGAGAACGAGGACTTCCTCGATGGCGCGGACCACCGCGGGTCCACCGCCGTCGTGAGCCCGCTCCCGCCCGGGCCCGCCGAAGACGTCGGAGCACGCCTGCACCGCGGCGTCGAGCAGGCCCGGGTGCAGCACGAGACCGTCCTCGGTGTCACGCACCGGATCCGGCAGCGCCAGCTGGATGAGGGCTTGCCCGGGTCCGGTCCGGACACTGCGGACGGCGCGGTAGGCGGGCTCGTGCGCGGGTCCGCCGGCGTGGTGGCGCTCGTCGTACTGCTCGTCGGTCGGGCCGGATGTCCCGCAGGCCCTGCGCAGGGCGGGCAGGTCGAGCACGGTCTCCTCGGCACCGTCCGCGAAGAAGAGGACCCCCTCGCCGTGCTCGACGGCGTCGGAGTCGCCCTCCCCGCCCGGTGGTGTGCTCGTGATCCGGAACCTGATGTCGCCGTCGTCCTGCGGGCGCAGTCCGACGTGCACCTCGCGCAGGCCCTCACCCGGGTCGAGAGGCTGCGTGAACACGATGTCGCGCAGCACGACCGGCGCCGAGGGGTCGACGACGGCCCGGCTGCTCAGGCAGCTCGCGGCCACGGCCATCTCCAGGAAGGCCGCGCCGGGCACGATGCGAGCGGCGCGTTCGCCGAGGAAGCGTTCCTCTCCGGTCACGACGGAGGTGAAGCGCTGCTCGGTGAAGTCGGACGTATTGACCTGCGCCAGCGGATGCAGCGGCGCCGGTCCACCGGGCACGGCCCGCTCGGCGGCCGGCAGGCCGTCGAAGGCGGAGTACCGCTCGGCCGCGAAGGGGTAGGCCGGCAGCGCGACCCGCCGCGGAGTACCGGTGCTGTAGAGGGACCGCCAGCTCACGGGCACTCCGTTGACCCACAGTTCGAGCAGCTTCTCGTACTTCCCCTTCTCGGCCCACGCCGCGATCATCACGTCGAGGTCGGAGTCCGACGCGAACAACGTCAGCGTCCGGGCGGCACCGGTGACCGAGCCGCGGACGATCTCACCGCCCGCGAAGTCGTCCGCCAGGAACCGACCGAGCCTCTCGACCAGGTCGGGCACGGAGGAGGCGACGACACCGAGGCGTTCCTCCCGTGCCTCGCGGCCGACCTGCAGGGTGTAGGCGACGTCCGCGAGCGCGAGGTCCGCGTTCTCGGGGCGGCCCAGCCACTCCACCAGTTGCTCGGCCCGCGCCCTCAGCTGTTCTGCCGTACGGGCCGACAGCGGTATCACGGCACGCGGGTCGGTGCCGGCCGGCGAAGGCTGCGGGGGGCTGTCGGGGACGTACTCCGCCATCACGACGTGCACGTTGGAGCCGCCGGCCCCGAACGCGGACACGCCCGCCACGCGGGGCGGCGCGCCGCGCGTGCCGTCCTGCGACAAGGGGGCCGGCCACTCGGCGGACTCCCGCTGCACCACGAACGGGGTCTGCTCGAAATCGATGTGCGGGTTGAGCGTCGAGGCGTGCAGAGAGGGCGCCAGACGACCGTGCTGGAGCTGGAGCAGAACCTTGGTGATGGCTGCGATGCCGGCCGCGCTCTCGGCGTGCCCGATGTTGCTCTTCACCGAGCCGATCGCGCAGAACCCCCGGTCGTCGGTGTAGGGCTCGAACGCCTTGCACAGGCCGGCGATCTCGATCGGGTCACCCAGGGAGGTGCCGACGCTGTTCGCGTCGATGTAGCTCACGTCCCGCGCGTTCACACCCGCCCGCCGCAGGGCCTCGCCGATGACCTCGGCCTGCCCCACCGGTTCCGGTACCGAGTAACCGCTGGTCCTGCCGCGGTGGTTGGCGGCGGTGCCCTTGATCACTCCGTAGATCCGGTCGCCGTCCGCGACAGCCCTGGCCAGCGGCTTGAGCAAAATCGCGCCGACGCCCTCTCCCGGCGCGTAGCCGTCGCCTCCGGCGCCGAAGCTGGCGCAGCGACCGTCGCTCGACGCGAGACGGCCCTGGCTGAGGAGCAGGTACTTGTTCGGGTGCAGCGAGAGATTGACCCCGCCGGCGACCGCTGTGTCGCAGTCGCCCGACTCCAGGCTCCGGCAGGCCAGATGAACGGCCATCAGCGACGACGAGCACATCGTGTCGACGCTCATGCTGGGACCGCGGAAGTCGAACACATGAGACACCCGGTTCGCGACGGACGCGGAGCTGCCCGACACGATCGGCGCCGGGCCGGCATCGTGCGCCATGGTGCGGTGGAGCTGGTACTCCTGGTACATCACCCCGACGAACACACCCACGCGGCCGTCGAGCAGGTTCCCCGTACGGTCCTTGCCGGTGTCCCGGACGTATCCGGCGTCCTCCAGCGTGTCGTGCACGCACTGCAGGAACAGCCGCTCCTGCGGGTCCATGATCTCCGCCTCGCGCGGGGAGATGTTGAAGAACTGCGGGTCGAAATCGTAGACGCCGTCCAGGAAGCCGCCCCACTTGCTGTAAGACTTGCCCGGAGCCCCCTTGCGCGGATCGAAGAAGTGCCTGTGGTCCCAGCGCTCACCCGGGATCTCAGTGACGCAGTCCTTTCCGGCGGCGAGATTCCGCCAGAATTCCCGCACGTCACGCGCCAGGGGGTAACGACCCGCCAGTCCGATGATCGCTATGTCGCCGGTTGCCGTGACCGGGGCCGGGTCGTCCGTCCGTCCGGCCGGTGTCGCGGAGGGCACGGGCCAGCTGCGTCCCGCCCCCAGGACTGGCCACTCAGGGGCGCCAGGAGCGACGGCTGGAATCCTCCGGGCCCCGCCTCCCGGGGGGAGGAGCTCCGCGACCTGCCGAGGACGGGTCTCGAGGAGGTGGCGGGTCAGAGCGGTGATGGTCCGGTGCTCGAAGAACAGGGTCTTCGGGAGCGAGCCGAAGACTTCCTCGAGGGTGCGGGTCATCTCCATGGTCATGACGGAGTCGACACCGTAGTCGTCCAGCGGTGCCTCGGCGTCGATCCTGTCGGCGGGCAGGTCGATGACCGCTGCCAGGAGCCGTTTGAAGTAGGCCACGGCCTGCTGTGCGGTGGTCTCGTCCAGGCCTTCCGCGAGTTCAGCCGTCCTGTTCCCGTCCGGGACGGCCGCGGGCACAGCCGCCGTGTCCAGGCCGCCGGCCTCCGCGGGCGCTGTCTCCCCGTTCCCGTCGGGGATCCCCGCCGCTGCGGCTTCGGGCGAGGGCAGGGGCCGGGGCGCGGGACCGTCCACGAGGAGTCCGGCGAGCAGGGTCCGCGCGATCCTCGGGCGATCACCCGAGAACACCATCACGTGGTCGGACGGCGACGCCAGGGCCATGTACAGGGCGCCCACCCCGTCCTCGTCCGGCAGCGGCACGAGCCCGAAGCGTTCGCGCAGCGACCGCTCGGTCGGCGCGTCGACACCCATCCCGCCGTCGGCCCACAGGGGCCAGGCGACCGACAGAGTCCTCCCCCGCCGCTCGCCCCGGGCCACCAGCGCGTTGCGATGGGCCGAGAAGGCGTCCATGAACGCGTTCGCGGCCGCGTAGTCGGCCTGCCCGACATTGCCCAGGGCCCCCGCGACCGAGGAGAAGACGACCAGGAAGTCGAGGTCCGCGTCCCGCGTGGCCTCGTCCAGGTGCACCAGTCCGGCGACCTTCGGTGCCAGCACTCGGGAGAACTCGTCCGCTTCCTTCCGGAGGACGAACGCGTCGCTGGTGACCCCGGCGGCGTGCAAGATCCCGTCGATCCGGCCGTACCGCTCCCGGGTCTCCCGCACGAGCCTCACGACGTCGTCCCTGACCGCCACGTCGGCCTGCACGTAGACCGTCTCCGAGCCGTGCTCCCGCAGTCGTTCCAGCAGGGTGTCCTTGCCCGCGTCGCGGGGCGCACGGCCGGCGATCACGATCCGGACCCCGTGAGCCCGCTGGGCGATGTCGTGGGCGAAGACCGAGCCGAGGCCGCCGGCGCCCCCGGTGATCAGATAGACGCCCCCGTCCTTCCAGGGCGTGACCGCCGTACGGCGGTCGACGTCCTCCTCGCGCCACTTCAGCACCTGGCGGAGGCCGCCGAGGTAGCGCACACCGAAGTCGGCGAGCACCGCGCGGTCCGCCGTCACACGGGAGGCGGCACGCTCCGGAGCATCTTGCGGGTCGACCAGCACCAGCTGGCCGAGCAGCCGCGGGTTCTCCAGCCCAGCCGACCTCAGGATGGCGGTCAGCCCCGTCCACAGCGACGCCTCGACAGCCGGGGCGACGAGTTGGACCCTGACCGGGTGGTGGGCGGGCTCACCGAGCAGCCGCTTGACCTCGTCGAAGACCCGCAGCGCGTGGTCGGTGTAACGGCGGCCGACGTCCGTGGCGCTCGATGCCAGCCGGACCACGCGCGCGGTGTCCCGCGCCTCGAGGGCCGCGGCGACGTCGGGGAGGTCCACGACCAGCACCAGGCCCTCGGGCACCGGAGTGGTGGCCGGCGCCGGGTCCGCGGTCACCCAGTGGGGTACGGCGAACAGCTCCCGGGGTGTCGTCGCCGCCGTGTGGGCGCGCAGAGCGACGCCCTTGAGCCGGAGACACACCCGCCCGTCGTCGTCGCACAGGTCGACGTCGACGCGACGCGAGCCGTCGCCCTCCCGGCCGGCGCCGTCCCGCAGCCAGGCCCACGCCTCGGGTGGGCAGGGACCGAGGATCTCGACCTCGTCCACGGCGAACGGCAGGAGCAGTTCCTCTCCGGATGCTCCGGACTGCAGGCCCGCGTATGCCTGCAGGCCGGCGTCCAGGGTCGACGGATGGAGCCCGTAGGCGTCCTGGGTGTCCCGCACGGCGGGCGGCAGCGCGATCCGGGCCAGGACCTGTCCCGCGCCCGTCCACAGACGCTGGACGCCGCGATGCCCCGGGCCATAACCGATACCGCGCGCCTCGGCGGTCGCGTACAGCGCGTCGGCGTCAGGTCCGGGGGTCCGGCACTCCTCACGCAGTCGCGACAGGTCGACGCGGAGGTCGGCGTTCGGGGTCGCGGGTTGCGGGGTCACGTGGACCACGCCCTCGCAGTGGACCACGTCGGCGGTTCCGGCCGCGGGGTCGCCCGGTACGAGGATCTCAAATCCGACCTCGTCGGCTTCCCGGGGCCGCAGGCGGACCTGGACGGTCAGCCCCGGCTCGTGCAGGGTGAGCGGCCGTGTCCAGACGACGTTCCCGATCTTCGCGACGCGGTACGGCTCGTCGAGCGAGGCCGCCACGGCGGCGCGCGCCAGTTCCAGACAGGCGGCGCCGGACAGCACGGGCCTGCCGCCGACCCGGTGGTCCCGCAGGAAGAACTCCTGGCCGGTGTAGACCGATGTGAAACGCTGCCCCTGGAGGGTGGAGGTGTTGGCGTGCAGGAGCGGATGGAGCCGCGCCGGGCCCGCCTCCCGGTCCTGGTCGGCCGCGGTACCGGCAGCCAGCCAGTGGCGCTCCCCCTGGAAGGGGTAGGTCGGCACCGATATGCGGCGCGGTGCGGACGCGGACTCGTCGTGGAGCTTCGTCCAGTCCACCACGAGACCGGTCGTCCAGAGCTGCACGAGCTCCCCGTACGCGCGCCGCGCGAGCGCCGCGTCCACTGTCCGTGTCCGGTCCGCGTCGGCGGTGAGGGCGGCCGAGGCGCCCTGCCGGCGTTCCGCCCGGCCCCGGTACACGTCGGTGATCCCGCTCTCGCCGTCCAGGAACGCCCGCAGTTTCGCGGCGAGTTCACCGGTCGTCGCCGCGACGAGTCCGAGGCGTTCCTCGTACGCCTCCCGGCCTGACTGGAGGGTGTGGGCGATGTCCGCGAGTTCGGCCGTGGCGCCCTCGTCCTCGGTCGTCCAGCGCAGCAGCTGATCGGCCTGGGCGCGCAGGCCCGCGTCCGTCCGGGCGGAGAGGACGACGGCGGCGGGGCCGCTGACCGGCGGGGGACCGTCTGCGGGCCTGGGAGCCGGCAGGTACTCCTCGACGATGACGTGGGCGTTGGAGCCTCCCGCCCCGAAGGACGAGATGCCGGCGATCCGCGGCGTCACGGTGCCGTCGACGCCCGTGGGGCGGCTCCAGGGTGTCAGCTCCCGTGCGACGTGGAAGGGGCTGCCGTCGAAGTCGATGTGGGGGTTGAGCACCTCGGAGTGGAGGGAGGGCGCGATGTGGCCGTGTTTCATCTGCAACAGCACCTTCGTCAGCGCGGCGATGCCGGCCGCGCTCTCCGCATGCCCGATGTTGCTCTTCACCGAGCCGATCGCACAGAACTGCGTCCGGTCGGTGTACTCGCGGAAGGCGCTGGTCAATGCGGCGATCTCGATGGGGTCTCCGAGCGAGGTGCCGGTTCCGTGCGCCTCGACGTAGCTCACCTCTCCCGCGTCGACTTCGGCCTCGCGGAGCGCGTGGCCGATGACGTTGTACTGCGCGCGGGGGTTGGGGACGGAGTACCCGTTGGTCTTGCCGCCGTGGTTGACCGAGGTGGCCCGGATGACACCGTAGACGGTGTCGTTGTCCTCGCGGGCGCGGGCGAGCGGCTTGAGCAGGACCGCGCCGACTCCCTCGCCCGGGACGTAGCCGTCACCGCCCTGTCCGAAACTCTCGCACCGGCCCTTGCTCGACGCGTACTTGCCGCTGCCGAGCATCAGGAACTTGTTGGGGTGCAACGACAGGTTCACGCCGCCCGCGACGGCCAGTTCGCAGCCTCCGGTCCGCAGACTCTGGCAGGCCAGGTGCAGCGCGGTGAGCGACGACGAGCACATGGTGTCGACAGCCAGGCTCGGGCCGTGCAGGTCGAAGACGTACGAGACCCGGTTGGCGATGGTCGACGCGCTGCCGGACAGTGTGACGTTACGGCCGCGCGCCTGCTCCTGAGCACCGTAGAGCTGGTACTCCTCGTACATCACCCCCACGAAGACGCCGACGTTGCCGGGCAGGCCGCGGGCGTCGCATCGGCTCAGCGTCTCGCGGGTGTACCCCGCGTCCTCGAGCGTCTCATGCACGCATTCCAGGAACAGCCGCTCCTGCGGGTCCATGAACGCCGCCTCACGCGGGGAGATGTTGAAGAAGAGCGAATCGAAGCGGTCGACACCGTCCAGGAAGCCGCCCCACTTGGTGTACGTCTTTCCGGGCGCGTTCTTGTCCGGGTCGAAGTAGGGGCCGTGGTCCCATCGGTCGGCGGGAATCTCGGTGACGCTGTCGCGGCCCTCGGCCAGATTCCGCCAGAACTCCCGGGTGTTGCGCGCCTGGGGATAACGGCCGGCCAGTCCGATGACGGCGATCTCCGTGTCCCGGGCCACCGGTTCCCGGCGACGGCGCGGCGCGATCGTCCGACGGACGTTCCCTGATCCGGCCGCGCCCCGGGGTGCGACGGCGTCCGCCGGGGTGCGGGACGGCTCCTCCTGGTCCTGTGCCGCGAGCAGTTGGGCCAGGCGCGCCCGATGAGCGCCGAGGAAGTACCCGGACAGGGCGCTGATGCTCTGGTACTCGTAGAAGAGCGTCTTGGACAGCGAGCCGAAGACGCCCTCCAACCGGTTGGTCAGGTTCATCGCCATGATCGAGTCGATGCCGTACTGCTCGAGGGCGTCGTCGGGGTCGATCCGTTCGGCGGGTACGCGCAGCTCGGAGGCGAGGAAGTCGACCAGGTAGCGGCAGGCCCGCTCCTCCAGCGTGCCCGCCGGGAGAGAGCCGCCGTCCTCCGAGGCCGCAACGGCCGGGGCCACCTCCTCGTGGTGCGGGAGGGTGTCGCCGGCCCGCTCGGCGGACCCGTTCGCGGCGTACGCCCTGGAGGTGAGCCCCCGGAGACGGCAGCGCGGCACGCCGTCGTCGTCGAGGAGGTCGATGTCCAGCTTGCGGACGCCGAGGTCGGGGCGGTCGTCGTCGCCGTACCGGACCCACGCCCACATCTGCGGGGTGCATGGTCCCAGGACGTCCAACTCGTCGAGCGCGAAGGGGAGGTGGAGCGTGGCGGGGGCGGAGTCCGCGTCGTCGCCGTCCCGGCCGAACAGGCCGATGGTGGACTGCAGGGCGGCGTCCAGCAGACTCGGATGCAGCACGTACCCGTCGGCGTCCGCCATGGCTCCGGACGGCAGTCGCAGCCGTGCCAGCGCCTGCCCGTCGCCGGTCGCCACACTCTCGATACCGCGGTGTGCGGGACCGTAGTCGAGGCCCATGGCCCGGTAGACGCGGTAGCACTCTTCGGCGTCCAGCCGCGCGGTACGGCACGCCTCCCGCAGCGCGGCCACGTCCACCGCCGCCTGCTCGTCGGCGCCGGCGAGGGCCCGTACCGTCCCCTGGCTGTGAACGACGCCCTCCGCGCCGGGATCACCGCCCGGAATGCCGAAGATCTCGAAGGCCGCCTCCCCGGCGGACCCGTCCTGCGCGGCGTACAGCGTCGTGACAAGGTGTACGGCGTTCTCGGCGACCGTCAGGGGCTGGGGCCACACCACGTTGCGGAGCACGGTCCGACCCGTGTGTCCGTCGAGCGAGGAAGCCAGCGCGGCCCGCGCCATCTCCAGGTACGCGGCGGCCGGCAGCACCTTGCGGCCGTTGACGACATGGTCGGTGAGGAAGGACTCCTCGCCCGAGAAGACCGAGCCGAAGCGCTGGGCGTCGAGGGTGGAGGTGTTGGTGTGCACGAGCGGGTGGAGCCGGCCGGCGCCGGAGTCGACGGGGCCGGGTTCCGCGATCAGGTCGCCCACCCAGTAGCGCTCGCGGGCGAAGGGGTAGCCGGGCAGCGGGAGCATCCGGGGGCGCCGGGGGCCGTACAGCTTGCCCCAGTCGACGCTCAGGCCCTTGACCCAGAGACCGAGCAGCCGGTCGAACTTGCCCTTCTCGATCCACAGGTCGACGGTTGTGGCCATGTCGCCGTCGTCGCCGAGGGCGGTGAGCGCCTCCCGGTGCTCCTTGACGTGACCGAGGTGCAGGTCCTCGACGTTCTCCTGGCCGGCGACGAAGGCGGCGAGTTTCCGGGTGAGTTCGGCGTGTGAGCCGACGGGCAGCGCAAGCCGCGCGTCCATCGCCTCCCGGCCGAGCTGAAGGGTGTGGGCAACGGCGGAGAGGTCGAGCGTGGCCGGGTCCTGGGAGTTCAGCCAGTCGAGCAGGTCCTGGGCCCGCTCCCGCAGACGCTCGGTGTCCTTCGCCGAGAGGACGATCAGCCGCGGGGCGTCCTCAGTCGCGGGGGCGGGTGCCGGGTCGGTTCGGCGGTACTCGGCCACGACGACATGGGCGTTGGAACCGCCGGCGCCGAACGAGGACACGCCGGCGATCCGGTCGCCCTGCGTCGTCTCCCCGTTGCGGCCCACGATCGCGGGCCGCGTCCATTCGGTCGTCTCCCGCTGGAGGCGGAACGGCGTCCTCATGAAGTCGATGTTGGGGTTGGCCTCCTGCGCGTGCAGGCCGGCCGCGATGGACCCGTGTTCCATCTGGAGGACGACCTTCAGCAGCCCGGCGATGCCGGCGGCGGCTTCGAGGTGACCGATGTTGCTCTTCAGGGAGCCGATCGCGCAGTACTGCCGGGAGCCGGTGTCCGACGCGAACGCCTGGGTCAGCCCGTCGATCTCGATGGGATCGCCCAGCTCGGTGCCGGTGCCATGTGCTTCCACGAAGCTCACCTCGCCGGCGGAGACGCCGGCGCGGGCGAGCGCCTCGCGCACGACCTCGGCCTGCGCGACCGGGCTGGGGACGGTGTAGCCGTTGGTGCGGCCGCCGTGGTTGACGCTGCTGCCCCGCAGGACGGCCCGGATGTTGTCGTTGTCCCGCTCGGCGTCGGACAGCCTCTTGAGCAGGACGACGCCCACGCCCTCCCCCGGCACGAATCCGTTGCCACCGGCTCCGAAGCTGCGGCACCTGCCGTCGTCCGACAGCATCCGTTTGCCGGACATCAGGGTGTAGTTCGACGGGTGCAGGTAGAGGTTGACCCCGCCCGCGACGGCCAGGTCGCACTCGCCGCGGCGGAGGTGCTGGATCGCCTCGTGGACGGCGCTCAGGGATGACGAGCAGAGTGTGTCCACCGGCAGACTCGGCCCCGTCAGGTCGAGCAGGTAGGACACCCGGTTCGCCACCGAGGCGAACGAGGTAAGGGGGTGCAGCTTCTCGTTCCGTTTCCACAACTCGGGCCCGTACAGGTCGAACCCGGTCTTCGAGACCCCGGCGAAGACGCCCACCTTTCGGCGATGCGCGTCGGCGAGGCGCTGCCGGGTGTAGCCGGCATCCTCCAGCGCGTTCCAGGACTCCTGCAGGAACAGGCGCTCCTGCGGGTCCATGCTCATCGCTTCCTGCGGCGAGATGGCGAAGAAAAGGGGGTCGAACTCGTCGAACCCGTCCAGGAATCCGCCCCACTTGCCGTAGCTCAGGCCCGCCGCCACCGCCTCGTCGCGGTCGGGGTGGTAAAAGCCCTCCAGCGGCCAGCGGCCCTCGGGGATCTCCGTGACGCAGTCCCGTCCGGTGGCCAGGTTCTCCCAGAACTCCCGCAGGTTCCGGGCCATCGGGAAGCGTCCGCTCATGCCGATGACGGCGACCGCGTCCTCGGTGGGCGAGGCCGCCGCGGGCGCCTTCCGCTCGGTGGCGGTGGCTGGTGCCTGCCCCTCCGTGGCGGAGGCTTTCGTCGGCCGCGGTGCCGCAGTGGCCTGCCGGGGCTTCTCCGTCCCCGTCCAGGACAGACATCCCTGCCGGTGCACCCGCAGGAGATGGCGGGACAGGGCGTCCAGGGAATTGAACTCGTACAGCAGCGTCTTGGGCAGATCCGGGAAGACGTCGGCCAGTCTCCGGTTGAGCCGGGTGACGACGATGGAGTCGATGCCGTAGGTCGACAGCGACACCTTGGGATCGATCTTCGCGACCGGGAGGCCGATGACGGCGCCGAACATCTGCCCGAGCCTGCGGACGATCCTGTCGCGCAGCGCCTCGTCGTCGATGTCCTCCGCGACGGCGGGGACGGGAGTGGGAGCCGGGGCGGATGTGGTGGTGGTCGTCTGCTGCCGGAGCAGCGTCCGGCGGATGCGCGGGCCGTCGCCTTCGACCGCCATCACCTGGCGGTGGTCCGACCCCAGTGACTCGTGGAAGACCCTGATGCCCGACTCGGTGCGTAAGGCGTGCATGCCCGTCTGTTCCCGCAGTGCGTGCTCCGTCTCCGCGTCGACCCGCATCCCGCCCTCGGCCCACAGCGGCCAGTTGAGCGAGAGGCTGCGTCCCGAACGCAGGCCCTGCGCGACCAGACCGCCCCGGTGGTGCGCGAACGCGTCCAGGAACGCATTGGCGGCGGCGTAGTCGGACTGGCCGACGTTGCCCGTGACCGCCGCCGTGGAGGAGAACAGGGCGAGGAAGTCGAGTGCGTCGTCCTTGCTGGCGGCGTCCAGGTTGAGGGTGCCCGCCGTTTTCGGGGCGAGGACCTCGCGCAGTTCCTCGGCGCTCTTGTGCGACACGAAGCCGTCCCGGAGCACCCCGGCGGAGTGGATGATGCCGTGGATCGCACCGTGCTCACGCCGCACGCCGGCCAGGTACGCCTCGACGGCGTCCGGGTCGGCCACGTCGAGCCGGGTGTATTCGACCCGCGCGTGCGGACGGTGCAGGGCCTCGAGCAGGTGGCGACGGTCGCCGTCG
This sequence comes from Streptomyces sp. NPDC031100, assembly GCF_055570785.1. NCBI lineage: Bacteria > Bacillati > Actinomycetota > Actinomycetes > Kitasatosporales > Streptomycetaceae > Streptomyces > Streptomyces sp. NPDC031100. The sequence continues at coordinate 76,663 of NZ_JBVIGN010000003.1, forward strand.
AGTGCGGAGCGGCCGCTCAGCAGGACGGACGTGTTCCGTACGGATCGCAGCAGGTCCCGGGCGAAGATCAGCCCGAGCCCGCCGAGGCCGCCGGTGACGACGTAAGTGCCGCCTTCCCGCCAGGGCAGGGCCGTGTGCTCGGGGGTCGGCAGCTCGTGCCAGGTCAGTACCTCACGGACGCCGTCGCGGAAGCGCACGACACGGTCGTCGCCGCGCTCGCGGCTCGCCAGAATCCGGAGTGCGGTGGGCTCCGGACCGGCGGCCGGGTCGACGAGAAGCAACTGGGGAACGATCCCGGGGTTCTCCAGGCCCGCACTCCTGATCATGCCGATCAGGCCGGACAGGAGGGTGTCCTCTCCCCGCAGGGAGCAGACGAGCTGGACCAGCGTGGAGGGCAGGTGCGGGTCGCCGGCCAGCGAGCGGAGCGCGGTGAGCACCTGGCCCGCGAGGTCGGCGTAGCGGTCCGCGAGTCCGGTGGCCGCGGACCGCAGGAGGCGCACGTCGATCGTCGCGTCCTGCCGACGCAGCGCGTGCTCCAGTTCCGGCGGCCCGGCGAGCAGCACCAGGTGTCCCGGCTTGCGGCCGGTAGCGGGCCCGTCGGCGGCCCGCCAGACCGGATGGCACCGCAGCAGCTCGGTCGACGGCGCCGCGTCCGGGGCGTCTGCGGGCGAACCCGTCCGCCCCTGACGGTTTCTCAGGTACTGCTTGACGTACTCCCTGGAGACGCGATCGGCCTTGAGATCCAGCAGAAGCCGTTCCAGCCGGCTGTCCATGATCAGCGCCCCTCGTTGTCGGTGTTCAGGCCGGTGCCGTCGAGGACGGACCGTCGGATGTGCTCGGCGGCGGCTCCGACGCCGAGAGAGCCGTTCACCACCTCGTCGAGGAGGTCGTCGATCAGCGGATCCGGCGGGCAGTCCTCCCGCTCCCCGTCCGTGGCGTCGGGGTGGGCGTCGAGGAGTCGGCCGTCGAGCGGCCGCTCCGCGATCCAGTACCGCTCCCGGGCGAAGGGGTATGCGGGCAGCGGGACGATGCGCGCCGCCCCCTCCGGGTGGAGGCTGCCCCAGTCCAGCTCGAAGCCGTTCACCCACAGGTCGAGCACCTTGGCGTACGCGCCCTTGGCCAGCCACGTCTCGACGACCGCGCTCATGTCGGCGTCGGCGGTCAGCGCGGTCAGCGCGCGGTCGGAGCGTGCCGCGCGACCGCGGTGCAGCCCGGCGGCGCCGCCGTCGGGCTGGTCCAGGAAGGCCCGCAGCCGGTCCCCCAGTTCGGCGAACGAGCTGACGACCGTGCCCAGACGCTCGCTCATGGCCTCGCGTCCGACCTGCAGGGTGTAGGCGACATCGGCCGGCGTGGCCCCCCTGCGCTCGGCTTCCGGGAGGAAGTCCAGCAGAGCGCTCGCCTGCTCCCTCAGCCGCTCCTCGTCCTTGGCGGACAGGACGACCACAGCCGGCCCACAGGTCCGATCGGCCCCGGGAGCCGGCTGGTCGCGGACGTACTCCTCGATCACGACGTGGGCATTGGAACCGCCCGCGCCGAAGGACGAGACGCCCGCCCGGCGCGGCACTTCGGTGCTGACGCCGTCGACGGTGACGACCGGCCGCTTCCACTCCGCGCCCTCGCGCTGGACGACGAACGGCGTCGCGTCGAAGTCGATGTGCGGGTTGACCTCGTCGGCGTGCAGGCTGGGGACCAGCTCACCGTGCTGCATCTGCAGAACGGCCTTGAACACGCCCGCGATCCCGGCGGCGGCCTCGGCGTGCCCGATGTTGCTCTTGACGGAGCCGATCGCGCAGTACCGCACATCCTGCGTGTCCTGGGAGAACGCCCGGGTCAGGCCGTTGATCTCGATCGGGTCTCCCAGCACGGTTCCGGTGCCGTGAGCCTCGACGTAGCTGATCGTGCGCGCGTCGACGCCCGCACGGTCGAGCGCGTCCCGCACGACCCGGCCCTGTGCGACCGGATTCGGCACGGTGTAACCGTTCGTCGTACCGCCGTGGTTGATGCTGGTGCCGCGGATGACGGCGTGGATGTGGTCGCAGTCCCGCTCGGCGTCCTCCAGCCGCTTGAGGACGAGCGCGCCGACGCCCTCTCCGGGGACGAAGCCGTTGCCGCCGGCACCAAAGCTGCGGCACTCGTCCCCGTCGGCGAGCATCTGCAGACCGCACAGACTGACGTAGCTCGACGGATGCAGGTAGAGGTTCACGCCGCCTGCCACCGCCAGTTCGCAGTCGCCGTGGAGCAGGTGCTCGCACGCCTCGTGGAGCGCCGTCATCGAGGAGGAGCACATCGTGTCGATGGGCATGCTCGGACCATTGAGGTTCAGCTTGAACGAGACGCGGTTGGCTGCCGACCCGAAGGAGGTGTAGGGCTGGGCGGTGTCGCCGCGGCTCCAGCGCCCGGGGCCGTAGAGGTTGTGCCCGGCACGGGTGATCCCCACGAAGACACCGACGCTGGACCGGTGTTCCCGCTCGAGGCGGCTCCGCGTGTAGCCGGCGTTCTCGAACGCCCGCCACGCCTCCTGGAGGAACAGCCGCTCCTGCGGGTCGATCTCCAGGGCGTCGTTCGGCGTCATCTCGAAGAACAGCGGGTCGAAGTCGGCGAACCCGTCGAGGAAGGCGCCCCACTTGCTGTAGCTCCTGCCCTTCGCGACGGCTTCCTCCTTGTCGGGCTCGTAGAAGCCGTCGAGTGCCCACCGGTCGGCGGGGATCTCCGTGACGGTGTTCCGGCCCTCGCGCAGCATCGACCAGAAGGCGTCGAGCGTCTCGGCCTGGGGGAAGCGCGCGCTCATACCCACGATCGCGACGCCACCGGTGCGCCTGGACCGCAGTGCCGGACGAGCCTGCGTGCGGCCGGGTCCGGGCGTCGGAGCGGGCGCCGGGGCCTGCGCGTCCGGGACGACGGCCCGCGGGAGGGCCGCCGCCGTTTTCTGTTCCGCGGCCGGGCCGGGGCTCACTCCGAGGGCGCGGGCCACGGCCTCGCCGCGCTCGGTGACGAAGTACTCCGTCAGCGCCTCGATGGTGCGGTACTCGAAGAACAGGGTGCTGCTCGTCTCCCCCAGATCCTTCTTGAGGCCGGTCAGCAGCTGGAGGATGAGGATGGAGTCGATGCCGTAGGCGGACAGCTGCTCACGGACGTCGATGGCTTCGGCCGGGATCAGGAGGGTCCGGGCGACCAGCTCCTTGAGATAGGTGCGCACGGCGTCGCCGAGCACCGCCCCGTCCACCTGGGGTGCACCGGCCGAGGGCGCTGCGGGGACCGGCTCCGAGATCGGGACGGGGACCGGCCCGGAGAGCTGGCCGGCGAGGAGTCCGGTCGCGGAGCGCCGCGGTTCACCGCCGGTCCGGCGGATCACCCCGTCGCTGAAGCCGACCACCACCTGCTGGCCGAGTGGGTGCGCGTCCCTCGCGGGGAACTCAATGCCCTCGAAGCCCTCCCGCTCCAGCACCGACTGCCACGTCTCGGGCCGCAGGCCGGGCCCCCCGGGTTCGCGCAGATCGGTGTCCTTGGGCCACCAGCCGTCCAACAGCGCGAACGTCAGCATGCCGAATACGGTGTAGCCGTCGATCTCGTTGACGACCAGGGCACCGCCGGACCGCAACAGCGCCTTGCTGTTGCGCAGGGACGCACGGATCTCCTCGGTGGCGTGCAGCACGTTGGTCGCGATGACCAGGTCGTACCCGCCCTCGTCGAATCCCTGCTCGGTGACGGGCCGGCCGGCGTCGAAGATCTCGCAGCGCAGGAACGGATGGTCCGCTCCGAACTCACGTCGGCCGTGGATGAGGAACGCCTTGGAGAGATCGGTGTAGCAGTACTCGCCGACGTGCCGCCGGTACGGCTGGAGCCGGCGCATGACCGTGGCGGTGGTGCCACCCGTTCCCGCACCGACCTCCAGGATGCGTATCCGGGCTTCGGGATCCTGGGCGAGCCTGCTCTCGACGAGCGCGACGACACAGTCACCGACGACGTCGTTGAAGTAGTCGGCGATCATGTTCCGCTTGTAGATCCCCTCGACCAGGTCCAGCGAGGAGCCGGGGAAGATCACGTCGACGGCGGGGACGACGCCGGTGAGGACGTCCGGCAGCGCGCGCAGCGTCGTGTCGACCAGGCCGACGGACGCGCGCAGTTCGGGGTCCGCGAGCCACTCGCGCCGGCTGCGTTCCCACTCGGCGGCGGTGGCGTCCGGATCGACGGCGTCGGGCACGGCACGGTAGGAGCCTTCGGATCCCGCCGCCACGAGCCAGCCCTGTCGAGCGAACAGCTTCAGGGTCTCCGACGCCCAGCGGTCGTACTTCCCGAGGATGCCGCCGGCCTGCCGGAAGGAGTCCGCGTCGACGGTACCGGTCCCGATCCAGCCACTCCCGTGCAGCGCGCACCACAGCAGCCGCCGGAGCAGCTCGTCCAGCGTCCGCAGCTTGGACTTGGCCCGGGCCTCCACGGTCCGCAGCTGCTCCTGGCGCGAGGGCAGCAGCGGGGTGAGCGGATCGCTGCGGCGCTCCGCCGGGTCCAGCACGCGGATCGCCTCGCGGTCGGTGTAGCCCTCGAACCGCTCGGGCCGGCTGGTGTTGAGGTAGGCGATCTGCCCGAGCGGGGCGGCCAGCAGCCGCTCGACCGCGTCCATCGCCAGCACGGGGTCGATGTCGCCGAGGCCCTCGCGCCGGTAGATGCGCTCACGGACGTGCTCCGGAACGTCGAGTCCGCTGCCGACGGCGCCCCAGTAGCCCCAGTTGACCACCTTCACGGCGTACGGGCGTTCACCGGAGAGCCGACGGGCCAGGGCGTCCTCGAAGGCGTTGCCGGCCACGTAACTGCAGTAGCCCATGGATGGGTTGACCGACGCGATCGAGGAGAAGAAGAGCATGAAGTCGAGTCCCTCGGCGTCGAAGACATCCGCCATGCACACACTCGCGTCGATCTTCGCGCTCAGGCCCTGCCGGAACTGCTGCTCGGCGGTGTTGAGCAGGCTCTGGTCCACCAGGCCGAAGACGGACTGCACCACGCCGTGGACGGTGCCGAATCGCTCCTGGATCCGGGCGTAGGCGCCCCGCAGGGAGTCCCTGTCGGCGGCGTCGGCCCGGACGTACCACGGCGCCCGCCCGAGAGCGGCCAGTCGGTCGACCTGCGCCTGGATGGCGGCGTCCTTCTCCCGGCGGCCGATCCACACGATCTGCGCCCGGTAGCGCCGGATCATGTCCTCGCTCCAGAGGCGGCCGATGCCGCCCGCCCCGCCCAGGACGACGTACACCCCGCCCTCCTTGTACGGGGAACGGGCCGGGGCCGGCAGCTCCACCTGATACAGGCCTCGACGGAACCACTGGCCGTCGCGCAGCGCCCGTACGGTCGTGGCCCCGGCCGCGAGCAGGGTGCGGGCGGGGAGCTCGTCGGACTGGCCCAGGTCGAAGGAGCCCACGCTCCAGTTGGGCAGTTCCTTGGCCATGACCTCGGCCAGGCCGAGCACCGCCGCGTCGGCCGGCAGCACCGACTCGCCCGGCCGCACGGGCTGGGTCTGCCGCGTCACCACCGTCCACGTCAGCTCCTCGGCGCCGTAGCCCAGCTCGAACAGCGCCTTGAGCAGCCGGAAGAACGCGTCCACTCCGACGGCGGTGCGCCGCAGCAGCTCACCGGGCTCGGCGGCCGCGTCCGACGGGGAGATCCATACGAGGTCGCGGACCCTGCCAACACCCCGTAACTGCTCGGTGAGTGATGCCGTGCTCGCCGAGCCGTCGGCGAGGAAGCGGGCGTCGGGGCACTCGGCCGCCAGGGCGGCCCGCTCCGCTGCGCTGCCGCCCACGACGACGATGCCGCTCGGGACGGATGTGCCGCGGACGGGCTCGGGTGCCTCTTCCTCGACCCAGACCGGCGCCAGCGCCAGGTGGGCCGCGTCGGCCCGGGGACCCGGCGCGGGAGTGCGGTCGGCCGGCCGTGCGGGGATCGTGGGACGAGAGCCGTCACCCGAGGGCAGCCAGTGGCGCTGCCGCTGGAAGGGGTAGGTCGGCAGGGGGACACGACGGTAGGTGCCGCCCTCGAAGAGCTGCTCGTAGCGGAGCTGGTAACCCTGCAGATAGAGGGCGGATATGGCTTCCAGGTGCTCCCGGCGGGCCGTTCCCGTCGCGCCCTCGGCGCACTTGCGCAGGCAGCTGTCGCCATACTGCTCCAGAGCGGGCTGCGGACTCACCGCGTTCTCCGTGAGGTCGGCGGTGCGCACCTCCGCTTCTCCTCCGTCCGCGAGCCACCGCCCCAGAAGCGTCACCAGGTGGGCGGTGTCGCGGGCCACGCACGCCAGCCGGACGGGGCAGTGCCGCCGGCCCCGCACCAGGGTCGAGGCGATGTCGCCCAAATCGGTGTCCGGGTGGCGGCGCAGGTGCTCCACCAGCCGTTCCGCCTGCATCCGCAACTGCTCCGGGGAGAGGGTGGACAGCACCACGAGGTGGTCCTGGACGGGCGCGATGTCGCGGCGCGGCAGGTCGGGAGCTTCCTCGACCACCACATGGGCGTTGGTACCACTGAACCCGAAGGAGCTGAGCGCCGCGCGCCGCGGCCGGCCCGGCTCGGCCGTCCAAGGGCGGTGCACCGTGTTGACGTAGAACGGGCTGCCCTCGAAGTCGATGTGGGGGTTCCCCTTGTCGAAGTGGAGGCTGCGGGGCAGCTCGCGGTGGCGCAGGGCGAGCAGGATCTTGATGAGACCCGCCATCCCCGAGGCCGGCGCGGTATGCCCGATGTTGGTCTTGACCGAGCCGATGGCGCAGTACCCGCGTCGGTCGGTGTAGTGACGGAACGCGCGGGTCAGGGCCTGGAACTCGATCGGGTCGCCGAGCTGGGTACCGGTTCCGTGTGCCTCGACCAGCTGGATGCCGGCGGGGTCGATGCCGAAGGTGTCGTACACCTGGCGTTCGAGCCTCTCCTGCGACTTGGCGCTCGGCGCCGTGATGCCGTTGGACGTCCCGTCCTGGTTGATGCCCGAACCGCGGATCACGCCGTGGATGTGGTCACCGTCGGCGAGGGCGTCCCGCAGCCGCTTGAGCATGACGACGCCGACGCCCTCGCCGGGGACGAAGCCGTCCGCGCCCTCGGCGAAGGAATGGCACTGACCGGTCTCCGAGAGCATCCCGGCCTTGTGGGCGTTCAAGTAGTAGTCGGGTGCGCACTGCACAGACACTCCGCCGACCAGGGCCATCTCGACCTCGCCCGTGCGCAGTGCCTGGCACGCGAGGTGGAGGGCGACGAGCGATCCGGAGCAGGCGGTCTCGACGGCGATGGCGGGACCCTGCAGGTCGAGCAGATAGGACAGGCGTGCCGGGATGATCGCCTCGGCGTTGCCCCACATGGCCTGGGCGGGGGCGTCCGCGCTGGAGCCGGGCAGGTAGTCGCTGACCTGGGTGCCGATGTAGACGCCGCAGGACCGGCCGCGGATGGCGTCGCCCGCGTAGCCGGCGTCCTCCAGCGCCTTCCACGCCTCCTCCAGCACGATCCGCTGCTGGGGGTCCATGTAGGTGGCTTCAAGGCCGGATATCTGGAAGAACAGCGGGTCGAACCGGTCGATGTCGTCCATCAGCGAGGCATACCGGGGGTGGGGCGCGCCCGGCGCAACCAAGGCCGACATGTCCCAGCGGGAGATTTCGCCGACCAAGCTGCGGCCGTCGGCGAGATGCTGCCACAGCTGATCGGTGTCCTTGGCCGTGCCGAACCTTCCGCTCATGCCGATGAGGGCGACGGGCTCGCCGGCGGGGTCGGGGACGGTCGTGGACACGTCCGGCCTCGGCGTGCCGGTCGCGGCGGGCACGGGCACCGGGGCGTGTATGACCGGCGGTTCGGGAACAGGCGTCGGGGCAGGCTCGGGCGTCGGGCCCGCCGCAGGTACCGGGGCCGCCGGGGGCACCGGGGCGGCCAGGAGCGGTGACGACGCGTCGAGGTGGTGCTCCACCACATAACCGGCGAGCGCGCGCACCGAGCTGTGATCGAAGAGGTCCGTGACCGAGAGTGAGATGCCCAGGTCGGTGCTGAGCTGCTGCGTGAGCTCGACGCCGAGAATGGAGTCCACGCCGTAGTCGGCGAAGGAGTCCTCCTCGGATATCTCCCGGCGATCCAGCCCCAGAGAGGTCTGGAGCCGCTCGACGATCACGGACCGCACCCGCTCCCGCGCGTAGTCCGCGCCCATCGGTGTGGGGGCGTGCGCGCCGGTCCGCTCGCCGGCGTCGGCCACGACGATCTGGTGGCCTGCGTCGTGCATGGCGTCGGCGGGGAGGGACACGGCGGCGAAGCCCGACTCCAGCAGCACCTGCCGCCAGGTTTCGGGAGCCAGCCCGGGGCAGCCCGGTATGCGCAGTTCGGTGTCCTCGTAGCGCCACCAGCCGTCGAGCAGCCCGAAGGTCAGGTGCAGGAACGGGGTGCGGGTCGCCAGTTCGTTGAGGACGAGCGTGCCGTCCGCGCCCAGCAGCGCCCGCGTGTGCCGCGCCGCCGCCCGGACGTCGCGCGTCGCGTGCAGGACGTTGGTGGCGATGACGATGTCGTAACCGCCCTCGTCCAACCCCTGCTCCTCGGGGGCGCGTTCCACGTCGAACAGCTCGAACCGCAGATACGGATGGTCGGCGCCGAACTCCTGCCGTCCGCTGCGCAGGAAGTACTGGGAGACGTCGGTGTAGCAATACTCCGCCATGCTGTCGCGGTACTGGGCCAACCGGCACAGCACCTTCTCGCTGGTGCCTCCGGTGCCGGAACCGATCTCGAAGACGCGGACGCGGTGGGCGGGGTCACGGGCGAGCAGGGCCTCGACGCGGGCAGCCACCGACTCCGCCACGAGCTCGTTCAGCGCCGTGGCGCTCTCGCAGTCCCGGTACACACCGCGTACCAGACTCATCGACGACTGGGGGAAGATCACGTCAGTCGCGCGCCGTCGGCCCGAGAGGACCTCGGGCAGCTCGCGGATCACCGGCTCCAGCAGGTTGACGTAGGGGTTGGTGCCTTCGCTCGCCCGGCACACCGCCTCCCAGCGCCGCCACACGTCGGCGCCGTCGAGACGCGCCCTGTCCGTAGGTGTGTAGCGCTCGGTGTCCGCCTCGAGGTAGCCGTGCTCGGCCAGGATGCGCAGGCCTTCCCCGAGCCAGCGGTCGTAGCCGCCACCCGGTGCCAGGGCGGCTCGCAGGTCGGCGAGGGAGCCGCCGGCGCGGTTCATCCCCAGCGTCTGCAACTGCAGCAGGAGCAGTTCGCACAGCAGGGCGTCGTCGAAGCCCCGGGAGCTGCCGGAGTCCGCGAGCACGCGCTGCACCAGCCGGTCGTCCGGGCCGCCGGAATCGGTGGGGCGGGTGTCGTCACCGGCCGACCGCGGGGCGGTGGTCTTCTCCACGGCGAGCTGGTGGTACGGCCCGCGCAGCAGGAGGTCCAACGCGGCCATGCCTTCGGCGGGTTCGATAGAGCCGATGCCGCTCCGCTCCATCCGCCGCTGATACCCGGATGAGGCGACGACGCCGACGCTGCCCCAGTAGCCCCAGTTCATCACCTTCACGGTGGTGGGACGGCTCTGCCGCCACAGCCGGGCGAACGCGTCCTTGAAGACGCACCCGCTCACGTAGTTGCTCTGTCCTGCGGAGCGCTGGAACGAGTTGGTCGAGGAGAAGAACAGTGCGAAGTCCAGTGGCTCGTCCGCGAAGACCTGCGCGATGCGGACGCTGATGTCCACCTTCGCGCGCACGGCAGCCCGGAAACGTTCCTCCGGCATCCTGGCCACGCTCTGGTCGAGCAGCGCGAGCGCCGAGTGGACGACGCCGTTGATCTCGGGGAAGCGAGCCCTGATCCGCGCCACGGCGGCCGCCAGCGCCTCCCTGTCCGTGGCATCGGCCTGCAGGTACCAGGGGGCGGGTCCCAGCTGGGACACCGCGTCGATGCTGGCCCGGATGGCCTCGTCCTCGGCGCGGCGGCCGATCCAGACCACCTGCGCGCCGTAGGTGCGTACGACGTGCTCGGTCCAGACCGCGCCGAGTCCGCCGGCGCCACCGATGACCACGTAGACCCGGTCGCGCCGGTACGGCAGCGCCGCAGCGGGGAGCCCGTCGAACGCCACCGGTGCCAGGGTCTGCCGGAACCAGTTCCCGCCGCGGTTGGCCCAGCTGTCGCCGGACGGCTCCACCGGCAGGCCCATCGCCTGCCTCAGCACGTCGTCCCGCACCGCCTCCACATCGGCGAGGCGCACCCGCCACCGCGGGTTCTCCTTCGCCAGCGACCCCAGCAGGCCATGCACACCGGCGTGCGTCGGGTCGACGCGGTCGGTGTCGACGACGCCCTGGCTGCGGACGGTGAGGGCGGTCCACTCCAGGTCCCGCTTGTCGTAGCCGAGTGCCAGCAGCGCCTTGGCCAGACGGAAGCCGGCGTACACGCCCTCCTCCTGGCGGGTGATCAGGTCCTCGCTCTCCGGGAGCACCGTCGCACCGCCGCTCGCCACCCAGACGACGCCGTCGTAGTGTCCGCCGCGCGCGAGTCGCCCCCGCAGGCCGTCGACGGTGTCGTCGGCGCGCAGCAGCAGGACGTCCACGTCCTCCCCGCGCCCGGTGAGGAGAGAGCCCAGCGCGTCCGGGTCCGTGCCGACCAGAAGCGTCCGCCCCGGCGAACCGTCGCCGTCCGCCCGCGGAAGGGGGACGGCCTCCCAGCGCGGCTCCAGGAGCACCGGGCTCCCGGCGACTGGCCGTTCCGACACCGGCGGCGCCTCGGCCCCGGCGGACAGGGGCCGGGTGCGGAAGCCCCGGAACCGCACCCGGACCTCGCCGTGCGCGTCGCACAGGTCGACGTCGAACGCGTCGCCCCTCTCCGTGGTGCTCCTGAGCCACGCCCACATGACCGGCTCGCAAGGGCCCAGGATCTCGACGGCCGCGACGGCGTACGGCAGGTGGAGGCCGCCGCCGTTCCTCAGGCTCGCGGAGGACTGCAGTGCCGCGTCCAGCAGCCCCGGAGGCAGCACCTGCCCGCCCGGGCGGTACTCGGGCGCCTCGGGCAGCGCCAGTTCGGCGAGGACCTGGGCGTCTCCCACGAGGAGCCGCCTGACTCCCTGGAAGGAGGGCCCGTACGCGATGCCCTGACGCCGGTAGGCGAGGTACATCTCGCTCGCGGTCGTCTCGTAGCGGCCGCACTCGGTCCGCAGGGCCGCGAGGTCGAGCCGTGGCCGAGCCGCGGGCCCGTCATCGGGCTCGATGCGCCCCTGGCTGTGCACGACGGGGCCGTCAACTCCGCTCGCCAGGACGCGATAGCGGGTCCCCGCGACGCCGTCCGGTTCCAGTTCGACCTGGAGGTCGAGCGGGTTGTCCCCGGCCCTCACCGGCCGCAGCCACACGACATCGCGGAAGGTGATGGCGGCCGTCGGCGCGTTGTGCTGCGCGGCGTGGGCGGCTCGTGCCAGCTCCAGGTGGGCGACGCCCGGCAGGATCTTCTCCCCGGCCACGACATGGTCGCGCAGGAAGGACTCCGCCCCGGTGAGCGTCGTGGCGAACCGGCCTTCCGGGCCGGCGGCACGGCCGGGTGAGGCCGTGAACACCCCGCCCGTCGCCGATCGCTTCGTGCCCTGCCGCCACAGGCGCTTCCTGGCGAAGGGGTAGCCGGGTAGCGCGACCGGCGCGGTGCGCCGGCCGCCGGACAGCCGGTTCCACGTCAGGTCGTACCCCTGGCAGTAGGCCCTCGCCGCGGCGCGCAACGCATCCCGGAGACCGGCGTCGTCGTGGTGCGGTCCGGCCGCCTCCTCCAGCAGCCGGTCCCCGGCCTGCCGGGCCGCCTCGTTCGGTGTGAAGTCCTTGGGTACGTCGCCGGTGAGGACGTCGGGGTCGTCCCCGTCCGAGGCCCACGAGCGCAGCAGGCGCACCGCCTCGGCGGCGTCACGAGCCACGACGGCGCAGCGGTGCCGGAAGTGGGGCCTCCCCTCCAGCAGCGTCGCGCGGATGTCCGGTAGACCGTGCGGCTGCCCGGGATCCTCCAGGAAGTCGATCAGGTCGGCGACACGCTGCCGCAGCGACTCCTCGGACTTGGCCGACAGGGCCAGCAGGTGGACGGGCATCTGCGTGACCTCGTTCTCTCCGTCCGCCGGGGGACTCTCGACCACCATGTGCGCGTTGGTGCCGCTCATGCCGAAGGAGCTGATGGCGGCGATCCTCCGGCGCCCGGCGGCCTGGGGCCACGCCCGGTTCGTCTTGTTGACGAAGAACGGGCTGTCCTTCCAGTCGATGTACTCGTTCTCCTGCGCGCAGTTCAGGGATCCGGGGATCGTCTCGTGGCGCATGGCCTGCAGGACCCCGATGAGGCTGACGAGCCCGGAAGCAGCGAGCGTGTGGCCGACGTTGGGCTTCACGGACGTCAGAGCGCAGTACCGCCTCTTGTCGGTGAAGCCCCGGAAAACGTCGTTGAGCGCGTTGACCTCGACGGGGTCGCCGAGCCGCGTGCCGGTGCCGTGGGCGACCACGTACTCGATGTCGGCCGGGTCGACACCGTGCCGCCGGTAGGTGTCGCGGAGCAACGCGACCTGGGCGTCGCCGTTCGGGGCGGTGATGCCGTTGGACCTGCCGTCGTAGTTGATGCCGCTTGCGCGGATGACGCCGTGGATCCGGTCGCCGTCGGCCACCGCTGCCGAGAGCCGCTTCAGCACCACGACGGCGACGGCCTCGCCGAGCACCATCCCGTTCGCGCGCCTGTCGAAGGCGTAGGTGACGCCGTCCTCGGACAGCATGCCTGCCTGCCGGGTCCGGGTCAGCAGCTGCGAGGTGGTGATCAGGCTGACGCCCGCGGCCAGGGCCACCTCGGACTCGCCGGCCCGGATGCTCGCGCATGCCTGGTGAGCGGCGACCAGCCCCGACGAGCAGGCCGTGTTGATGGCCATCACGGGACCGCTCAGGTCGAGCAGGTAGGACAGGCGTGCGGCGAGGATGCCGTCGTGGTTGGCGGTGACGCTGCCTGCCTCGGGGTCCGGGGTGTCGTAGTCCCCCTGCTCGACTCCCACGAACATGCCGATGCTGCGGGTCGACGCGGGCGTCCAGCCCGCGTCCTCGAGGGCGCGCCACGATTCCTGGAGCAGCAGACGCTGGCGCGGGTCCAGACTGCGCGCCTCGTTCGGGGATATCTCGAAGAACAGCGGGTCGAACTCGTCCAGGCCGGACAGCTGGCCGACACGGAACGCGCCGAAGGGGCTGTCGTACGGCTCGCCCCACAGGTCGAGGCGCTCGTGGGAGACATGGCTGACGGCGTCGCGGCCCTCCGCGAGAAGCGACCACAGCTCGGAGGGGTTGTCGGCGCCGGGGAACCGCCCGCTCATGCCGATGACCGCGATGGCGTCGTCGTCCTGGGGCTCCGTACGCGGCTTCCCGACGCCGAGATCCGCGTCCGGGGTTCCGGCGGCGTCCTGGACGGGCTCGGCGCCGGCGGGCGGCCGGTCGGCGGGGATCGCCTCATCCCGCGGGGGTGCCGGTTCTGCTGCCGTGGGTCCGGAGACGGCGCCGCCGACGCCCTGGCCGAGGTAGAACGCGGCCAGGAGCTCCTTGTGCTCGGTGGCGAAGTACTCCCGCAGTTTTCGCAGCGTGGAGCGGCTGTAGAAGAGGGCCGGCGTGACCTCGACGCCCCAGTGGTCGCCCAAAGCGGTGGCCAGTCCGGCCAAACTCACCGAGTCGAAGCCATAGTCGGCGAGGTTGTCGTCCTCGTAGAGCTTGTCCGGGGACAGGCCGACCGCGCCACTGACGATCCGCCGCAGGTCGTGTGTCAGGCGTTCCTCGACGTCAGGGGCCGGCGCCGAAGCCGGGCCGCCCACGCCGGTGGGGCGGGCCGGGGGGACCGCGGCTGCGCCGGTTCCCGGTGGTGCCGGGACGTCGGCGGGGGACGTCAGTCCCAGAAAGCGGGACACCCGGCTCGGCCTGCCGACCAGAATCATGTGCTGGGCGGCCTGCTGGGACAGCAGGCTGTCGAACAGGGCGATGCCGTCCGCCGTCTCCAGGAAGTCCTGACCGCTCGACTTCAGCAGCATCGTGGTGGTGTCGCGGTCGAATCCCATGCCACCCTCGCGCCACAGCGGCCAGTTGACGACCACGGTCCGTCCTGACAAGCGGCCCGCCCGCACCTGGGCGTCACGGTGTCGGGCATAGGACATCTGGAAGCGGTTGCCGACCGCGTAGTCGCAGGTGCCGAAGTCGCCGATGACGGCGGCGGTGGAGGAGAAATAGCAGACCAGGTCCAGCTCTTCACCGACCAGCACCTCGTCCAGTGTCAGCGTTCCCCGGATCTTGGGGCCGAGGACGTCCTCGAAGGAACGCAGGTCCTTGTCCAGGACGCTGCCCTGCCCCTGGACACCGGCCGCGTGGATGACTCCGTGCAATGCGCCGAAGCGCTCACGCGCCTGCGTCACGGCCTGCTTCATGTCGTCCGCGTCGCAACTGTCCGCCTGGACGTACAGCACCCGCTGTCCGGCGGCGAGGCCACGCAGGGCCTCCTGGCGTGTCTCGTCCAACGGGGAGCGCCCGGTCAGGACGAGATTCGCCGCGTAGTGCTCCGCGAGGTGCCGGGCCACGATCATCCCCAGCCCGCCGCAGCCGCCGGTGATCAGGTAGGTGCCACCGTGCCGGAGGGCGCCGGAGCGGTTCTCGTCGAGCGTGGCCTCACGGACGCGGCTCACGAAGCGCCCGCCCGAGTGGTACAGCGCGCTGATCGCCCGCTCCTGGCGCAGCTCTGCGACCAGCCGCGTCAGCCAGGCGGCGGTGTCCGCCGGCCGCATTGGGTCGGCGGCGTCCTGGAGCACGGCCACCACGGACAGCTTCGGCATCACCATGCCCAGCGAGCGCTCGAAGCCGAGGTGCGCCTCCAGCAGCGCGCGCTCCCGGCCGTCGCGGTACTGCCCGGCCACCATGCAACGGCGTACGTCGAGCCCGGAGCCGGCGATGGCCTGAACCGTCAGGACGACGTCACCGAAGTCGCCGTCTGTGCCTCCTGGTTCGAGCGCCTCCATGCTGACGACCGCGTCGACGGGAGTGGGGCCGGCCGCGATGTCCCGGAAGGCTTCCAGGTAGTCCTGGGCCGAACCGCGGCGGACCTCGTAGCGGTCGGGGTGTGTCTTCCGACCGGTGTCTCCGTGTCCGACGAAGACCGTGTGGAGGGAGGGGTCGAGTTCCCGTGCGGCCCGCGTGACGGCCTCCTGACGCTCCGCTCCGGTGCACAGGAAGACGATGCCCCGCGGCGCACGCCCGGTGCCGGCTTCCAGAGGCGCGGGCTCCCAGTCCTCCACGAAGGCCAGCGGCCGGGTCCGTTCCTCGGCGGACGGGTCTGGGGGCGCCGCGGCGTCGGCCGCCGCGGGCTCGGCCGGGGCCACCGTCCGCGGGGGCTGGAGCGCGAGCGCGGGAGGCGCGTCGAGCCAGTGGCGTTCCTGGACGAACGGGTACGTCGGCAGGGAGATGCGGAGCGGCTCGGTGTCGCGGGCGAGGGACGTCCAGTCGAGGGCCAGGCCCTTCACCCAGACGTTGGCCAGCTTGTCGTGGCGGCCCTGGGCGAGCCACTGCTGTACCAGGTCCCGCATCTCCTCGTCGGCTTCGAGGAGAGCGACGGCGTCCTTGTTCTGCCGCACGCTCCCGCGGAAGACGTTCGCGGTCTCCTGCTCGCCGCCGAGGAACGCGCGCAGTCCCTCGCACAGCGCGTCCCGCCCGTCGGCGATCAGGGCGAGGCGCTCCTCCATGGCCTCGCGGCCGACCTGGAGGGTGTAGGCGATGTCCGCCGGATCGGCGTCCTGGCCGGGCCCGGCCAGCCACGTCAACAGTGCCCGGGCCTTCTCGCGCAGCCGCTCGTCGTCCTTCGCCGACAGCACCAGCAGCTCCGGACGCGGGACTCGGGCCGGACGTGCGGGCCGCTCCGACCCGGGCTGGTACTCCTCGATGATCACGTGCGCGATGGCACCGTGCGCGCCGAACGACGAGACGCCGGCGATCCGGGGCAGGGTCCGCTGCACCCCGTCGACCGTCCGGGTGGGCCGCTCCCACGGTTGCAGCTCGCGCTGTACGTAGAAGGGCGAGTTCGGGAAGTCGATGTACGAGTTCAGCTGCTCGGAATGGAGGGAGGGCACGAGCATCCCGTGCCGCATCTGGAGCAGGACCTTGGTGACGGCGACGACGCCGGCCGCGCCCTCGAGGTGACCGATGTTGGACTTCACCGAACCGATCGGACAGTACTGCTTCCTGCCGGTGTGCTTGCGGAACGCCCGGGTCAGACCGGTGATCTCGATCGGGTCGCCGAGGGCGGTGCCCGTGCCGTGGCCCTCCACGTAGCTGATGTCCTCGGCCGAGAGCCCGGCGTCCGCCAGGGCGCTCGCGACCATGTCCGCCTGCGCCAGCGGGTTGGGCACGGTCATGCCGTTCGTCTTGCCACCGTGCACCGTGGCGACGCCCCGGATCACACCGTGGATGTGGTCCCCGTCCTCGACCGCCTGGTCGAACAGCTTGAGCAGGACGCAGCCGACGCCCTCGCCGGGTACGTAGCCGGTGCCGCCCTCACCGAACGAGCGGCAGCGTCCGTCCTTGGAGAAGAAGTTCATCTGGCTGAGCGAGACGTACTTGTTGGGGTGCAGCGACAGGTTCGCGCCGCCGGCGAACGCGAGCGACGAGGAGCCGTTCCTGATGCTCTCGACCGCCATGGCGATCGCGTAGAGCGACGAGGAGCAGGCGGTGTCGACGGTCAGGCTCTGCCCGTGCAGGTCGAAGAAGTAGGAGACGGCGTTGGAGGCGGCGGCGCGGTCGGACAGGACGACGTCCTCACCGCTGTACAGCTGGTACTCGTTCCACATCATGCCCAGGTAGACACCGACCTTGCGGGCCTTGTCGGGGCTGAGGGACCTGCGTGTGTACCCCGCGTCCTCCATCGCCTCCCAGGCGGACTGGAGGAACAGCCGCGTCTGGGGGTCGGTCAGCGCGGCCTGGTTCGCCGACATGTTGAAGAACAGCGCGTCGAAGTTCTCGGCGCCGTCGATGAAGCCGCCCCATTTGCTGGAGCTCTTGCCGGGTGTCTTCTCGGCCGCGTAGTACAGGTCCTTGTCCCACCGGTGCGGCGGGATCTCCTCGATGCAGTCCTGACCGCGCTCCAGCACCTTCCAGAACTCTTCGAGGTTGCGCGACTTCGGGTACCGGCCGCTCATGCCGATGATCGCCACGTCGCGCGGGCGTCCCGCGGCCCGGCCGTTCGTTCTCCTGGCCGACGGTGCCTCGTCGAGGTCGGGGGCGACGGTCCTCACCTCCGCGAACCGGCCCTGCGGCGTGACCGGCCCGGAGGGCACGGGGGCCGCGGGCGCGCTCTTCGCCGGCGCCTGTGAAGCCGCCGCGGTGGACCGCGCCGGCCCCAGCAGCTCGGTCAGGCGTGCCGTCTGGTACTCGGTGAAGTACTCCGCCAGTTCATGGATCGTGCGGTACTCGAAGAACAGCGTTCCCGGAAGGGAGTCGAAGTCCTTCGTCAGAAGCCGCATCAGCTCCATGATCTGGATGGACTCGATGCCGTACTCCCCCAGCTCCGCAGCGGCGTCGATCCGCCCCTTCGGAATGTGGAAGACCTGCGACAACCGGTCCCTCAGATACTCGACCGTCCGGATGAACATCTCACCCGAGTCCTCCACGGGCGCCGGTTCCACGCCCTTCGCGACGGCCACGGGCTCGTGCACGGTCACCGGTTCCGGCTCGGCCCCGGCACGCTCGGCACCGGCCCGCTCTGCCCCCGCGACCCGCAGGACCTTCTCGATCTTCCGACGCTCGCCCTTCGTCACGACGACCTGGGTCTCGTCGGACATCAGGATCTCCAGCACCGCCCCGATACCCTCCTCGGTCCGCAGCCCTCGCATACCCGAGTGGTCGTGGTAGAGGGTCTTCGCCGGGCCGTCCTCGGCGAGCTCGCCGAGCATGCCGCCCTCGTCCCAGTACGGCCAGTTGACCGATACGCTCCTCCCGTGCCGCAGGTCCTGCGCCCGCAACTCCTCCCGGTGCCGGACGTAGCCGTCGAGGAACCGGTTGGCGGCGGCGTAGCTTCCCTGTCCGAAGTCGCCGACGTAGGCGGCGATGGACGAGAACACGAGGAAGAAGTCGAGCGGGTCCTCCGCGGTCAGTTCGTCCAGATGGACGGTCCCGTGCGTCTTCGGCGCCAGGACCCGCTCGAATTCGGCCCAGTCCACGTCCAGGACGCCCGTACCGCCCATGACGCCCGCGCCGTGGAAGACACCGTCCAGACTGCCGAATCGTTCCCGCGCCGCGTCGAGCGCCGTGCTCACACCGTCGCGGTCGGCCACGTCGCAGGCGAGGTAGAGGACCTCGGCCCCGGCGGCCTCCAGTGCGGCGAACTCCTCCCGCAGCGAGGCGTCCGGTTCCCGGCGGCCGAGCAGGACGAGCCGCGCCCGGCACTCCCGGGCGAGGTACCTGCCCAGGTGCAGCCCCAGGGCCCCGGCTCCACCGCTGAGCAGGTAGACGCCGCCCTCCTTGAGAGGCAGCTCGGAGGCACCACTGCGCGCTTCCGCGGTCCACGGCCGCAGTACCCGCTCCGAGCGGACGCCGTCGGCGTGCCGGATCTCGTGCCGGCCGCGCGGGGCGGAGCCCTCCGCCCGGCCGAGCTCGCGCAGCACACTGCCGGCGACGGCGTCCGCGTCCCCCGCGTCGGCGACCTCGAGGCTTCCCACCCGGAACAGGTGGTCGACCGCCGTCATGGCACGGCCGAAGCCGACAAGCGCCTCCGCTGCCGCCCGCTGCGGCCCGGTCCGGTCCGGCAGCACGGAAAGGTACTGGACCTCCTGCTCGGTCCCGGTCCGGTGCACGGACCGGAACAGGTGCAGCAGGCCCTCCAGCTCGATCGTGAGCTCGGACGGGTTTGGGGTCAGCGGCCAGAAGTTGACGATCGCCCGCGGTGACAGGTCGCGTTCGCCCAGAGTCCGCAGAAGCCGGTCGAAGTCCTCGGCGCTGCGGCGGTCCACGGTGAACAGGTCCGGTCCCGACTCCTGGAACACGTTCCCGCTCCGCACACGCACGACGCGGCCCGCGTACTGCGACCCGATGCGGGTGCCGCGCGTGTCCTCGTCGTCGAGGATGAGCAGCGTACGCCCGGCGCCGGGGGACTCCACCTCGCGGGCGGAGCCGGCGTCGGTGTCGGCATCGGTCCAGCGCGGCACGTAGTAGTGCAGCTTCTCGCTCTTGTCGGCCGTGAACTCCTTGAACACCAGGCCGGTGAGCCGGACGCACTCCATGCCGCTGTCGTCGCAGATCGCGAGGTCGACACTCATCGTGCCGTCACGAGCGATCCGGTGGACGGTGGCGTGGCAGTAGGACTGCCGTGGTATCGGTGCGAAGACCACGAGCTCTTCGAGGCTGAACGGAATGCGCAGCACACCGTCCTGCTCGCCGATACCGCGCAGCGCGTTGAGCGCGGCATCGAACAGCGAGGGATGCAGGGTGAACCGGGGGTACTCCTCTTCGAGGCCATCAGCCAGCACGATCCGGGCCAGAGCCTCGGTCTCGCCGCAGTACAGCGTCTCCATGGCCTGGAAGGTCTCGCCGTACCCGAACCCGAGTTCCCGGAGGCTCGCGAAGATCTCGGCGTTCTCGCGGCGGGTGGTGCACCGCGCCTTGATCGTGGGAATGTCGATCGCGCCACGCGGCCGCGTGGACCGGTCGGCTGCGTAGCCGGCTCGGCCCTGGGAGAAGACCGTGCGTTCTCCCTCGGTCCCGTCGTGGATGACGAACTCCAGCGCGTCCTGTTCCAGCGGGGTCAGCTCGATGTGCACGGTGCGGGAGGCACTGTCCATGACGATCGGACGGCCCCAGATGATGCCGCGCAGGGTGACGCTGTCGGACCCGGTGGCCAGTCGGGACGCGGTGTACGCCATCTCCATGTGGGCGACTCCGGGCAGCAGGATCTTCCCGTCCACGACGTGGTCGCGCAGGAAGAACTCGCTGGCCGACAGGCGTTTGGCGAAACGCTGAGACCGGAGTGTGGAGATGTTGCTGTCCAGCAGCGGGTGCAGCGCGGTGGACGCGGGAAGGGTGTGCGGCTGCGCCGCGCGGCCGGACCTCGCCGAGTCGGCCCAGTAGGTATCGCGGGCGAAGGGGTAGCCGGGCAGCGACACGCACGGGAGCGGCCGGTCGCCGAAAAGGTTCTCCCAGGCCAGCTCGTACCCCTGACAGTAGAGGTCGGCCAGGGCCCGGACCGCGTCCCGGTACCGGGCGTCCCCGTCTCCCTCGCGGACGCGTCCTATCAGCTCGTTCCCGTACTCGGTGAGCGCGTTCTGGGGGCGGAAGTCCCTCCCGGGCAGCCCGCGGAACACCTGGGGGGCCTTCTTGCCGTCGAGAACCTGCTGCAGCAGCCGCTCGGCGTCCTCGGGGGTTTCCGCGACCAGCGCACACCGGTGCGCGAAGTGGTGCCGCCCCGCGAGCAGGGTGCTGCTGATCCGTCCGAGACCGGCGTCATCGGCCCCACCGGCCCGGAGGAAGGCGAGCAGGTCCGCCACCCGTGTCCGGAGCGCCTCCTCGGTCTTCGCCGACAGCGCGAGCAGGTACGAGGGCCGGGAGACGGCCGGATGTCCGGCCGATCCGTCGCCGTGGCTCTCCACGACGACGTGGACGTTCGTCCCGCTGATGCCGAAGGAGCTGACGGCACCCGTCCGTTCCCGCCCAGGTCGGGGCGGCCACGGCCGGGCCTCCTTGTTGACACGGAACGGGCTGCGCGTCCAGTCGATGTACTCGCTCTCCTGCTCGGAGTGCAGACTCGCGGGCACCGTCCGGTGCCGCAGGGCCTGCACCAGGGCGATCAGGCTGACCACGCCCGAAGCGGCCAGGGTGTGCCCGATGTTCGTCTTGACCGAGGTCAGGGCGCAGTACTGGGTCTTGTCGGTGTGCCGGCCGAACGCCTCGGTCAGCGCGTTCACCTCGATGGGGTCACCCAGCCGGGTGCCCGTGCCATGGGCGATCACGTGCTCGATGTCGGCGGGTTCGATGCCGAACCGCTGGTACACGGAGTCGAGCAGGGCGACTTGTGCGGGCTGGCTGGGCGCGGTGATGCCGTTGGTGCGGCCGTCGTGGTTGAGGCCGCTCGCCGTGATGACCGCGTGCACCCGGTCACCGTCGGCGAGGGCCTTGGCCAGCGGCTTCAGTACGACGGCCGCGATCGCCTCGCCCATCACCATGCCGTTGGCACGCTTGTCGAAGGCGTAGCAGACCCCGTCGGGCGACAGCATCCCGGCCTGGGTGGCGTGCTCGTAGAACTGGGGCCCGGCCAACAGACTGACGCCCGCGGCGACCGCCGTGTCGCACTCACCGCTGCGCAGGCTCAGGCACGCCTGGTGTACGGCGGCCAGGCCGGCCGAGCAGGCCGTGTTGACGGTCAGCACCGGCCCGGAGAAGTCGAGGAAGTAGCTGAGTCGCGCGGCCAGGATTCCGTCGTGGCCGGAGGTCAGCGTTTGTTCCTCCTCGGCCAGACCCGGGTAGTCGCTCTGTTCTGCGCCCACGAACATGCCCATGGTGTTGTCGCGGAGTTGCTTCGCCCCGTATCCGGCGTCCTCCAGGGCCCGCCAGGACTCCTGCAGCAGCAGACGCTGCCGGGGGTCCATGTGCTCGGCTTCCTTGGGGGAGATCTCGAAGAAGAGCGGGTCGAACTCGGCTTCGCCGGGTAACCATCCGCCCCTGACGTCCGAGGCGCCGGCGACGCCGGCCCAGTTTCCCAGCCGGTGCGCGGGGATCGGCGCCACGGCCTCCTGGCCCTCGGCGAGCAACTGCCAGAATTCGTCGACCGTGCGGGCCTGGGGAAAGCGGCCGCTCATACCGATGACGGCTATCCGGTGGTCTCCGTCGTCACCGGCATCGGATCCGGAAGGCGTCGCAGGGCGGGCCGCCGGGGCGGACTCGTCCCGTGCAACCGTGGACGCCTTCCCCTCGGCGGGGACCGTCTCGTCGACGGTGTTGTCGTCGGCGGCCGTGTACTTCCCCACCACGGCGTCGGCGTACTGCTCCTCGAGGAGACGGTCCCTGAGCATCTCGAGGGTGAAGTATCCGTAGAAGAGCGACGGCGCGACGTCGATGCCGTAGTGCTCGCTCAGCCGAAGGGCGAGCTGTGTGTTGCCGACCGAGTCGCACCCGAGGTCGGACAGCCGGTCCCGCAGATGGATCTCGTCGGCGGAGAGCTTCAGCACGCCGCTGACGAGGCTCCGGAGATCCGCCTCGACGCGTTCCCGGACGTCGGTGTCCGTCCGCTCCCCTCGTCGTGTGCGCGCGGTCTTGTCCGACACGAGCCCCTCCTGCTTGATCGCGGACTCCGGCTCCTCGCCCGTCGCGGACGTCGGCGTCCCGGTAGGAGCGTTCTCCTCTGCGGCGTCCGGTGTGATCCAGAAACGGTGCCGGTCGAACGCGTAGGTCGGCAGCCCAAGTCGCCGTCCCGGGAACGACGTGAACAGGGCCTCCCACCGGCGGTCGTGTCCTTCGGCGAAGGACTCCGCCAGGTTCAGCAGCCGCTCCCGGTACTCGGCGGCGGGGAGATCGGTACCGAAGTCGAACTCGACCTCGCCGGCGGGCCGGGGTGTTCCGGCCGGATCGCTGTCCGAGGGCGTGCCCGCCGGCTCGTGGAAGCAGTCGTCGGCTCGCCCGGTGTCGAGCAGCAGGGTCAGCTTCGCCCGGAGATCGTCATGGTCGCGCACGACCAACGCGGTCCGGCGGTCGAGGTTTTCCCGGCCCAGGAGCAGCGTGGCACTGAGGTCGTTCAGGTCGGCCTGGGCACCGTCGCCCTCGAGCCATTCCCGCACATCGCGGAGCCGCCGATCGAGCGCGGTGCCGGTTCTGGCGGACATACAGACCAGGTACGCGTGACGGTCCGGCGGATCGGCCGGTGCGGTGGTCGGCGCCTCTTCGAGCACGACGTGGGCGTTGGTGCCGCCGATACCGAACGAGCTGACGCTCGCGCGACGGGGCAGCGGTTCACCGGCCCCCGACCGCAGCGGTTTCCACTCACGCAGCCGGTCGACGATGTGGAAGGGTGTGCCGTCCAGGTCGATGCGCGGGTTCAGCCGCTGGAAGTCCCGCAGAGCGGGCAGCTGCCGGTGCTCCAGCGCGAGCAGCACCTTGATCAGGCCGGCGATCCCGGCGGCGGCTTCCAGGTGGCCGATGTTGGGCTTGACCGAGCCCAGCCCACAGTAGTTGTGCTCACGCGAGGCCGCCGTCTCACCGCGCGCTCGGCGGAAGCCCTCCACCAGCCCCTCGATTTCGACCGGATCGCCGGTCGGCGTGCCCGTGCCGTGCGCCTCGACGTACCCGATGGTCTCGGGGGAGACGCCTGCCCGGACGATGGCGTCAGCGACGACCTGCGCCTGCGCGTCGTCGCTGGGATAGGTCAGGGTGCGTGTCCTGCCGCTGTGGTTCACGGCACTGCCCTTGATGACGCCGTAGATGCGATCGCCGTCGCGCACGGCGTCCGCGAGCGGCTTGAGCAGGACGGTGCCGCCGCCCTCCCCGCGTACATAGCCGTCGGCTCGCTCGTCGAAGGGATGGCACGAGCCGGTGGGCGACAGCATGCCGGTCTTGGCGAAGGAGGTGTGCCGGGCCGGAGTCAGTACGAGGTTGATCCCGCCGGCGAGCGCGAGTGCGCACTCGCCTTGTTGAAGGGACTGGACCGCGAGGTGGAGGGCGTGCAGGGAGGCGGAGGACGCCGTGTCGACGACCACACTGGGGCCGTGGAAGTCGAAGAAGTGGGAGATCCGGTTGGCGATGACGGCGCCGATGGTTCCCGTGGAGTGGTGCGCCGCGACCTCGCGCAGCTGCCTCTCCTGAAGCTCCTTGTAGTCCAGGTTGAACGAGCCGATGAACACCCCGACGTCGCGCCCGGAGAGCGCGCTGGGCGCGATGGCGGCGTCCTCGAGACAGGACCAGGCGAGTTCCAGCATGATCCGCTGCTGCGGGTCGGTGCTCTCCGCCTCCAGCGGGGAGAGGCGGAAGAACTGTGCGTCGAAGGCGTCCACATCGTCGATCAGGCCGGCCCATCTGCCAGGAGGGCGCCCTGCGTCTTCGCCGGAGGCCTCCGCCGACGCGCCTCTCCCCATGTCCCAGCGGGCTTGTGGGACTTCACGGATTTGCGACCGGTCGTTGCTGATGACGTCCCAGAATTGGCGGTGGTCGTCCGCCCCGGGAAATCGGCACGCCATGCCGATGACAGCTATGGGGACATGCTGCGACATCAGTGGAGACTCCCCTTGTCGTTCGCGATGTTGTGGACCACCACCGTGGCCGCCCCTTACCGAACCCGGGCACGCCGAACCGGCAGAACCCTCTCCTGGTGAGCGGCTCGAACCGTGGATGCTGCCTGGATGCGTCGCAGCCGACTGCCGGCCTCCCCCGCCGGGGTGCCGCTGTCGGATCTCGCTGGCTCCGCGTGGTCGCGGTGGCTGCTGCCCTCACTGGGAGTGTGTGCGTTCACCGACCGCAGGGCGCATCCCGACGGCGAACAGGAAGGTCAGGAGGTGCGCCTGCACAGGGGGACCACGCTGTCCCATGTGCCCGAGCGGCAACTGTGCCACCTCGAAGGCAGGTTGACACTCATGGCGGTGGTGTCACGCGCGTGGGGGCGACTCGTCGTCACACCCCGGTCAACCGTTCGCCGTCCGAGGAACCTTCCGGGCATCCCTTCGACAGGGACCAGGCCCGGAGGTCCGGGCCGGCACAGCTTCGGCCCGCCTCACGTCGGCTTCCGTCGTCAGGACGGGTGCTGGCCCCGCCCTTTCGCGCCTGTGGTGTCCAGGCGTGCGTCGAGGGCTTCCACGTCGGGAAGGAACCAGATATGACTTGCCGCATTGGACTCGTGGACCAGAGCGCGCAGTGCGGCACTGGCCTCCATATGTCGCGAGATATCACCGATGATGGCCAGCCGCATTCGATAGTTGACGAACTTCTGCATGATTTCGCCAGCGATACGAGTGCCGAGGGAGAAGAATTTTGCGTCCAGGCGACTCACAGGCACGGCCACGATCTCGGCGTCGAACAGTGCCGAACCGATCAAGTCCAGTGCGTCCTGCTCTGTGACGACGGTGGGTCCGGCCGGGTCGCACATCAATACCTGTACCCCGCGCCGCTCCTGCAGTAAGTCGGTCAATTCGCTTCCCCCGTAGTGAAAAACCATGAGCACGATCGCTGAGGAAGCTAACACGCAGGTGATCACGGGTCAACGTCCGTTCTGTTCGACGGAAAACTATCCAGCCAAGGTGCTACATGCATGTTTACCGGCCGTCCGCCCCCCGCCGCGCGACCGCGGATCCCCCGAAATCACCGGTTCCCCAGGGTCCACTCACCGGTCGGGGGATGACAGACAGGCCTCTGACGCGACGCCGCGAGAGCAAGCACCGGCGAGGCGCGAGGCGGTTTCTCCTGGTCGGCCCAGGGAGCCGCACCGGAACGGGTCAGTGGCCGGAAATCGGCAGGCAAGGTTTTCGCCAGCCGGCCCGCCGGACCACAGCAGCACGGCCACCGGCTCGCCGACGGGCGATCCCGGAGCCCACGAAGGTGTGATGAGTGGCGGCGGCAGGCGTCCCCCCACCCGAAACGCGCCACTCCAATTCTGGCGCCGAGTACCCTCGGCAAGCGCCCGCGGGTGCGGATCGCGCGAAAGATCCGAGGCCGCTTCCGCTCGCCGGGGAAGTCTTGCGGAACACGCCATTTAATGATCGACTGCCCGCACCGGCTACCCGTACACCCGTTCACGGTGCGCACCGAATTCGTCGTTGAAAGTTTGGTTGACATACGGGAGGAATTATGTCCAGCGGCCACGACGGCGCGGCTCCGCTCCAGATAGACGAGAAAGAGTTCGAGCAAGATCCGCATGCGTTATACGACATGCTTCGCTCTGAGGCACCGGTACGCGAAATCATCGCACCGGGCGGGACAAAGGTCTGGCTCGTCACTCGCTACGACGACGCCAAGTCTGTACTGAACGACAATCGTCTGTCCAAGAACATCGAGGCTGGCCAGAAGGTCATCCAGCGGCACACCGACGGCGAGACGGGCATGGTGTTCGCCAGCGAGTTGGCCGCGCACATGATGAACGCCGATCCGCCGGACCACACCCGGCTGCGCAGGCAGGTCAACAAGGTTTTCACGCAGCGAGCGGTGGAGAAACTGGGTCCCCGGATCGAGGAGATCACCACCGAACTGCTCGATGCGATGGAGGGCCACGACGAGGTGGACCTGATGCGCGCCCTCGCCTACCCGCTGCCCATGGCGGTGATCTGCGAGCTCCTGGGCGTGCCGTCCGACGACCAGGAGCGCTTCAAGGGCTGGGTCCCCACCCAGCTCTCCGGTGGTGATCCGGAGAGCATGGCGCAGGCCACGACGGCTCTGCTCGGGTACCTGTACGAGTTGATCGAGAGCAAGCGGTCACAACCGGCGGACGACCTGCTCACCGGCCTGGTGCGCTCCAGCGACGACGGCAAGCTGAACACACAGGAACTGGTGTCGATGGCGTTCCTGCTGCTGGTCGCCGGCAACGAGACGACGGTCAACCTCATCGGCAACGGTGCGTACGCGCTGCTCCGCCACCCCGACCAGCTCGCCGCTCTGCGCGCGGACCGCGCCTTGATGCCCGGGGCGGTCGACGAGCTGCTCCGCTACGAGAGCCCGGTCAACACGTCGTCGCTGCGCTTCACCACCGAGCCGATCGAGGTCGACGGCGTGGTCATACCGGAGGGCGAGCTGGTAGTGGTCGCTCTCACGTCGGCCAACCGGGACGAGTCCCAGTTCCCGGACGCGGCCAGCCTGGACATCCATCGTCAGGCGGGCGCCAACCTGTCCTTCGGACACGGCATCCACTACTGCGTCGGAGCGCAGCTGGCCCGGCTGGAGGCACAGATAGCCTTCGACCGGCTCTTCGAACGGTTCCCGCACATCCGGCTGGCGGCGGACCCGGCCGACCTCCGTTGGCAGCCGGGGACGGCCCTGCGCGGGTTGAAGTCCCTGCCGGTGTCGCTCGGAGCCGCCCAGAGCTGACCGTGAGCCGGCCGCACCGGCGTGGCCGGCCTCGGCCGGTGGCCGTAGCTGCAAGGGGAGCGTGACCGCGCGGCGAAGCGTCGTGGTCACGCTCCCCCTCCGCGCACAGATGTGGCTGTGGTCGGTGTCCGCGTGTCCTTGATGATCTACTTGTGCATCTGCGGGTGCCTCGACGGCAATCGACCGTTGAGGACACGAACCGAGTGTGTAGGAGTAGGACCGCGATGAGCCATGAAGCAACGCTGCGTCGGTTAGCCGCCGAACCCATGATCGGCCTGCCCGCCGGAGAGATCGTGCTGCGGGACGAGGGCACGATGACGGACTGGAAGGTCGAGGTCGCCGCCTTCCAGCTGGCGCCGACTCCGGTCACCCGGGAGTTCTACGCCGCCGTGCTGGGCGAGGCGCCGGAGAGCGCCGCAGGACCGCGGACGCCGATGACCGAGGTCTCATGGAAGGACGCGGTCCGGTTCTGCAATCTGTTCTCGCAGGCGGCCGGGCTCGATCCCTGCTACTCGATGGGCGACAGCCGCGACGCGGAGGACGTGATCTGCGACTGGTCGGCCAACGGCTACCGCCTTCCGTCCGAGGCGGAATGGGAGTACGCCTGCCGGGCCGGGAGTTCGGACGTCCGCTACGGAGAGCTGGACGAGATCGCGTGGTACCGCGGCAACTCCGGGGGCGAGCTGCACGACGTCGCGCAACGGGAGCCGAACGCGTGGGGCCTCTACGACATGATCGGCAATGTCTGGGAGTGGTGCTGGGACGTCTACGACATCCGGGTCTACGGCCCGTACCGCGTCTTCCGCGGCGGCGGCTTCTTCGATCAGCCCCGGGGGTGCCGGGCGTCGTGCCGCCGCAAGAGCCACCCGACCCTCGCCATCGACGACCTCGGGTTCAGGCTCGCCCGGTCGCTGTGAGCGCGGCAGGCGGGAGGAATCCAGGGAACGGGACATGGGAAATGGGGGGTTGTGGTGATCCATGAGTTACTGCCTTCGCCCATCGGCACGGGCAGCACGTTCGTCGACTACGACGCGGCGCTGACCGCCCTGTACCCGC
This sequence comes from Streptomyces sp. NPDC031100, assembly GCF_055570785.1. Classification (NCBI taxonomy): domain Bacteria; kingdom Bacillati; phylum Actinomycetota; class Actinomycetes; order Kitasatosporales; family Streptomycetaceae; genus Streptomyces; species Streptomyces sp. NPDC031100. The sequence goes on from NZ_JBVIGN010000003.1 coordinate 104,682, forward strand.
AGGAGTCCGCCGCCGTCGCGAAAGCCCAGCCGAAGCGTCGACAGGAATACGCAAACGTCCGCATGTGCGCGCGCCGCGCGATGAGCGAACTGGGCGTACCGCCGGCGCCTGTGCTGTCGGGGGCGCGTGGTGAACCGCTCTGGCCCGACGGCATCGTCGGCAGCTTGACCCACTGTCCCGGGTTCCGGGCCGCCGCCGTGGGTCGCTCCTCCGCGTTCGTCGGGCTCGGCATCGACGCCGAACCCGACCTTCCCCTGGCTGAGAACCTGCTGGAGTTCATCTCGCTGCCCCAGGAGCAGGCGCGGGTGCACGCGTTGACGCGGTCCTCTCCCGGAGTCTGCTGGGACCGGTTGTTGTTCAGCGCCAAGGAGGCCGTGTTCAAGATCTGGTTCCCGCTCGCCCAGCGCGAACTCGACTTCGACGAGGCGGACATCCGCATCGACCCCGACTCCGGCACCTTCTCCGCGCGACTGCTCGTCCTCGGCCCCACCGTGGACGGGGAACGCATCGAGGGGTTCAACGGCAGGTGGCTCTCCCGCCAGGGCATACTGCTCACCGCGATCGCCTTGCGGCGGACCACGTGGCAGTGACCGTCACGGCTTCAGCCAGTCACTCTCGGCCGGCCGTCACGGAGCCGAAGGCCCTCCCGTACCAGACCAGCGGTGCGCCCTCGGAGCTCGGAGCGGTCGATCCCGACGTGGCGAAGCGCCGGGCGATGTGCTGGTGCCCTTCCTTGAGGATGTTGACGGTGAACTCACGGATCGTGCGGAACGCGGGGTAGCAGCTCAACGTACGGGCGATGCCTACCAGCAGCAGCGGCGGTTCCAGGGACGCCGACGTCACCGAGGTCGCCGTGAAGCCCCAGCAGTGGCCCGCGTCATCGCGGGCGGCGACGATCGTCACCCCCGCCGCGAGCCGTGACATCGCCTCCCGGAACACCGGGGTGTCCAGCGTCCCCGGCACCGGGGGGACCGCGAAGCCGTCCCTGTGCCGGTGTTCCGGCATCACGCCAGGCCCCGCGTCACCTTGGCGTGGACCGGGAGACGAGTCAGGCCCAGCATGAAGTTGGAGCGCAGACGGCTCGGGCTGCCCGCGGCCTCGAAGGTGACGCCCCGCCGGACGATCTCCTCCAGCAGCAACGCGACCTCCATCTGCGCTGCGCCCATCCCGATGCACCGGTGCACGCCGACCCCGAACGCGATGTGCCGGTTGGGGGTGCGCCGTACGTCGAAGCGGTCGCTGTCCGGGAACTTCTCCTCGTCGCGGTTGGCCGATGCGTTCCACAGCGTCACCGCGTCCCCCTCGCGGATCAGCTGCCCGTGCAGCTCGACGTCGCGCGTGGCGATGCGCTGCACGTACGCGTTGGTCGACGTCCAGCGGAAGATCTCCTCGACTGCGGTCGGCAGGAGTCCGCCGTCGTCGAGCAGCAGGTGCGCCTGGTCGGGGAAGTCCATGAAGGCTTGGACGGCGGCGGATGCGGTGAACGGGGTCGTCTCGTTGCCGCCCACCGCCACGTTCAGGCAGTTGTACAGGACCTCGTCCTCGGTGAAGCGACGGCCGTTGATCGAGGCTCCCAGCAGAATGCTCACCAGGTCGTCCGAGGGGGCGCGTCGCCTCGTCTCCATCAGGTCCACCATCACGTCGAAGATCTCGACCTGGGAGGAGACCAGCACCGCCGACGGTGTCGAGTCGCTGTGGTACCGGGGGTCCTGGAATCCGATCATGGAGCGGGTCAGTGCGAGGAGGTGCAGGGCGTCCCTGCGCTCGAGGCCGAACATCGCCGCAAGAAGCCCGGCGGGCAGTTCGGGTGCCACGTCGGTGGCGAAATCACCGCCGCCGTCCTTCAGCATCCTGTCGAGCGCAGCGTTGACGTAGTCGCGCACCACGCGACGGGCGCGGTCCATCAGAGCGGGTAGAAAGGCTCTGTGCACCTGCTGGCGCATCAGCCGGTGCTGCGGGTCGTCCGAGGCGATCAGCATGCGGCCGGACGCGGAGTCCGCGTCCCTCCTGTGCGAGCCGCCCATCACCGTCCCCCACCGGGACGAGAACAGGCCCGTGTCGACGTAGGCGTCGTGGACGTCCTGATAACGCGTCAGTGCCCAGAACCCGGACGACCCCGGGCCACCGGTGGTGTCGCCGCCGGTGGCGTTCCAGTGGACGGGGCGATCGCGGCGCAGGACGCGCCATGCCTCGTGCGGGTCGCCGTCGGTGAACAATTCGAGGTCGGTAAGGTCGATCACCATGGCCGTCATGGTGTGAGCGCCTCCTTCCGGAGCCCGTCGATCAGGCGGGCCTGTTCCTCCAGCACGCTGTGCTCGAAGAGCGCTTCCGGGGTGACCGGTACGTCCAGCTGCCGCCGCAGCAACAGACGCACCCGAACCGCCAGGAGGGAATGTCCGCCGAGCGTGAAGAAGTCGTCCAGGACACCGACCGACTCGACGTTGAGCAGGTCTTCCCAGATCGTGGCGAGAAAACGTTCGGTATCGGTGCGCGGGGCCACGTACCGGTTGCGCCGGGAGGCATGATCCCCGAGCATGTCCGCCAGGCGGTGCCGGTCCCTCTTGCCGTGGGCGTCCGTGGGCATCACGTCCAGGACGATGATCTCCGCCGGTACGAGATGAGCTGGCACCGTGGCCCTGAGGTGGCCGCGCAGCTCCCGGAGCAGGAAGTCCTCCCGGCCGGCGACCACGAAGGCCACCAGCCGCTTCTCCCCCGGTTCGCCGTCGCTGAGGACGGCCGCCTCCGACACCGCCTCGTAGCGGCACAGAGCCCGTTCGACCTCTTGTGGTTCCACCCGGTGGCCGCGGATCTTCACCTGGCTGTCCGTGCGCCCCAGGTACTCCAGTTCGCCGTTCGATCCGGCCCGTACCCGGTCCCCCGTCGCGTACATCCGTGACCCGTCGTCGGCGAAGGGGTCGGGGACGAACCTCCGTGCGGTGAGCCCCGGGCGCCCGAGGTACCCGCGCCCGACGCCCGGCCCGCCCACATACAGGTCGCCCGGCACCCCCGCCTCCACGGGCCGCAGCCGCTCGTCCAGCACATACAGCCGGGCGTTGCCGAAGGCGTGCCCGATGGGCACCTGCTCCCCCAGGGGCGCCAGATCGGTCACCGGGAAGCCGGTGCACGCGACCGTGGCCTCCGTCGGCCCGTAGAGGTTGAACAGGTCCCCGGCGAAGCCTCCCTCGCGCAGCGCGCTGCAGGTCGCCGGGAGCAGCACGTCACCGCCGGAGCACAGCAACCGGAGTCCGGAGAGCGCCTCACGGTCGTGCCGGGCCAGGTGGTTGAGCGCGATGGCGGGCGCGAGCATGGCGGTGATCCGGCGCCGGCGCAGCTCCTTGCCCAGGTCGGTCTCCATCAGCTCCGGGATGCCCGGCACGACGACGACCTCCGCGCCTCCTGCGAAGGAGCGCCACACCTCGAAGGTGAAGGTGTCGAAGGAGATGCTGGACGACTGGGCCGTACGGTCGCCGGGGCGGAGGGCGGGCAGCGTGTCGGCCAGGGCGAAGTCGGCCATCTGCCGGTGCTCCAGCACTACGCCACGAGGCGTGCCGGTGGAGCCGGAAGTATACAGCACGCAGGCCGCCGCGGCGGGTTGCGGGGCAGCGGCCGGTCCGCCGGGCGCGGGCGGCCCGTCAGCCGGCAGCGGCCACTCCAGGACCGGCAGGCCCGTGCCCGCCAGGCGTTCCCGCCAGCCGGGGGCGACCAGGACGTGGTTCACCACACCGTCGCGGAGCATCTGGTCGCGTCGCGGTGCCGGGTACACCTCGTCGATGGGGAGGTACGCGGCGCCCGCCCGCAGGACGGCCAGCACGGCCACGACCACGGGGACCCCGCGCGGCAGGTGGAGGGCGACGGTGTCTCCGGGGGACACGCCCCGGGCGGCGAGTGCGCGGGCCGACGACCGGGTCACCTCGTCGAGTTCCCGGTAGGTGAGCCGGCTGTCGGGGTCACTGACGGCGATGGCCGTCGGATGCCGCCGGGCGGTCCGTTCGAACAGCTCGGTCAGGGTGCTGGGCCGGTCCGCCGTCATCGTGCCCCTCTCGTGGTCGTCGTGTCCGTTGCGGAGGCCGCGTAGGCGTATTCCTCCTCCAGCAGACGGGTCAGGGCTGTCGGCGCGGCGAGACAGCTGAGCTTGTCGCCCTCGAGGACGCGGTGCCGCGCGTTCCCGTACTCGCTCCATCCGAGCATCGCCTCGGGCGCCACTTCGGGGTCCGCGGTCCAGCCGATCGCCGTCAAGGGGCTGCGCACCGGACGCGGAGCGGGGAGCCGGTAGCCGTAGCACAGCTCCACATCGGCCCTCAGGACCCGCAGGGCCAGCGGAAGGAGCTCCGGAAGGATCTCCTCGCCCCCGAGGGCCGCAGACACGTGGTGCAGTTCGGCGGCGAACTGCTCGTCCGTCATGGAGGGGTGGTAGATGCCGCCGACCCCGGCCTGGGGAGCGCGGTAGCGCTGCTCGGCGGGCAGGTGCGGCACGGCTGCGGAGGACACCACGAGCAGGGTGGCCCGGGGCAGCCCCAGGTCCTCGACGCGGGCGGTCAGCGCGTGGGCCAGCAGGGCACCCATGCAGTGTCCGAACAGCACGTAGGGCTGGTCCAGGTGGGGCGCCAGGGCTTCGGCCGCCTCCTCGGCGAACTCCGGCACGCTGCGATAGGGGGGATGCCGGATGCGGTTCTCACGACCGGGCAGTTGTACGGGGCAGACCTCCAGGGGCCCGATCCGGGTCGGCCAACGGCGGAACGAGGAAGCACCCGTGCCCGAATAGGGCAGGCAGAAGAGCCGCGCCTCGGCCTCCGGCGAGGGGGGCTTCAGCAGCCACCGTCCGGTCGATTGCATTGCTGTCCTCCAACAGTGTCCGGCGGAGCTGTACGTCAGTGGGCGGGCGTGCCGGACGCGACCCGGTCGACTGTGGCGCGGAAGCCGGCCAAGGCCGTGACCGGGTCCGTACCGTCGGCGAAGAGGCACGAGTTGACCAGGACCGACTGGAAGCCGATTGCGAAGGCCTGCTCGACATCGGCGGTGGAGCCGATACCGCCGTCGAGCATGACGGGGACCGGACTGTCGACGAGCATCTCCCTCATCGGTTCGAGGTGCTGGGGCTCGATGCCCCGTCGAGCCCCGATGGGCGATCCCATCACGCGCACCATCGTGCTCCCCAGTTCCACGCACTGCGCGAAGGTTCGTTCGTCGGGTGTGATCAGCGGCCACACCTCGAACCCGTCGGCGGTCAGTTCGCGGGCCGCCTCCACCACTTCGGCGTTCACACTGAGCTTGAAGCCGGGGTCGAGGACTTCCAGCTTGATGACCCGGATACCGGTCAACTGGGCGGCCTGGCGGGTCCGCTTGACCGCCTCCGCGGCGCTGGTGGGGTGGTTGATGTTGAGGACGGGGCTCAAGGCCAGTTCCTCACCGACGAGCGCCATCACGGAGCCCAGCGTCGCCGTGTCGTAGCCCACGGGCAGATCGTCGCCGGCGGTGACCTGGTCGATGGTGTGGGTGTTCACGGCGAGATGCCGGCAGCCGCTGGCGCGCAGCATCTCGGCAGCCAAAGAGGTGTTGACACGGTGGGCGGGCTTGGCACCGAAGCAGTGGAAAAGGTCGATCACGATACTCCCCGGAGGCGCGACGTGGATGGGGTGGGGTGAGAGAGAGGGGTGAGCCAGGAGGGACGGTGGAGTCCTTCGCCCAGGACGGCCTCCCGATAGGCGCGGCCCAGCGCGTCCGTCACGGGACGGCCGACCGCGTACGTGTGCGTGTCGAGACCCGCCACGGGCACCAGGCCGCTTGCCGTCCCGGTGAGGAACACCTCGTCGGCGGCGAGCAGTTCGCCGTGCTCTACTGGTGCCTCGACGGTCTCGATGCCCAGATCCCGGGCGAGGGTCAGGACGGTGTCGCGGGTGATGCCCGCCAGGACGCTGTCCTCGAGCCAGGGCGTCACCAGGCGGCCGTCGCGCACCAGGAAGACGTTGGCGATCGTGGACTCGGCGACCCTGCCGGAGTTCGGGTCCAACTGGATGGCGTCGTCGAAGCCGTCCGCGGCGGCGCGTGTGCGGGCCAGCGCGGACACCACGTATGTGCCGGTCGCCTTGGCGCGCACCGGAAAGGTGAGCTGTGACGGACGGCGCCAGGGCGACACCGTGACCCGTATGGGGCTGGACAGGGAGTCGTCGGGGGGAAGGGCCCAGATCTCCGTGCCCAGAGTGAAGTCGAAGTCCCGCAGATTCACGCCGAGGCGCGGCTCTCGGGTGTGGAGAACGGGCCGCACGTAGGCGTTGTCCAGTCCGCAATCGGCGGCCGCGTCCCGCACGTGCCGGCGCAGGGCGGCCAGGTCGTAGGCATGCGGGATGCCCAGCAAAGCCGCCGAGTCCAACAGCCGCTCCAGATGCGCGTCGAGCCGGAACAACATCGGGCCCGCCGACGTCGCGTACATGCGGATGCCTTCGAAGACGGCCGTGCCGTGCTGGACACTGTTGCTCCCGAACGGCAGCTCCCGCTCCTGCCACAGGCCGTCCATGACCGTGGTGTGGGAAGTTCGCGTGGTCACCACCGAGCCCCCACCTCCGAGGGTCGGTCGGCCGCCGCGAGCACGGCGGCCGCCATGAGGTCCTGACGGTCGAGGACGGCCGCGTGGTCGCCGGGGAGCAGGCGTACTGAGGAACCGGCCCCGCCCAGGCGCGGCCACGCCATCACGTCGGCCTCGCGGACCAAGGGGTCCTCGGTACCCCCCAGGGCGTGTACCGGGCACTCCAGGACCACCGGACGACGTGGGTGGCTCGCCACGGCGGCACAGTCCGCCCGCCAGACCGGCACCATTGCGGAGAGCAGCTCGGGGTCGTCCAGGACCATGCTGGGCACTGTGCCCTGCGCGGCCAGCGCCGCTGTCAGTTCCTCGTCCGACAGGGTGTGCACAGCACGTCCGGCCAACAGGTGAGGCGGTGGGCAGCCGGCGACGACCAGCCCACGCGCGCCGGTGCCGCGTTGCTGCAGCCGTGCCGCCATCTCCGTGGCGAGCAGGGCGCCCATGCTGAATCCGAACAGCACCAGTCCGTCGGGGGAACGTCCCAGGCCGAACTCCGTCTCCAATTGGTTCCACAGGTCGTCGGACAGATCCTTGAAGCGTGCCGCGGCGGTCTCTGCGAAACGGCTGTCGCGCCCCGCCAGGGCGGGCAGATGACAGTGCCCGTGCTCGCGCAGTTCCACCACCATCCGGGAGTACGCACCACGGCCGCCGCCCACGGGCGGGTACAGAGCGAACCAACTGTCGGTCACTTGGGCACACCCGCCGTTTCGTGCAGCGCGACGCGCAGTCGGCCCAGCTCCTCCACGCTCTCCAGAACGTGTTCGCGCGGCAGCCCGAAGTCCACCAGGCAGCCGAGTTCGGTGATGCCAGCGGCGCCGAGCCGCTCGACCTTCGGCAGGCAGCTCTCCGCACTGCCGAACAGCCCCGAGGTCCCCATGTAGCGGCGCACCCCGTGCTCCAGGAGCGCTTGACGGTCCGCTTCGGTCACCTCGTCCGGGTCGATGCCGGCACCCCCGCCCGCGGCGTACTTGCTGAACAGGTCCATGTGGGCGGAGAGATACCGGACCAGCGGGCCGCGGACGCGCTGTTCGACGCTTGCCGGGTCGGATGCCAGGTGGGTGTGGAGCATGCAGGTGACCTGGCGGCCGGTGGTGGGGTGCCCTGCTTCGGTGAGCGCCTCGTGGTAGAGACCGACCCTCTCGGAGATCTCGTCGATCGTCTGCTCCAGGAGCGCGGTCAGGACATGCAGGTTGAGCCGGCCCGCCGTGCGCCAGGTGTCAGGGTTGCGAGAACTGGTCAGCCACACCTCAGGGGTGCGTTCCGGACGCGGGTAGGTCCGTACCTCGACAGGACGTCCGCCCGGTCCTTCGCGGGTGATACTCCCGCCGTGCCACAAGGTGTGCAGGTCCGCGAGCCTCTCTTCCAGTACGTCCTTGCGGCGTTCGTAGCCCTCGGGGTTGAGGACGAAGTCGTCGGCGTGCCAGCCGGAGGCGAGGGAGATGCCCATCCGTCCCCGGCTGAGCGAGTCCAGAACGCCCCACTCCTCCGCCACCAGCAACGGGTCGCGCAGGGGCAGCACAACGCTGCCGGAACGCAGTGCGATTCGGCTGGTGCGCGCCGCGATGGCAGCCAGCAGGAGGCCGGGGCTGGGATAGGGGGCGCCGAACGGGTCGAAGTGCCGCTCGGGCACCCAGATCGCGTCCAGGCCGAGGGAGTCGGCGAGCTCGGCGCACTCCAGCACGAGGGCGTGTTTGTCCCAGGCGTGGTCGTCGGTGTCGGCGGAGAAGAAGAACAAGCTGACCCTGGGCGTGGACTGCGCACCGTTCGACGCGACGCCCGCCACGGGGGCGCCGGCCTCGGGCACCGGGCCGGCGACCGGCGCCGCGCGGTCGGGGCCGGCGACCGCGCGCGGGGTGGTCGTCCCGGGTGTCGCCGTCCCGTCGGCGCGGAAGCGCTCGCGCAGGAGCCGTTCGACCAGGCGGCGGCGCTCGGGACCGAGTTCGTCGAGGAAGGATCGCGGGGTGTCCGTCGTCATGCGCCGGTGTCTCCTTCCAACTCGGCCAGCCGGGCTTGGACCTCCTCGTCGGAGAGGGCTGCGACCTCGGCGAGCAGGGCGGCTGTCTCTTCGTCGTCGCCAGAGGTCTGCGCCGTGGCGCTGTCCGCCACGGGCACTCCGAGCCGTTCCAACTGCTCGGCCAGACCCACGACCGTGGGCAGTTCGAACAGGGTGGTCATCTCCAGGCCTTCGGCACCTTCCTTGCGCATGCGCGTGACCATCTGCATGGCCATGAGGGAATGCCCACCGATCTCGAAGAAGCTGTCGTTCAGCCCGAATTCGTCCGTGCCGAGCAGCTCTGTCCACAGTGCGGCGACGTAGCGCTGCGCCGGCGTGGTGCCGATCTCCTTGCGGGGCGCGGGGGTTTGCGGTGTGGCCTGCGTGCGGGGGGCGGCCTCAACCTGCTCGGTGCGTACGGTCTTCACGGGCAGCGGGTCGAGCCAGTGCCGGGTCCGGGCGAACGGATAGAGCGGAAGCGACAGTCGAAGGCGGTCCTCCTGGGCGTAGAACTCGCCCCAGTCGACCTCCCCGCCCTCCAGCCAGAACCCGGTGAGCAGCTCGAGCAGGTCCTGCGGCTCTTCGCCGTCCTCTCCCGCGAGCGCGGTCAGGAAGGTCGCCTGCGTTCCCGCACCGGCGGCCAGGCGGGTCAGGGTGCGGCCGGGGCCGAGCTCGACGAACACGGAGACCCCGTCCCGGACAAGGGTGTTGAGACCGTCGTTGAACCGTACGGTGTGGCGCAGCTGTCGTCCCCAGTAGTCGCCGTCGGTGGCCTCCTGCGCGGTGAGGTACTCGCCTGTGACGTTGGAGACGACGAGTCCCTGCGGCGCGTGCAGCTCGTGGGAGCCGGCGGTCTGCCCGAACGCGTCCGCGGCCGTGTCCATCAGGGGCGAGTGGAAGGCTCGGGTGACCTCGAGTCGCCCGCAGGAAACGCCGTCGGCGCGCAGGCGGGCGGCCAGTTCCTCGATCTCCTGCGGCACACCGGACACCACCACGAGCTGGTCGGCGTTGACCGCGGCGAGGGCGAGGTCGCCGGGCACGTCGTCCAGCAGTTTGACGGCCTCTTCCTCCGCGAGGTTCACGTACAGCATGGCGCCCTCGGGAGTCTCGCTCATCAACCGGCCGCGCCAGGCGACCAGTTCGACGGCCGACTCGAGGTCCAGCACTCCACCGAGCGTGGCGGCCACGAGTTCGCCGACGCTGTGCCCGAGCATGGCGTAGGGCCGGACGCCGTAGTCCATGAGGGTGCGGCCAAGGGCCCACTCCACCGCGAACAGCGCGGGTTGGGTGTACTCGGTGGCGGTGAGGGTGGTTCGCGCCTCCTCCAGGGCGGGCGCGTCCGGGCGCAGTACCGGCAGCAGGTCGACCCCGGCGCGCTCCTGGAACAGACCGATCACGCGGTCCAGGTGGGCGGCGAACACCGGGTCGCCCTGCGCCAGTCGGGCCCCCATGGCCGGAAGCTGGGTTCCCTGCCCGGGGATGAGGAAGGCGGTGCGCACCGATCCGCGTGCCTGCGCCTCGCGTTGGCTGCGACTGCCGCGTGCGGACAGTCCATAGGCCACGTCGTCCAGGTCGTGGGCGGTCAGGGCGCGGCGCAGCGGGAGTTCACGCCGGCCAGTGGCCAGGGTGTGGGCCACGTCGGCCACGTCGGCGTGCGGGTTCTCCCGGGCCCACTGCCCCAGTGACTGGCTCAGTTCCTCCAGCGCCTCACCGGACTTCGCGGACAGCAGGACGGGGTGACGGCGCCGGCGCGAGGCTCCGCCGGAGCGTACCGGCGGAGCCTCCTCCAGTACGACGTGGGCGTTGGTGCCGCCCATGGCGAGGGAGTTCACCGATGCGAGCAGTGGTCCGTCCCCTTCCAGACGGGTCAGCTCGGTCGCCACCCGGAACGGCGAGGAGTCCAGGCCCAGTTTGGGGTTGGGGCGGCGGAAGTTGACCACGGGAGGAACCTTGCGGTTCTTCAGGGAGAGGACGGTCTTGATGAGACCGGCGATGCCCGCGGCGGCGTCGAGGTGGCCGATGTTCGGCTTGGCCGATCCCAACCAGCAGTACGAGGTGTCCTCGGTCCAGTTGCGGAACGCGCGTGTGAGCGCCGCAACTTCGATCGGGTCGCCCAGCGGGGTGCCCGTGCCGTGCGCCTCCACCATCTGGATGTCCCGCGCGTCAACCCCCGCTCGGCGCAGCGCACGCGCCACGGCGCGGCTTTGTCCGTCCACGCTGGGCGCGGTAAAACTCGCCTTCGCCTGACCGTCGTTGTTGATGGCCGAGCCGCGAATGACGGCGTGAATCTGGTCGCCGTCCCGCAGGGCGTCGGCGAGCCGCTTGAGCACCACTACTCCCACGCCGCTGCCCACGACGCTGCCGCCGGCGTCAGCGTCGAAGGCACGGCAGTGCCCGTCCGGGGAGGAGGTGCCGCCGGGGTTGGCGAGATACCCCGCGGCGTGCGGCATGCGCACCGACGCGCCGCCCGCCAGCGCGACGTCACACTCCTCGTCGACGAGGGCTCGACAGGCCATGTGCACGGCCACGAGCGAGGTGGAGCAGGCGGTCTGCACGGCGAGACTTGGTCCGCGCAGGTCGAGTTTGTGGGAGACGCGGGTGGTCAGGTAGTCCTTGTCGTTGCCGACCATGGTCTGCAGGTCACCGACCAGGCCGACCACGTCCTCGGCGTGCGGCATCACGTTGTGCAGGATGTAGGTGTTCATGGTGGAGCCGCCGAACACGCCGACGACGGCGCCGTCGCGCCTGCTGTCGAAGGCGGCGTCCTCCAACGCGTGGTAGGCGCATTCGAGGAACACCCGGTGCTGTGGCTCCATGATTGACGCTTCTCGCGCGGCGTAGCCGAAGAACGCCGCGTCGAACCGGTCGGCGTCCTCCAGCGGTGCGGAGGCGTTGACGTAATAGGGGTCGTCCACAAGGTCTCGCCGGGCTCCGTTGGCGAGCATCTCCTCGCGGCTGTGCCGCACGATGCTCTCCACGCCCTCGCGCAGATTGCGCCAGTACTCGGTGACGTTGTGGGCACCGGGCAGCCGAGCCGCCATGCCGGTGATCGCGATGGAGTCGGGGTGTTCGTGAGCGGGAATCCGAGTCACTGATCGTCCTTCACTGTCGCAGCTGCCAGGGTGTCGGCGGGGCCGTCGCGGTCGACGTGCCGCAAGGCGGCCAGCCGCCGGGCCAGGTCGCGGGGACGGGGGTACTCGAACACCTCGTGGACGGGAAAGTCGACGCCGAGCGCGGCGGAGATACGGCCGTGCACCCGGGTCACCACCAGGGAGTGGGCGCCCATGTCGAAAACGTTGACGTCCGGCGCCACCTCGGGGGCGGCCAGGGCGGCCGCCCAAACGGCACAGACGGCGGCCTCGATCTCGGCCGGGGAAGCGGCATCCGGGAGGCGTTGCGCATGGCACTCCTCGGCCAGCCGCTCGAGGGCGGCCTCGTCGAGCTTGCCGTTGGCGGTGGTGGGCAGCCGCTCCAGGAGGACTTCCTGCTCGGGGAGCATGGCGGGGGGCAGCCGTGCGGCGACGTGCTCCCGGACGGTCCCGATGTCGATGCCGGCGCCGACCAGGTAGGCGACCAGCCGAGCGGGGGTGCCGATGACGCGTACTTCCGCGGACACGACACCCGGTGCGCTCCGCAGCGTTCGCTCCACCTCACCGAGTTCGGCCCGGTACCCGCGGATCTTCACCTGACGGTCCGCGCGTCCGACGACCACGAAGACACCGTCGTGCCGTGCGTACGCGAGGTCCCCTGTGCGATAGAGGACCTCGTCCGTCTCCGGGCACCTGACGAATCGTTCGGCGCTCAGTTCCGGTCGCCTCAGGTAGCCGTCGGCGACACCGGGGCCACCGATGCGGATCTCGCCAAGAGCGCCGACCGGTACCGCACGGCCCTGTTCATCGACCAGGTCGATGCGGGCGGCCGCGGTGGCGCTGCCGACGGGAACCAGTCGCGGCGGTTCCGCTCCTTCGGGCGGGCGGGGTATCTCGTACATCAGGCAGTTCACCGTGGCTTCGGTGGGCCCGTACCCGTTGAACAGCCGGCAGTCGGGGGCCGCCAGAGCGCGCATGCCCTCGGCGGTCACCCCCTTGAGCACTTCACCACCCAGAAGGACGAGTCGCAGGTCGGGCAACCGCTCGCCCACGGCGATGAGTTCATCGGCGAACGACGGGGTGGTGAACAACACCGAGACACGTTCACGGCGCAGGAAGCGGGCATAGGCCCGGGCGCTGAGCCGGTCCTCCTGACCGGGCACCACGACGCAGCCGCCGAACGGCAGGAAGGTGAAGAGTTCCTGAAGCCCGAAGTCGAAGCCGAGGGAGAGCGTCTGTGCCACCCGCGCCCACGGGCCCAGGCGCCAGGTGTCGGCGCACCAGGCGATGAGCCGGCCGATCTGTTCGTGTCGGATGAGGACGCCCTTGGGCCGACCGGTCGATCCGCTGGTGTAGACGGTGAAGGCCGCGGCGTCGGGGATCTCAGGTACGTGCGGGCGCGAAGGTTGTGGGGCGTGCTCGTCGCCATCCGCTACGGCGTCCAGGACGACGACCTCGATGGCGGGTTGCGCGACTGCCGCGAGGCGGGCGGCACGGTCGGCCTGATTCGCGGAGGCGATCAGGGCCGCCGGTGGGCAATCCCCCAGCATGTGCCGCAGTCGCTCGTCGGGAAAGTCGACAGGCAGGGGCAGGACGCCGAGTCCGGCCTCCCAAGCACCGTACAGGGCGACGACGAAGTCGGCCGGAGACGTGATCAGCAAACCGGCCTGCTGCCGCGCCAAGGCCGCGGCGGTCGCGTCCTGCTCGGCCCGGGCGGATGTGCCGGCGAAGGCGGTCATGCGGTCAGCTCCTTCCGTCGTGCACGAGGCGCAGCGCGTGGGCGACCCGTTCGACCCGCCGCATGAACTCGGCGCGGCTCCACACCTGGTGGGGTCCATGGATCGCGGGCGCACCGGGTGTGTGCTCGGCCGCGGCCCTGACCCGCTGAAGCAGCGAAGGCTCCAGGGGCGGGGTCGCGCAGCGTCCGATGCGTTCGAGGAGTGCGGCGTCGTGGTCGGACAGGACGGTGAGGTCGGCCAGCCGCGCGCCGTGGGCCCGCTCCGAGGCGGCGAGTGCCGCGCAGAACGTGTCGAGCACCCCGCGGGCCGTCTGTTCGGTGAACAGATCGGCGGCGTAGTCCAACGTGAGGTGGAGACCTTCGGGACCGGGCGTGACCACCAGGTCCAGGTCGTATCGACAGCTTCGCCGTACGATGGGGACGGACCGCAACACGAGCTTGCCAAGGGTGATTTCGGTCTCAACGCCGGACAGTGCCTCCAGCAGGCCCGCCACGTCCGGCAGTGGGTTCTCCTGGTAGGTGATGAGCGTCTCAACCAGCGGTGTGCGGCCGGGCTCGCGGTCGGGACGGACGGCCTCGACGGCGCGGGCCAGCGGATACAGACCGGCGTCCAGGCCGGCGGTGAGCTGGGTGCGGGCTTCGGCGACCAACGGTTCCAGGAGCTGATCCGGCTCGACGTCGAGGGCCAGGGGGACCGTGTTCGTGCACAAGCCGCCGATGGCCCCGTGGCGTCCGCCGGTGCGGCCGGTCACCGGCACACCCACCACTACGGGCGCCGGCGTGCCGTAGCGCCGCAAGGTGGCGGCCCACAACACGGCCATGAGGCCGACCGGGTCCTGACCCGCCGGCCCGGGGACGACAGGGGCGGGCACCCGCGCCTCGACCCGGGCGCCCCGGCGGCTGCGAACGGCGGTGCGCGGGAAGTCGGTGCGCACGCCGAGTGACGCGGCGCGGCGTGGCAGTACCCCGCGCAGGAAGGCGTCACGTTCGCCGGCTTTCTCGGAGTCGAGGTAGGCCCGCTGTTCTCGCACGTACGCGTCGTACGACCCCGGTTCGGGCAGACGCACCGGGCGTCCGGCGATCAGGGCGGAGTAGGCGGATCCGAGGTCACGCAGTGCCAAGGACAGCGACCACAGATCGGTGACCAGGTGATGCACCACGACCTGGTAGACACGCCGCGTCGGGGTCTGCCACCGATACAGGCGCAGCAGCGGTCCTCGCTCGGGGTCGAAGGGCAGCGCGGCCGCCTCGGACAGCTGCTGCGCCAACCGGTCCTCGGCGACGGGCACCGGCGTCAGGGCGAGGGCGTCGCGCATGCGCCTGGCGGACACGGGTTCTCGGCGTCCGTCGGCCCCGGACGACGTGAAGCGGACGCGCAGCTCCGGTTGGTGCTCCAGGGCCGTGCGCAGTGCCTGTTCGAACAGATCGTGGTCGGTGCCCGGTCCGGGCTCGCAGGCGAAGGAGATGGTGTAGGCGTCGCTGTCGGGGTCGAGCATGTGCAGGAACAGCAGGGATTCCTGAGCCTTGGACAGTGCGCCGGAGGCATCGTCGCCTGCCCTGACCGGCGCCGGTTCGGCAGTGCCGACTCGCTCCATCAGGTCCGCGACGGTGGCGCCTGCCAGAAGGTCGCGGACGGGGATGTCCACGCCGGCGTGGCGCGCGATCAGTTCCGTCAGCCGTACGGCGCCCAGCGAGTCGAGGCCGTGCAGGGTGAGCGGTCGGTCGTCGCCGACACCCGTGCCGAGCACCTCCCGCACGGCCATGCGTACAGCGACTGTCGGGGCCGTGTCGCCCGGAGCGGGGACCGGGCCGTGGTCGACGCGGTGGCCGGCGTAGTCGCCCGCCAGGTACCGGGTGCGGCACTCGACGCGTCTGAGCTTGCCGCTGGTGGTCTTGGGCACCGTGCCTCGGGGCACCGCGACGATCTCGTGCGGGGCCAGGCCGAAGGACGTGGCGACGGCACCGGCGATCCGTGCCCGGTCGTCGTCTGTCAGGCTCTGTCCCGGGCGCAGTTCCGCGACGATCACCACGCCCTGGTCGTCCGGTGCGGCGAACGCGGCGACGCAACCGGGGCGCACCGCCGGGCAGAGGTCGACGACGAGTCGTTCGATGTCCTGGGGGTGGTGATTGCGGCCCCGAACGATGATGACATCCTTGATGCGGCCCGTGACGTGGAGTTCGCCGTCCTGCAGAAAGCCGAGGTCACCGCTGCGCAGCCACTTCTTGTCGCTGTCGCTGACGTTCGCGGCGAACACCTCGGAGGTGAGGTCGGGCCGATTCCAGTACCCGGCGGCGACGGCCGGCCCGTGCACCAGGATCTCGCCCACTTCCCCCGCGGGCAGCGGCGTGCCGTCCGGCCCGCCGACGGCGACCTCGCAGTCGCGCGGCACTCCACAGCTGACGACTTCCTCTCCCTCACGGGAGATGCGGGTGCTCACGCCCGTGCCCACGGGCACCGAGGTCACCAACAACGTGGATTCCGCCAGCCCGTAGCAGGGAACGAAGGCGTCCTCCCTGAACCCTGCCGGGGCGAGCGCCTCGGCGAAGCGGCGGAGTGTGGTGGTCGATACGGGTTCGGCACCGCTGTAGGCGGTCCTCCAGCCGCTGAGATCGAGGCCGGGGGCCAGTCCGTCGCGGTCGACGGTGCGGGCCACGAGTTCGTACGCGAAGTTGGGGGCGCCACTGGTGGTCACCCCGTACGTGTGCACCGCGGCGGGCCATGCCGTCGGGTTGCGGATGAAGTCGATCGGCGAGGCCAGGTAGGCGCTGCACCCGGTGTGCAGGGGGTGAAGGATGTTTCCGATCAGGCCCATGTCGTGATACGCGGGCAGCCAGCTCAGCACGACGCTGTCCGCCGTGTGCCGGAACGCGTCGCGGATGGCGGTCAGGTTCGCCGTGAGATTGCCGTGCGTCACCATGACGCCGCGCGGTTCGGCGGTGGAGCCCGAGGTGTACTGCAGGAAGGCCAGCGTGTCGGGGGCCGGGGACCCGCTCGGGACGTGTCGGTCCTCGCCGGTGCGCCACAGCACCGGGGAGGCGAGCGCTTGCGCCACGTACTCCGCCATGCCCGCGTCGGAGGTCCAGGCCACCCGGGAGCCGCTGTCCTGCTGGATGCGCCGTACCTTGGCGCGGTCCTCCGCGGTGTCGAGCAGGGGGTACACCGGGACCGGGACGCATCCGGCGTACAGGCAGCCGACGAATGAGGTGACGAAGTCGAGTCCGGGCGGCTGGACCAGCAGAACGCGGTCGCCCGGGGCGACTTCGGCGAGCAGCGCGGCAGCCACGGCGGCTGCGGCGTCGTCGAGTTCGGCACATGTGCGTGTGTCGGTACGTTCCTTGAGGTCGGTGAGCCAGGACAGCGCGACGGCTGTGCCCTCTCGCTCGGCGCGCGCCCGTATCGCTCCGACGAGGTCGAGCGGGGTCGATGTGCGTGCCAACCGGGTCTCCCTCATCGTTCACCTGCTCGGGCATGGGGGTCGGGTCGCTCGTCGGGCCCCGTCGTCCCTTCGCCCCCGGACCGGTCCAGGTAGGCAGCCAGGTCGCGCAGGCGTGGGTTCTCGAACACGGCGACCAGGGGGACTCCACGGCCCCTGGCGCGACGCAGGCGTCCGGCCAGACGGATGGCCAACAGCGACTGGCCGCCGAGTTGGAAGAAGTCGTCCGTCGCGCCGACGGGCCGGACACCGAGGACGTCCGAGAACACTTCGGCGAGCATGATCTCAGTGGCGCTTCGCGGCGGGACATGGTCCGGACGCTCTCGTCCGGGGTCGGGGCCGTGGCCCGCGGGCGGTGGCAGCGCCGCTCGGTCGGCCTTGCCCGCGGCGGTGGTGGGGATGCGATCCACGGGCACGATCGCGGACGGGATCATGTAGGGCGGCAGATGTGCGCGGGCGACACGGTGCAGTTCGGCCGCGCCGGGCTCCCCGCGACCGGGGACGTAGTGGACGGCGATACCGCGCCCGCCCGGACAGTCGTCCCGCACCGAGGCGACCACCTGGTGGACGTCCGCCTCCCTGGACAGCACACCCTCGATCTCCCCGAGTTCGATGCGGTAGCCCCGCAGTTTGACCTGTCCGTCGGTGCGCCCGAGGTACTCCAGCCCCGCCGGTCCCGGCCGGGCCAGATCGCCTGTGCGGTACATGCGTGAGCCGTCCGCGGCGAACGGGTCGGCGATGAAGCGCCGGGCGGTCAGGCCGGGCCGGGCGTGGTAGCCGCGGGCGACTCCCGTGCCGGCCACGTAGATCTCGCCGGTCTCACCCTGACGCACCGGGCGCAGTCGGGCGTCGAGGACGTACACCCGTACGCCGGGGAGCGGGGCTCCGATGTGTGGCTGCGGCGCGTCGGCCATGGGCGCGGCAGTCGCGTCGACCGTGCACTCCGTGGGGCCGTACAGGTTCACGGCGACCACCCCGCCGACGGCGGCCAGTTCGCGCAGCCTCGTCCACAGGGAGGGTGCGACGGCTTCGCCTCCGACGAGCAACCGCAGGGGGGTGCGGCCCGGGGCGGGGCTGAAGTGGTCGAGGAGTGGCGCAAGGTGGGAGGGCGTGATGTCCAGGTCGGTCAGGGAGTGGGCATCTATGGCGGCGGCGAGTTCCGCCGGGTCCGATCGGGTCTTCTCGTCGAGCAGGACGAGGGTGTCGCCGCGGAACAGTCGCAGCCACTGCTGGACGGACGCGTCGAAGGAGATGCTCGCGTTCCAGCCCACGCGGCCCGGGGGCGTTCCGGTGAGCATGCCACGCTCCATGGCGTCCAACAGCCGGGGCAGAGATCCGTGTTGGACGGCCACGCTCTTGGGGCGTCCCGTCGAGCCCGAGGTGTAGAGCGTGTACGCGAGACCGGCGGGATGCGGCGGGAGCGCCCGATCCCCGGAGGTCGTGGAGGGCACGGAGAGCCGCTCCACGCGCAGCGCCCGTGCATCCGACCCCCCGGGCAGGCGGCCCACCGTGGTGGAGTCCACCAGCACGAGGCGCGCCCCGCTGTCCGTGAGCATGTAGGAGAGCCGTTCACTTGGGTGAGCGGGGTCGAGCGGGAGATAAGCGGCGCCCGACTTGAGGATGCCGAGCAGCCCGATGACGAGTCCCGTGCCTCGTCCCAGACACAGTCCGACCACGGTTTCGGGGCCGGCGCCGCGGGCGGCGAGGGCTGCAGCGACGGCGTCGGCTCGGCGGTCGAGTTCGGCGAAGGAGAGGCTTCCGTCCTCCGCCACGACGGCCGTACGGTCCGGGAAGCGGCCCACACATGCCTCGAACCGCTCCTGCAGGGAAGCCCGGTTGTCCGGCTGTATCCGGGGCTGCGTTCCAGGCGGAGGGGAGTACGCGGAGGAGACCTGGTCGACCGTCGCGGCAACGGACGCCGAATCAGTCATGATGCTCGCACTCCTTTCCTGAAGGTGGCCCGGGTCGGCGTGGATGGTTCAGAAGCGAAAGCGAGCCGGTGCCGAGTCGAGCGCGCCGACGGCGGCTGCGAATTGCTGCTCGAGCGAACGCAGTTGGGATGTGTCCTCCGATCCGCCGGTGTCGCGGACGCGCATGATCTGCTCGGAGAGCTGCAGGATCGGGGTCAGCTCGTCGACGCCGACGCCTTTGCCACTGAGGTAGGGAAGCGACCAGAAGTCGAAGTCGTACAGCGGAAGCCAGGTGGAGCCGGTGACCCTGTCGAACATGGAATCGGTCAGGTCGGCCGCCTCACTCGAGGTCATCGTGGCGTGGCTCCAGCTGTAGCCCTCGCCCTCGATGCCGAGCACCTCTTTGTTCCGGTAGACGGGCGAGCGGGGGTTGGCCCACCACGCCTGCGCCCTCCAGAAGGTCGGCTTCGTCTCGTTGAGGAAGTCGACGGTGTTGCTCACCGTGCGGGCGTTCTCACCGGGAAACCCGACGATGATGGAGGCGAAGGTGGTGATGTCACGCTCGTTGAGCCGTTCGAGCCCGACGCGATACTGGCTGTCCTGAGCGAGCTTGTGCATGTTGGCGAGAATCTCGGTGTCGCCGGATTCGATTCCCAGGAACACCCCGGAGCAGCCACTCTCGGCGGCCAGGTCGAACGCTTCCTCGTCCCGGGCGTTGGAGCATCGGAAGTAGGAGTACCACCGCAGCCCGAGGTCCTCCTCGATCATCATGCGGCAGATTTCCTTGAACCGCTTGGGCGGTACGTTGAAGGTGTCGTCGACGAACACGACGTTCTTGACGCCGAGTTCCGCCATGGCGCGCAGCTCCTTGCGCACGGTCTCCACCGACGCCGTCGTCAATGCCCCGGCCCGTGAGGGGTAGTCGCAGAAGCTGCACTTGAAGGCGCAGCTGCGGGCGGTGCGCAGCTGAGCGGTGGCCCCTATCAGTTCCGGAGAAAAGCCCGACCAGTCGATGGAGCTGTCGTCGAGATCGTTGCTCTCCGGACGCCGCCGGGTCAGTCGCCACATGCCGTCCGTGCAGTGGATGACGTTGTCGACGGCGGAGATGTCCCGCCCTTCCTTGAGGGTCAGGGTGAGCCGCGCGAGGGCGGTCTCTCCTTGTGATTCCTGCACGTACGAGTCGGCACCCATCGCGTCGAAGAGGTCTTGGACGGTGTCCGTGATGCCGTTCATGCACAGGTTGTCGACAAGGGGGCCGCCGATCACGATGTGGCTGTCGGGCGAGTGCTCCCGAATGAACTCCACGATGGGCACGACCGGAAGGATGTTGACGTAGAACGTGGTGGTGACGGCCACCACCGTGGGCCGCTCCGCCAGCAGGTCCGCGAGTCGATCGCGCTCGCCGCTGTAGAGCGACACCGGTTCGGCGCTCAGGCCGCGCCGGCGAAGAAAGCTGGTCAGATACAGCGCCGCGAGGTTGAAGACCTCTCCGACGTGATAGCGGTCTTTCCGTCCGGTGACGCGATTGCGCAGGGTGCTGAAGGCGTCCATCCATGGCATCGGTCGCCCGTCCACGACCAGATGCTCCTTGCGGAAGACCTGATACTCCGGTGAACCGGGGCCCGCCCGTTCACTCATGACCCGATAGTCGTCGAAGTTCCCCTCGTTGTAGCCGATGACCACACAGTCGAGGCCGGCCATGCGATGCACACCCCCGCAGTTCGGTCGGAGCCCACGGACGCATCCGTCGTCTTCCCGGGCGCGGCGCCGGGAACGGATGGACCGTACGGGGGGCCGGTTGTACGGGAGTTACGTGCCCGACGCCCTGCGCGCCCAACGCACTGCGGGATTTCGCCATATGGCCGGATGGCGTCCCCCTGAAATCAGGGCGGGAGGCCACTGATCTGCGCCCGCACTTCGACTCAATGGCCGCGTTCCGCAGCCGAGACCACCCGGGCCATCCGCGACGAACCCGAATGAGCCCTCCCATTCGTGGACATCACCTACAACCAAGACACCTACGGGACTTGATCAATCCCCTTGCACTTGCATGGACACGTGCGTAACCTCATTTCGGTCGCCGACTCGTACGAGCTCTGCAATTCTATGGTTGGTCGCTACACGGACGCCTTCACCTCATATCCACGTCCCTTTTTATGCGAGGCCATCAGCCCCCCACGCCAGTCCCCTGATGAGGAGTCTTGCGCTCGATGGATAACGCGATCTCGGTTCACACCCTCGGAAGTTTCGAGCTGGCCATTCACGGGAAACCCGTCCAGCGCTGGAAGGCGGGCAAGGCCCGCGACCTCTTTCAGTTCCTGTTGCTGCGCCAAGGGCGAGTGGTTCCACGGGAAACACTCCACGAGTCGCTGTGGCCGGGATCCTACTGGTCGGCGAATTCAAGTTCGCTCAAAGTGGCGGTGCACACCCTGCGTCGGGTTCTGGCCAACTGCCAGGCATCGTCCGAGGAGACGAGCTCGCCGTCGCTGCGCCTGGTCACTCGCGAGACCGGCTACGCCCTGCAGGCCAGGGGGGTCTGGGTGGACTCGGAGGTCTTCGACGACCTGGTCGACCAAGGGCACCGCGCCGAGTCGGCCGGGGCTCATCGCGAAGCGAGCCAACACTACCGGGCGGCCGTCGAACTGTACGGAGGCGACTTCCTGGCAGGAGCCCCCATGGAATGGGCCAATGTCCACAGGGAATGGCTCCGAAGCCGATTCCTCTATGTTCTCCAACGGTTGGCCGAAACCAGTCTTGTGGAAGACGATCCACTCTCGGTCATGCGCTATTGTCGTCGGATCCTTGAAATCGAGCCCTATCGCGAGCAGAGCTATCGCATGCTGATGTACACGCATGCCCAGCTCGGGCAGCTCAATCAGGTTCGCCGCTGGTACGACCTATGCACAACACGTTTACGTGAAGACCTGCAAGCCGCCCCGGAACCCGCGACCAGGCTCACCTATTCCCGTGCCATGCACGGCCAACTCGACGCACACGGCTGGGAATCCATCGACTGCCCCAGCCCCACGGCAGCCCGCTGAAATCGGCCGGCCAAAGCCTGGCCGCCACTGAATCGCCTTACACTGTCTGCATGATCAGAGAGGCGTATCTGCAGGGGGCCGCGGCCGCCGCCGATCTCATTGGCCGTCCATCCGTGGCCGCCGCATGGGACGAGCCGAGCGTCCTTCCCGGGTACCGCGTCGCCGGCCTGTGCGGCCATCTCGCACGCAACATCGTGCTCGTCGAGCCGCTGCTCGCCGCCCCTGCCGGCGGCGCGCACCCCATTCCTGTCCTCGATCACTACACCGGCGACGACTGGCTGGACGCGGACCCTCGGAGTGAGGAGCATCTCGCGATCCGCGAGCGGGGCAAGAAGGCTGCGGCCGACGGCCCCGAGAGTCTGGCGGAGCGCGTGTCCGGCGCCGTGAGCCGGCTGAATCGGGCCATCGCCGCGCAGCCCGCGGACCGGGTCGTCGACCTGCCCGGCATGTGGAGCCTGACGCTCGACGACTTCCTGCTGACCCGCCTGGTCGAGGTGGTGGTCCACTGCGACGACGTGGCGGTGAGTGTCGGCCTGCCCACCCCCGAACTGCCCACCGCGTACTACGAGGAGACGATCGCTCTCCTGTCGCGGCTGGCGATGCGACGGCATGGGCCGATCGCCCTGGTCCGGGCACTCAGCCGAAGCGAGCGGGCGCCCGGCACGATCTCCGCCTTCTGACCGCGGCGGTGGTCACCTGGGCGGCCCGCACGTCACGCCGCTTCGTCACCGCGTCGGTTGGTCCATGGCCGCGGCGAGACTGCGCGGACGCATGTCCACCCAGTGCTCCTCGACGTACTCCACACACGACGCGTGCCCCGTCGGCCCGTGCACCGTGCTCCAGCCCCCCGGCACGTCGAGGTCGGCGGGCCACAGCGAGTGCTGGCCCTCCTCGTTGCACAGGACGAGGTAGGAGCCGTCGGTGTCGTCGAACGGGTTGCTCATCACAGTCCTCCATGTGTCGTGGTCATCCCGGCCGCGTCGAGCGAACCGGGTGGTGTGGCGCCGTTCAGGTGGGCGTCGCCCTCGAATCGGGCCGGTCGAAACCCCCCGTCCCGTCGGCGGCGGACGCGCGGCCGAGGAATTCCACGAGGCCGTCCACCGACTCGCTGTCGAAGAGATCGATCAGTTCGAGTTCCAGATCCAGTTCCGCGCCGAGCCGGCGTACGAGCTGCGCACCGCGAAGTGAACTACCGCCGATGGCGAAGAAGTTGGCCGAACAGTCGACCTCCGGCAGACCCAGGACCTCCGCCCACACAGCCGCGATGCGCCCGTGCAGTTCCGTGCGCGGCGCGACCGTACGCGCGGTATCGCTCGGCGCCACACGGTGGGGTACGTCCTCCAGGCCCCTCAAGGGCTTCGTCCCCACGGCGGGCAGCGACATCGCCGCCTCGGCCAGCCTGGCGAGAGTCGAGTCGGGACTCGCGACGGCGGCTTCGAGTATCTCGACATAAGCCCGGGCGACACCGTCCATGCTGCTGGCGTCGAACAGGTCCGTGGCATAGCGCAGGTTCAGGACGTGTTGCGCGTCTGCCAGCTCCCGCACCTCGGCCAGGAGGTCGAACTCCGTGGTGACCTCGATGCGAGGCAGCAACCGCTCGCTCACCTCCGTCGCGTCCACGCCGATCAGACGCAGGGGTTCGCTTTCGGGCACGTGCTGGAAGGCGACTTGATAGAGCGGGTGGCGACTGCTGTCGCGCGGCGGGTTGATCCGGTCGACGACGTGGTGGAAGGGAGCGTCCCCGTGCTCGAACGCGGTCGAAAGGTCCGAGCGGACCGCGACGAGCAGTTCGGACAGGGTCAACTCCGGGTCGCAGTCCGCGACCAGGACCACTGAGTTGACGAAGTAGCCCAGCAGGTCCTTGAGCTCCGGCTCGCTCCGCCCCGACAGCGGCGTACCGACCACAGCCCGCGGCTCGTCCGCCCACCGCGCCAGCAGGACGTCGAAGATCGCCAGGTAGACCACGAACGGGGAGACGGAGGCGGTGCGGGCCAGCTCCGTCACACCGCGGACCGCGGCAGCCGGGAGCGGGATCTGGCAGTAGGCCGCCGTGAAGCGGCGCAGAGCGGGCCTCGGCCTGTCGGTGGGCAGCTCCGGCGCGCGTACATTCCGCAGCCGTTGCGCCCAGTGTTCGACGGAGACTTCCAGGACGGGGGCCGCCTCCTCGCGCTGCCACCGGGCGAAGTCGGCGTACTGCACGGTGAGTTCAGGCAGTTCAGGTCGCCTTCCACGGACCTCCGCGGCGTACAGTTCGGACATTTCTCGCCGCAGCAGGACGTCCGAGCCACCGTCCCAGACGATATGGTGCGTCACCAGCACCAAGGTGTGCCGGTTCACCGCCAGCCGGAACAGCACGCCGTGCAGCAAGGGCGGGGACGACAAGTCGAACGGTTTCTCCAACAGTCCCGCCAGATCACCGGCGATGGCGTTGTCCTGCTCCTGTCCGTCCCGGTCGCCCAGATCGACGCGCCGCAGCTCGAAGGGCCCGCAGCCACGGACCACCTGCTCGGGTCGTCCGTCCACCGGGACCAGTGCGGATCGCAGCACCTCGTGCCGTTCGACGAGCGCGGTCAACGCCCGCCGCAGGGCTTCTGAGTCGAGTGGACCGGTCAGCTCCCAGCCGGCGAGCATCGTGTACGCCGACAGCCCGGGAACGAGTTCCTCGGCGAGCCAGAGCGCTTCCTGCCCGAACGACAGCGGTGCGTTGTCTTCCATCGTCAGCTCCTTCGCGAAAGGTCTTCCGCCAGGGCGCGCCGGTCCGTCTTGCCGTTGGTGTTCAGTGGCAGCCGGTCTAAGCAGACGACGCGCCCGGGGAGCATGTGCTCGGGCAGTACGGGGGCCAACTCCTTGCGCAGCCGGTCCAAGAGCGCCTCGTTCTGCTTGTCGTCCGCAGCGTGCCGGAGGCCAACGGCGTGCTCGGTGACGACGCACGCGGCCAGGGCCGGTTCCCCCCGCGCCGTGCTCTGGACGACCGCGGCAGCGTCGCCGATCCAGGGCACGGCCCGCAGGGCATGGTCGATCTCGCCCAATTCGATACGGAAGCCTCGGATCTTGACCTGGTCGTCCCGGCGCCCGACATAGTGCAGTTGGCCGGCCTCGTCCGTATGGGCGAGGTCTCCGGTGCGATACCAGCGGCCCGGCCTGTCGGGCAGCTGGAGGAAGCGCTCGGCGGTCAGTTCGGGCATGTCGACATAGCCGCATGCCACCTGGCGGCCGCCGATGAGGATCTCCCCGGTGCGCCCAGGGGGGACCGCCCTCAGTTCCTCGTCCAGGACGACGGCCGGGCTGTGGTCGTAGGGCGTGCCGATGGGGGTGGCTGATGCCGCCCGGGTCACCTCCTCGGCCGTCAGCCGCTTGAACGTGTTGTAGACCGTGGTCTCGGTGATGCCGTAGACGTTGCACCATGCGGGCTGCGGTCCGGGCTGGGATCGCGCCCAGGACTGGATGGCCCGGTAGTTGAGTGCCTCACCGCAGAAGGTGACATTGCGCAGCGGCAGGTCCACCCCCTCCTCCTCAACGACTTCGGCGAGGTGGTGGAAGACGCTGGGCACGATGTGGAGTCGTGTCACGCGGTGGCGCAGCAGCAGCTCCGCCAGGGATTCGGGGTCCTGCTGGGCGTCGCGTGGAACCGCGACCAAGGTGGCGCCGATGGCCACCGCCGCCCACATCTCCCACACGCTGACGTCGAATCCGTGGGCGTGTTGCAGGGGCCACACCTCCCGGTCACCGAACCCGAACAGCGGCAGGGCGTCGGCGAGCATCGCGAGGACGTTGGCGTGCGTCACCTCCACTCCCTTGGGCACGCCGGTGGAACCGGAGGTGTACATCACGTACGCGACGGACCCCGGTCCGGGCACGGTGCCGTCGTCGGCGGCACCGGCGAAAGGCCCGGGGATCAGATCGTCGCCGTCGACGTGCAGCATGGTCAGCGCCGCGATCTCGGGTGCGGCACGACCGGACTCGTCGCAGACGACCACCCGCAGTCCGGCGTTGTCGACGATGTGGCGCAGCCGGCGGGACGGATGCGCGGCGTCGACGGGGACGTAGGCGCAGCCTGCGCGCATCAGGGCCGCGGAGGCCACCAGGGCCAAGGGCCCGCGGGCCACGCTCATGCCGACCCGGTCACCGGGCCGGATGCCCACCGCACGCACCCTGGCGGACAGGGCGTCGACACATCGGTCGAGCTCGGCATAGGTCAGTCCCACAGGGCCCGCGGACAGCGCCGGGCGTTCGGCGAACTGTCGGGCGGAGTGGCGCAGGACATCGCTCAGAGTGCGCAGGGACAGTCCGAGCGGTGCGGTGTTCACAGGGTCCTCCCTGTGGGGGTGCGGAGCGACTCAGGCTCACGTGCGCCGTCGCCGTACGGCGTGTCCTTGCGCGTCGGCAGCGGGTGGGTCTTGCCCTGTGTCCAACGGGCGATGTGGTCGAGGTCCACGGAGCCGGTGCCGGCGGGGCTTCCAGGGATGGCCAGCAGACCGTCCTCGGGGCGGGCAGGTGCGACGACCAGGCGCATGGCAGCGCCGAAGTCGGGCTGTGTGACCCGCAGGCTCTCCGGGCAACCGGACAGTCCGACGCCGGGTTCGCCTGCGTGGCCTCCGGGTTGACCGCCGTGGACCGGGGTACCGCTCAGGGGCGTCGGCGCGAGGGCGTTCACGCTCCCCCAACGGGTGGGCTCGGCGCTGCCGGTGCGTTTGGTCAGCAGTGCCTTGGCGCTGCCGAGCATGCCCGCCACAAACGCGGCCGGCCCGCTCCAGGGTTTCGGCACGATATCCGCGGCCAAGGCGTCGAGGAGTCGCCGCAGAGGCCGTTCGTGGCCGTTGTAGCAGTACGTGAAGGCCTCGTCGTACCGCCGACAGGGACGGGTCACGGCGGCGAACAGCTCCTCGCGCAGCAGTTCCCGGAACAATACGAGCAGGGCGAGACCGTACTCGTCGTGGTGCGAGGTGCCGCGCCAGGCCAGGACCTCATCGCGCAGGGCGCGCAGCGGCACGGGGGCGTGCTCGGGCACGTATCGAAGCGCCAGGTCGCGGTAGTACGCGTACAGCTCGGCGTCCACATCGAGTTGCAGCGCGCCGCAGCGAGCCTCGTCGTGGGGTCCGGCTGCGGCGAGCGCCGCGGCTGCGCGGCGGGCCCGGGTGCCGGGGAAGAAGTTCCAGCCGAGGCCTGCGGTTCGACCGGCCGCGTCCCCGTTGTTGCAGCTGATCACGTGTCCGCTCGGCGGTGTCACCAACCGCGGCAGTTCGTGGGGGGCGAGGCGTGGCGTCGGCCACGGTTCCCGTGCCGGGTCGGAGAAGCCGCGTGGTCCGCCCGCGCGCCTCGGGTGGCGGCCCGTCACCGTCCAGGCGACGTCGGCCGCCGTGTCCGCGAGGATGACGTTCAGGGGAGGCATGCCGCAGTCGTTGAGCAGGTCGGCCGCCGCAACGACGTTCGCGCTTTCGTACAGTCCGACGAGGGCGAAGTCGAGTGCCGTCGGGTCGGTGAGGTTGCCGCTCAACGCCAGTGGGCGGCCGCGCAGTTGGCCGACGACCGGGCCCCACGGGGTCTCGCGCACCTCCACCTCGACGTCGTCGCCGCCCATGACGCCGACGCCCTCCCGCCGGATGCTGAAAGCCCGGTCGCGGCCCTCGTGCCGATATGTGCCGGGGGTGCTGCCCGAAGTCAGCTCCCGCAGCTCGCAGGTGTCGGCCGGGAGACGGGTGAATCCCCAGGCGATTCGACCGTTGGTACCGGCGACGATCACCGGCAGGCCGGGAACGGTCACGCCCGTGACGCCGGTGTCCCCGACGACGAGCCGGGCGGCGTACATCAACGACGGGCTGGTCAGCTCCAGGTGCATGTCGTTGGCGAGGACGGCGGTGTCTCCGTCGGTGACGGCCCAGGCGTTGCTGCCGATGGGACGGCCTTCCGAGACCACCAATGGCCCGGGAGGGCCGGGTGGTTCGGCCATGAGTGCCTTCACCTCGGCGACCGGCAGGGCGGGTCGGCACACATCCGGAACCGTGCCGTCGATGCCGACGGCGAACTCGTCCTGCGGGTCGAGCAGGAAGTCCACGACGGCCGCGGGCAGCGTCCGTCGCATCACCTCGACCATGCGGACGTCCTGTCCGTCCGATGAGAGCGCTTGGAACAACCCCTGTGTGACCGCGATGCAGTCCACCGGTGTCCACTCACCGCCCGGGCCGTTCGGTGCGGCGGCGTTGACGCCGTCCGCGTACGCCCGCAGAGTGTGCCGCTGCGACGCGGGCAGCAAGTCCCAGCAGGCCCGGGCGACGTGCGCGAGTCCCAGGACGCGCTGTCGCACGTCGGCCTGCACGGCTTGAGGACCGAGTATTTCGGCGAGCCGTCCGTGCGTGCGTCGTCGCAGGAAGTCCATCTGCTCGCGGCGGTGTCGGGCGACCACCCAGCCAAGGCCGAACGCGGCGGCCGTCCAGCTGGGCGCGGTCACGACCGGCCGCTCGAGTGCGTCGGAGGCGACTTCGACGATGCCGTCCGCGGTACGCAGCCGAACGGGTGCGGTGGCATTCATCGCGGCACCGCCGCAGGGGACGGTACGACGATCGCGTCAGGTGCCTCGGCGAACAGCCGCAGGGCGTCCACGACGGCGCTCAGGACAGCGTCCGGCTTCTGGGGGTCTCCGGGGTCTTCGGCGTGTTCGACGGTGATCCGCAGTGTGCCGTTGTCGTGGGCGAACAAGGTGACGCTCAGCCGCGGGCCGAGCGCGGAAGGCACCAGGAGGCCTCCGTGGTCGTACAGCGGTGACATGCGCAGGGCGGACTCGGCGGGGGCCCGGTATGGCCGGTCGAAGGCGACCACCACATCCACCAGGTCGTCGGGACGCAGTCCCAAGGTGTCGCAGGGTGGCCCGAGCAGGTCGTCCAGCGGACTGTCGGCGCACCGCCGGGCCTCGGCGAGCTGGGCCCGCGTGGCCCGCACGATGTCGCGCGGTGTCGCGCCCACGGGGACCGGTACGGCGAGCAGTGTGCTGTTCGCGAAGGGGCCGACAGTGCGCTCGTGAGCGGCGTGCGCCCGGTTGTCGAGCAGGGTGCCGATCCCGACGTGCCGACGGCCCAGGTGACCGGCGAGCGCGGCGGCGACGGCTGCTGTCGCCACGACGAAGTCCGTGGTGCCCTCGGTGCCGGCCCATGCGTGCAGCCCCCGCAGCACGGAGGCGTCCAGTTCGGCACCGCGGCGCACGTACCGGACGCCGCGCGGAGCGGGTTCCGCCGTGGCGGCCAGGTCTGCTGCGAGATCACGAGCCACGCGCGTCCAGTGGCGGCGGGAGTCGACCGTCACGTCGCCCTGCCGACCTCTGCGGTGGAGGGCGTAGTCGATGTGGGTGAGGACGTCGCTGTCGCCCATGTGGACACGGCCCTCGGTGACCAACTGCGTGTAAGCCTCGGCGAGGTCGTCCAGGAGGACCGTTTGTGACACGCCGTCGACGGCCAGGTGGTGGAGATGCAGCACGAGCAGGTCGGCCGCATGACGCCGGCGGAACAGCTGGGCGCGCAGGAGGTTGCCCCGCAGGAGGTCGAACGGCTTGAGGTGCGCGAGGCGTACCTCCTTGAGGATGGCCGCCTCCTCGGCCTGCCCTCCGGCGCTCACGGGCATGTCCCGCTCCACCAGTTCGACGTCACCGGGCGCCCAAGGTGGAACGATCACCTGCTGGCGTGCGCCGCCTCCGTCCGGCGTGGGGAAAGCCAGACGCAGCGCGCCGTGCCGAGTGAGCAACGCGTGCAGCGCGCGCCGCAGGACAGCGCCGTCGACGGGCGGATCCACGGCGACGGGCACGACGATGCTGTGGACCGGTGAGGGCCCGAGGGCGTCCTCGATGCGCAGCAGTCGCTCCTGCTGGGGCGACACCGGACCTGTGACGCGGCCCGAGGGGCGCAGCCGTTCGTCGGCGGTGACCGAGTCCTCGCCGAGCGCGGCGATCGTTCGAGTGACGAAGTCGGCGAAGACCGGATGATCGAAGATGAGTCCGGTCGGCAGATCGGCGTCGAGTGCCTTGCGCAGGCGGGACATCAGACGGGTGGCGAGCATCGAGTGGCCACCGAGCGCGAAGAAGTGCGCGTCGTCGTCGACCTCGGGGACGTGCAGGAGGTCCTGCCAGCATCGGCGGGCGGAGTCGGCCACCGTACGGGTGTCGCGTCGACCGTGCGGTACGGGGCCCGTGTCCATCAGCGTCTCTCCCTCATCGTTTCCCATGGGTTCAGCGCTCTTCTTGTGCCAGTGCGGTGCGCAGCGCGGCCCGCACCAGAGCGATGACCATCAGCTCGTTCTCCTCGATGAACAGATGGCCGCCGTCCAGGTCGTGTCGGCGCAGGGGCTGCTGCGTTTCGCGGGCCCAGCCGGCCATCACCTCGGGTCCGGCCTCGGGGTCGTCGCGCCCCGCCAAGGCCACGATCGGCGTGGACAGGACAGGGCCGGGCGTGTGGCGATAGCGGTCGGCCAGCGCGAAGTCGGAACGCAGCATCGGAAGCAGCAGGGAGAGCATCTCCTCGTTGTCGAGGATGGCCTGGGGAGTCGCCCCCATCTCCCGCAGCAGAGCGATGAACTCCTCGTCCGGCAGGGTGTGTTTCGGGGACAGCGCCCCACACTCACGTGGCGGTGCGCAGGCCGCAACGACGAGGAGGAGCGGAGGGCGGCCTCGTCGGGCCAGGCCGCGGGCGACCTCGAAGGCCAGGAGTGCGCCCAGGCTGTACCCGAACAGTGCCAGGGGCAGGTCCTTCTGCAGCGGGGCGGTGGCCTCGACCACTTCGTCGGCGATCCGGTGCAGGTCGTGCTCGAGCGGCTCGCCCCACCGGTGGGCCCTGCCCGGCAGGCACAGCGGGAGCACGTCCGCAGTGCCCGCGAGTGCCTTGTCCCAGGTGCGGTACATGACGGACGAGCCACCCGCGTAGGGCAGGCACAGCAGGCGTACGGCGCTGTCGCCGGGGGCGGGAGGGGCGGGGAACCACAGGCCCGTCCCGGTGGCCGAGCCATGCCGGCTGTCGTCACGCGTAGGCACGGGACTGCCTCTCGTAGTGGTCTCGGCGGATGCCGTCGTGCTCGGCCATCGGATGCTCGTGGACGCCGAGTCGGGAGATGCGCCCCTGGTCGACGACGCCGCTCAGATCGACGTCCTCGAGGAGTCGAGCGTCGCTGCTCGGATGGCGGAATCCCACGCCGTCGAGGTGAATCCCGTCCACCAACATGTCGCCGGCCAGGACCACGACGGGCGCCTTCCACCGGATCCGCCGGGCGCCTGTCGCCCGGGCCCCCGTACCGTCCTCCACCCCTGCGACTTCCCTCCGCCGTCCAACGTTCACTGCAGGACCATGAGCCGGGCCGAGGCTAGGACGCCACGGTTTTCCCGCGGTTACGCCGGCCAGGAAGGTGAGCCGCTGGTGGAGCGGCGGCACGTAGGCGCCCCGGCTCGTCTCGTCGTCGGCGCCGGTTGCGGAGTTCAGGCGCCGTGGTCAGGCCGAGGGGTGCCTGCGGCCTCGGCGAACAGCCGGTCGGCCTCGGGGCCGGAGTAGCCGCCGTAGTCCGACGACGCCCGCGCACGGGCGTCAGCGACCGATGATGCCCGTGCGCGGGGACCGAGCCGCGAGGCCCCCTCCTCAAGAGGGTCTCTCGTTGCTATCGTGACGTCGCTCACCGCGCACCACGAGGACTTCCCCGTCGTGCCCGCGGAAAGGACGGAACCGCCGTTGAAGCAAGGTGTCGATCCACAACGGGCCAGGCTGGTCGAGGCGTTACGCGCCCGGCGGCGAACACAGACCCCCCGGACGCTCCCGATGACCGCGACCCAGCAGGGAATGTGGCTCGCCGAGCAGTTGAGCCCGGGCGTCTCGGGATACCACGACACGGCGGTCCTGCGCATCGACGGCCCCTTGGACGCCGAGGCACTGCGTCTGGCGTTGGGCGACGCCCGTGCGGTCCACGAGGCGATGTGGTGCCGTGTCATCGAGGTCGGCGAAGAGCCCCGGCAGTCTTTCGACGCCCCTGCACCGGAGTTGGCGTACACGGACCTGGGTGCCGTCGATGCGCAGACCCGGGCGGCTCGGATCGAACGCCTGACCGCGTTGACCGCCACCGAACCTTTCGACTTGGAGACGGGCCCACTCTGGCGTGCCCGACTGATCCGGGTCGAATCGGACGAGCACGTGCTGGTTCTCGTCTTCCATCATCTGATCAGTGACGGCTGGTCCCATGGTGTATTGCTGCGCACACTCCTGACGCACTACGCGGCACGAGCGCAGAACACAGCCCTGCCCCCCGCTCCGGATACCACCGGCTACCGCAGATGGCTGCTCTCCCGGGCCACGCAGGAACAGGCCGCGGTGGACAGCGGCAGGGCCCGCGAAGTGGCCGCGCTCCTCGCCGGGGCCCCGTACCGGGCAGCGCCGCCGGGACTCAAGGGGACACCGGACGATCGGTTGGCGGCGGCTGTGGAACTCCCCGTGACGGGCGCTACATGGGCCTCATTCGACCGGGCGTGCAGGAGGGCGGGGGCCACTCGCTACATGGGGCTGACGGGCCTGTTCGGTCATCTCCTTTCCCGGACCTCGAGAGCCGAGCGCGCGGTCCTCGCCTCACCGGTCGCGATCCGGGACGTACCGGGCAGCGCCCATCTGATGGGTTGTCTGATCAATGTGGTGCCCCTTGTGCTCGTGCCCCGCCCCACGGTTGACCTCACAGCCGCACTGACCGCGGGACGGGATGCCGTCCTGACGGCCCTCCGGTACGCGGACGTGCCCTATCGTGACGTGGCCCGTGCCCTGGGGCCACTGACCGCGTCGGACGACCCGGTCACCAATGTCGGTGTGGAGGAGTTCAACGCCCCGCAGGATCCGGTGCGCGTGGGCGATGTGGTGGTCACTCCGATGCCACGCGGCCATGTCCGGCTGCGGCACGACCTCGCACTGAGCGTCGCACGCCACGGGGCGAGCGCCCAACTCCTTCACCCCGTCCAGAGCTGGGACGTGCACGAAGTCGAGTCCCTCGCACAGAACCTGGCGGAGCTCATCGGTGACGCTGCGGCGTCTGCCACCCCGGCGGCGTGATCCCTGTTGCCCCAGCGCCTACGGCACAGGGAGGGCAAGAGCGTCGAGCCCTTCACATATGCGATCGAAGCGCAGTGCGTGAAGACGGCCACCGTCCAACGGGAGTAAACGACCGCTTAAACGCGCGTCCGGGCGCGCAGGTCCGCGCGCCCGGAACGGTGGCCCATCCGGAGGGCCGGTTGGCAACCGCCCGACGCTACCGTCGCAGAGGCGTCGTGGGATCGGGCAGTGACCGAACAGGAGTGACGACACAGCGGACGCGTGCGGTCACGCGCGCAGGCCCCACTCCTGGGCGTTGTAGATGACCAGCCCGTTGGTCGGGTTCGCCCGCACGTTGGCGAAGCGGTCATCCACGACGAGCAGGCTCGGTTTCTGGCACAAGGGCAGCGAATACGCCTCATGGGACAGGACTTCGTCCGCATGGTTGAGCAGCTCGTGGGCCTTGACCAGGTCGAGCGTCTCGTTCGCCTCGCCGACCAGGCGGTCGACCTCGGGGTGGGAGAAATGGCCGAAGTTCATTCCGCCGCCGGTCGTCCACATGTCACGGGCCGGCCCGACCCGCAACGGGCTTCCGATCCAATTGAACGCCACGATGTCGTAGTCGCCGGCCACCAACGTGCCGGGCCGGTCGGTCGGTTCAATGCTGACCTCCAGCCCGATGAGGCGCAACTGATCGCGCACCAGCTCGCCGGTGCGTCGGCGCATGACGTCACCGGGCGCGTGCCTGAATCGCAGCACGGGGACGGCCGAGCCGTCCGGGGTGCGCAAGCGGCCGTCGCGGATCGTATATCCGGCGGCATGCAGCAGCCGCTCGGCCGCCGCGATGTCGCCACTGCCCTGGCCAGTGCTGGTGATCACGTCGCGGTAGGCGGGCTGCCCCAGATAGAAGTTGTGGCTGTTCGACGGTTCGACGTCCGGATGGAAGGTGCCGATGGTCTCGGCCAGGATCTTGTCCCGGTCGACAGCCGTGAAGATCGCCCGACGCAGGTCGGCGTCGGCGAGGAACGGATTGCGGGTGTTCAGGTCCAGATGCTCCCAGACCAGCCCCTGGCTCAGCTCGTACCGGACACCGGGCATGTCACGGAACGCGTCCACGAGCGCCTTGGTGGGCTGCGGGGTGGACATGCCGTGCACCACCCGGTGACGCACCGCGTCGACGAGCGCCTCCGGGTCGGTCACCACCCGGAACACGACGCGGTCGAGGCTCGGCGCGACTCGGCCGTACCACCTCGGGTTCGGAACCAGCACCACCTCGACACCGGGCTCGACGTGCTCCACCTGGTACGGTCCCGCCGACCAGGTGGGTACCACCTGGTCGAACGAGGCGAACGCCGCCGCAAGACCGTCGGCCGTCCCGAGGTCACCGGCGCGCGCCGCGATGTGCGCCGGATACAGGTACGAGAACATCGCGTCCCAGTCGGGAAACGCCTTGCCCGACACGAGCGTGACCACGACGGTGCGGCCGTCGTCCGCGCCCTCCACGGACTCGACCAGCTCGTACCCGGCATGGGTCGACGGCTCGCACGCGGGGCTGTGGAGCCCGCTGGACACGCGCCAGGTGTAGCGGAAGTCCTCGACTCCGACCGGGGTCCCGTCGTTCCAGCAGACTTCTGGTCGCAGCCGGTACACGATGGTCTGCGGGTCCGTCGCGACCAGCTCCGGCTCGCTGGCCAACAGATCCTCGTTCCAGTGGTTCTGCAGGTCCGGGAACGCGACGTACGGACTCGGTGTGATCAGTTGCAGCACCATACCCGTGTCGACGACGTTGCCGACCGATGAGAGCAGGTTCCAGTTGGGCGGGGTGTTTCCGACAGCATGCACGTAGGTGCCGCCCGGCTTGACGGCCGTCCGGTTCGAGTCGTTCAGCTCCACGGTGATCCCTTCACTCGTTTGATGCTCAGCACCGGAGTAAGCCCCCTCGTGGCCCTCGCGTAGCCGACCGGCAGGTCGTCGCCGCGGGTCACGGTGGCGATGGTGTGCGTGTTGACGGCGAGGTGGGTACAGCCGCCGGCACTGAACATGCGGGCCGCAAGATCCGCGTCGACACGATGTACGGGCCAGGGGCCGAGGCAGCGGAACAGCCGAATCACAAGGTCCTCCAGCTCGCGTCGGAACCTACCCACGGCTGGTTCGGGAGCAGTTACGCACGCGGCATCCGGTACTCACGGAAGGTGCCGCCGAGCCGAGGCGCGTCGTTACCCTGTGCCGGCGACATCGTCATACACACACCCGGCGAAGATCTTGTCGATGAGTTCCATGGTGGGTTCCGAGAGGAGCACCCCGGCTGCAGACGCCGTCTGGGCAAGCTGTTCAGGGGTGGAGGCACCGACCAGTGCTGAGGTGACACCGGGTCGGTTGAGCACCCATGACACCGCGAGCCGGGCCGGCGTCATGCCCTGGTGCCGGGCGAGCCGGGCGAAGAGTTGCACTCGCTCCAGGATCGGCTCCGCCATGAAGTGGTCCATCAGGAGCCTCCCGGTGGGGTCGGCGGCCCTGGAATCCGCCGGGGGCGGTTCGCCGGGCGCGTACTTGCCGGTCAACAGGCCCTGTGCGAGAGGCCAGAAAGCAACCGTGCCGATGCCGAGGTCCTGGCACAGCGGCACAACGGCCTTCTCCGGGACCCGCCAAAGGACGCTGTACTGCGGTTGACTCGCGACCGGGGGCCGGACACCCATTTCGGTTGCCGCCGCACAGGCCGCAGCGATCTGTTGCGCCGTCCACTCGCTGAATCCGTAGTGGGCGATCTTGCCTTCCTCGAGGAGTTCCCCGAAGGCCGCGATTGTCTCCGCCAGGGGTGTGCGGTCGTCGAACCGGTGGGCGCTGAGCAGATCGATGTGTTCGGTGCGAAGAGCCCGCAGGCTGCGCTCGACACCTGCTCTGACGGCTGCCCGTGACAGCCCCGCCACCGTGCCCCCGGGCTCGTAGTAGACCTTGGTGGACAGCACGTAGGACTCTCTCGGAGCACCCCGCAGGGCGATGCCCAGTGCCTCCTCCGCGTCACCGTACGAGCCGGCAGTGTCGAACAACGTGATGCCGAGATCGCGGGCGGCGCCCACGAGGCGGGCGGCGCCGCGCCGCCCCTCCCGCGACAGGGGGCGCCAGGTGCCGAGGCCGACCTCGCTGACGACCGGGCCGCCGGCTCCGAGGGTACGATGGCGCATCGTCTCACTCCCCCACGGGCCACCGCCTCAGGCGCAGCCCCCAGTGCTCGAAGTTGTAGGCGTGGATGTCACGGTGGCGTAGCAAAGTCATCACCGTCAGAGCCGACCGAGTGGATGACCGTCGCCGGACCGCTCGGGGTGTGCGTCATCGCAAGCATTGGCTCCTCAGCGCTTCACGACCCGGAGGTCCGGGTCGGCTGGGACGGCCGGCGCCCGGGAGACGCCGGCCGCACCTGCCCCTGCGGGGTGCGATGTGCGACGCAGTCCCGGCCTCAGGTGTTGAGCTCGTGCCAGCCGGTCAGTTCGATCAGTTCCTCGGCGAGTGCCCTGGGGGTGCGCCGCCGGTCCAGCTGATCGGCGGTGAGCTCGACGCCGTAGTAGTCCACGATGCGTTTGAGAACGCGGTCCCTGGCGGGCTCGTCCCCTCCCAGGGAGTAGAAGTCGTCTTCTGCCGAACACTTGGCGACGTCGATCTCCTCGCGGTAAAACCGCGTGATGATGCTCGCGAAGATATCAAGGTCACCGTGGACCACGGTGTCCTTGCCCCGGACCGCGACCACGAGGGACAGGCGCCTGCGGTCGGTGATGTTCGCCTTACTGCCGTGAATGGTGCCGCCGTCGAACAGAGCCGCCGACCCGGCGGGGATGTCGGGTTCCTCGCGCAGGTGGGCGATTCGCTCGAGCAGTTCCGGCTGGACCTCCGGTAGACCGTCCGGGTGGAAGATGTGGGGTGCGAGGCCGAAGCGGTGGCTGCCCCGGTAGAAGACCATGCCCGAGTTGTCGTTGGTGACGTCGTCGAGCGCGATCCACAGGTGCAGGTAGTGCGGCGGGTCGACGGGCCCCGCGAACAGCTCCTGGTGCATGCGCAGCGGCTTGCAGCCGGGGCGCTTGGGGAAGGTCTCGAGGTAGAACAGCGCCGGATCCCAGTCGACGACCCCACGGAACAGATCGAAGAAGCGGTCCTGGTTGCCGAAGCGGTTGAACCACTCGTCGTAGCGCTGTATCTCCGTCATATTGCGCAGTACGCCGTCCGGATGGAATTCGTAGTGCACACGAGGGACGTCCGGGAGCACCTCCTTCTCATAGCGCTCGAGCTGCGCCCGGGTCTCGGCGACCTCGTCCTTGCTGAGGAGGCTGTCGATGAGGACCACACCGTCGCGTTCCAGGCGGGACTTGATGGATGGGTCGTCGATGGTCACGAAGTCCACTGATCACTCCTCTTCCGCTTTTGCTTCTGCGGCTTGGCGGGTGGGGACAGTGACGGATTCGGCCCCCGCCTCGTGGGCTCTGGCGGGCTGTTCGTCGTGCTCTTCACCCTTCTGCTCGGCGTTCTCCTCCGCCTCCAGCGCCTCCAGTGCCGCCAAGTACTGGTTGCGTACTTCGGTGAGATCGTCCTCGTTGAGGATGCGGGAAAATGACGTGGGCACCAGGTCAGCCTTTCTGTTGCGATAGGTGTTCGAGGTCCGAACCGGCCCCGCCGCAGCGGGCGAAGGCAGCCAGCAGGTCTTGTTCCGCCGCGGCGAACGCCGTGCCCGACCAGTCGGCGAGCCGGTGGTGTGTCACCCCGTTGAGTTGTCCGTTCTCGGTGAAAAGTTCGAGCACCAGGGCCAGCGAGGTGGGGTCGACCGCGTCGCCCTCCTGGGTGACGTAAGCAGCGTCGAGCCGCCCTCCCGGCAGGTCACGGCGCTCGTCGCGTGGGGGTTGGAGGGCGAAGGCGACCTGCGGCAGAGTGTTCGGTCCGCTGGGCAGTTCACCACGTTCTGCCAGGATGCTCAGGCTTTCCTCCGTCGGCATCTCCTGGTGAGCAAGAGCCTCGGCCATCGCCTCGTTCGTCAGCTTGACCAGGTCCTCGGCCGTTGTCCCTGCGGGGCGGTCGACGGTGACGTGGACGGAGTTGGCGAAGCAGCCCACGGTGCCATCCGTGCCGGGCAGGCCCCGGTTCGAGGTCTGGATGGCCACGGCCGGAGTGCCGTCACCGGTACGCCGTGCCGTGAAGTCGAGGACAGCGCTCAGCAGGACGACGAACAGAGTGGTCTCGCAGCGTGCCGCCAGCGCGCGCAGGGCGCGGGTGAGCTGTGTGTCCACGGTGAACGGCCGTGCCCTGCTGATGAAGCTGCGAGCCCGTCCCGAAGCCCCCGCCGGGTAGAGCGAGGGCGTGGGTGAGCGACGCAACGAGGCACGCATGGCGTCGAGGTGAGCTTCTAGACGGTCACCGCACAGGGTGGCGTGCTGCCATTCGGCGAAGTCGGCGTAGTCCATGGCCAGCGGGGGCCGCGCACTGCCCTCGCCCAGGCGGCACGCGTACGCGTGGGCGAGGTCGTCGACGAACAGCCCCTGGGACATGCCGTCGAACACGATGTGGTGAAAGACGGACACGAGCACCCACGCGCGCTCACCAGTCCGGGCGAGAACGAAACGCGCGGCCGCACCCCCATCGGTCAGATCGAAGCCGCGGAGCCGCTCGCGGCGCACCCGCGCGTGCAACGCCGGCTCACCGCCGTCGCGCAGATCGACCTCGGTGACGTCGGGGCCGATGTCGGCGAAGCGCTGGGCCGCCCGGCCGTCGTGAACGCCGAACACCAGCCGCAGTGCGGACTGCCGCGAGACGGTGTCCTCCAGGGCGCCCCGCAGCGCAGGGACGTCGATATCGCCGGTGAACCGCAGGACGCCCACGTTGTTGAAGAGCCCCGCGCCACCGGTGGCGGTGTTCATCTTGTGCAGCGCCCGTTGGCTGAGTGCCAGCGGGAACCAGGTGCGGCGCCGGCGCCGGGCCACATCGGCGAGGGAACGCCGCGGTGTGGCGGGCGCTGCGCGCAGCTCGTGTATCACACGGGCGACGGCCGCCGGTGAGGCGTCGCGGTACAGTTCGGCGAAGGGGATACGGACGCCGTACTCCTTGCCGAGCAGTGTCAGGGCCCTGGTGGCGAGCGCCGAGTCTCCGCCGAGTTGGAAGAAGGACTCGTGCTCTGCGCAGGCGGACACGTTCAGGAGGTCGCAGAACACTGCTCCCACCCTTGTCGCAACGCCGTCGGCCATGAGCTCTCCCAGGGTGATCGATCCGGTAACGGGGCGGAACGAAGACGGTGCCGGGAACGGTAACGCCCCCCAGTTAGCCTCCAGTTACGGGCCGTGCGCCGAGCCGTGCGGCCGGGGTCACGCGTACGCGCGAGCCTGTCTGTCGTAGAGGTCGCGGTAGAGGCTGTCCCGCTGTGCCATCAGGTCGCCGTGCCGGCCCAGTTGGACGATGCGCCCGTCCTCGACGACGACGATGAGATCGGCGTTGCGCGCCGTGGAGAGGCGGTGTGAGGCGAACAGCGTGATGCCGCCCGCTGCTTCCGCACTCTGCCGGGCCGCGTCGACGTAGGCGCTCAGCAGGGCATCCTCGGCCAGGGGGTCGATGGCGGCGGTCGGTTCGTCGAGCACCAGGAGGCACGGGGCGCGTCGCATGCAGGCGCGGGCGAGAGCGATGCGCTGCCACTGCCCGCCGGACAGCTCGGTACCGGCATCGAAGGAGGCGCCGAGTTCGGTGGCAAGGCCGTTCGGGAGGCGCTCGACGAGGTCCGCGGCGGCGGCACGTTTCACCGCTTCCCCCACTCGCGCGGCGTCGTCGGCGTGCGCAACCGATCCGACGCCCACGCTGTGCTGGACGGTGAACTCCAGTCGACTGAAGTCCTGGAAGCAGCCACTTGTGCGCGCGTACCAGGCCTCGAGGGGCGCATCCCTGAGATCCACGCCGTCGACGGTGATGCGGCCATGCGTGGGTTCATAGAGGCCAGTGATCAGTTTGATCAACGTGGACTTGCCCGCGCCGTTGGCCCCGACGACGGCGACAACGGTCCCGGCGGTCAGCTCCAGGTCGACGTCCCTCAGGACGGAGGTGCCGGTGTCCGGGTACTGGAAGTGGACGCCTTCGAAGCGGATCCCCGTGGACAGACGGGGGCCGGGGGCGGGTGCGGTAGGGGCCGGCCGCGCCACGTCTGCCGCATACCGCTCCAGCCACAGCAGCCGCCGGGACGCGGAGAGGACCTGCTGGAGGAAGCCGGCGAAGACGACGGCCTGGCCGAGTTGGGTGCTGATGGACGTGACGAGCCCGAGGACGAGGACGACATCCCCGAGCGAGGTCGTGCCGCTGGCGAAGTCGTGCAGTACGAAGAACAGGGCGCCGCAATAGCCGACGGCGAACAGCGCCCCGCCCGCGCAGTTCAGGGCCAGGCCGCTCCACACAGCGCGGGTGACGGTGGCGTCGGCGTCCGCGGCGGCGGTGCGGTAGCGCTCGCGCAGCGCGGGTCCCAGGCCGAAGAGCCGGATCTCCTTGCCCGCGGGCAGGGAGGTTCCCGTGGTGTACAGGTGGCCGGCCAGCCGGGAGTTCGTCGCCGACCGGGCGATGGCGTCGGACCGTTTGCGCTGCCCGCGGCGGGAGGCGAGCAGCGAAGGCAGGGCCAGCAGCGGCAGGAACAGCAGGAGGGGCTGCACCATGGCGAGCACCAGACCGGTGACCAGTGCGCGCACCACGGCGCCGATGACGAGGGAGAACACGTCCCCGCCCTCGGAGAGGTGGACGCGTTCCTGCCGCAGCATCTCGACGCGGTCGAGCACCTCGGGATTGTCCAGGTGGGCCACCCCCGGCAGACCACCGATCGTTCGCATCAGCCGCCGGTCGACCACCGCGGCGGTGGCCTCGATCATGCGGACGTTGAGTTCGATGGCGTAGCTGATACTGCCCATGGACAGACCGGTGGCGAGAGTGGCGGCACCGACAGCGGTCCACAGGGCGGTTTGGTCGTGCGCGACGATGGCGTCGACGACGACTTTCACCAGGTAGAGGATGACCACGGGGATGGTGGGCCGCAGGCCGAAGCTGACGAAGGTGATCAGAGTGGCGCGGCGATCGGCTTCAAGGGAGAGCGCCAGCGCTGCACGCAGCGGGCCGCGGTGCGGTCGGCCGGGGGGCGTCATCAGTCCTCACCCCGCTCGGCGTAACGGTCCGCCTGCACTGTGAACATGTGTGCGTACCGACCGCCCCTGTCCATGAGCTCCTGGTGGCTTCCGCTCTCGGCCACCGCTCCGTCGGCGAGGACCACGATCGTGTCGGCGTGCCGGACGGTGGAGAACCGGTGGGAGACGAGCACGATGGTCCTGCCCTCGGCCGCGGCCAGCAGCAGGTCGTACAGCTCTGTCTCGCCGCGTACGTCGAGCGCGGAGCTGGGCTCGTCGAGCACCAGGGTCGTGCCGCCCGCGGACAGCGCCCACAATGCACGGGCGAGTCCGACACGCTGCCACTGTCCGCCGGAGAGGTCCACGCCGCCGTACTCGCGGCTGAGGACCGTGGACCAGCCGTCGGGCAGGGCCCGTAACACCTCGTCGAGTCCTGCGGTGCGGGCGACTGCGGTCAACTCCGCTTCGCTCGCAGGGCGGTGCGGGGCGCCAAGGGCGACATTGTCCCGCAGCGGCAGCCGCCATCTGACCCAGTCCTGGAAGAGGGCGGCGCAGCATTTCCACCATGTGCCGGGCGGAAGGTCCCGCAGGTCGGTGCCGTCGACGAGGACGCGGCCCTCGGTCGGCTCGTACAGACCGCACAGCAGTTTGGCCAGGGTGGTCTTCCCCGCGCCGTTGACACCGACGACGGCGAGGGACGTTCCCGCCGGAACGGTGAGGTCGAGGTGGCGAAGTACCCAGCTGTCGGACCCGGGGTAACGGAATCCGACGTCTTCGAAGACGATGGACCGCCGCGGCATGGCGGTGGAGGGCGGAGCGGCGGGGGACGGGGTGACCAGGGCGTCACCGCCGCCGGCGCCCGGCGCACGGGGCGCCGGTTGGGCCGCGTCCGGTGGTGCCGTGTGCGCCTCCAGTTGCCGCACGGCCGCGAGTACCGTGCCGCCGACTTCGATGTTCAGCAGATCGGGGGTGACGATGCCGAGCCCCAGCAGCCCGACGCCTGCCACGGCGAACATGACGAAACTGCCGACGTCCACCCGCCCGTCGACCGCGTCCGCCACCAGCAGCACGAACGCGAGTCCCTGCGCAGCCAGCACCACCACGCCGCTCACCAGGCTGACCCGTGCGGCACCCGCGCGGTCACCTCGGGTACTGGCGATGGCCTTGCGCCACTCCGTGGTGTAGCGGTCGAGCAGCCAGTCGGTCAGTCCGAAGGTCCGCACCTCCTTGCCCGCCGAGGCGCCGCACAGAGTGTTCTTCAGGTACATAGCGCGGCGCATGAGGGCGGGGGTGCCTTCGGCGGACTCCAGGGCCCGCTGGTACATGCGCGACACGATGACCATGGCGTAGCCGTAGGCCACTGCCAGCAGCACGGCGAGCCACCAGCGGTAAGCGAGCAGGAGGAGCACACCGGACGCCGCGCCGCCGCGCGCGATGCCGACGTTGACAGCTCCCACCACGGCGTCCCGGACACAGGTGCCGTTCAGTCCGCGGTCCGCGGCGGAGGCGAGTTCCCTGGTGCGCGCCTCTTCCAGGCGGCCGAGGTCGGCGGGGCGTTCCAGCGCGGTCAGCACACGCTCGGCCAGCCCCCGGTGCAGCCGCCTGCCGAGGGACTCGGCCACCGCCTGGGCGAGCGGAGGCACCACCTGCATCAGCAGGAACACGGCGCCGAGAGCGAGCGCTGCCGCACCGCCCCCGCCGTCGAACAGGTCCTTCCCGTGCGAGGTGGCGAGCCTGCCCGCGAGTGCGCCGGAGGTGACGGCGAGGGATGCGGGCAGCAGCGCCGCGAGGGTGACCAGGCCCGACAGGCACAGAGTGCCGAGGCGGTCCATGGCCAGCATCTCACCGGTGAGCACGGCGATCGGCGGCGTGCGTCGACGTATGCCGCCTTCCCCGGCCCCGGCGGACTCCCCGGCGGCTTTCTGCCCGCCGCTCACATCGCTGACTGGCACGTAGGCTCTCCCTCGGCGCATTCCCCGTCGCATTCCAAGTGCGGCGCGGCAACGCTATCCACTCGTGGTTTCCGGCCGGTTATGTGCGCGGTGCGCAGTCGGCACGCACCGACCCCGGAATTGTGCAGGCTGCCTGCCCGAACGACATCGCCGCAGCTCACAGCGCTGAAGCGCATTTTCGAGCGGCACGAACAACCAGACAGCAGCTCGCCCGCCACGCAGGAACGCGCCCCGTCGCCGACCGCCGTACGCGTACGCAGTGCGCCGCGGATTCCGCCGACCCGCTCCGGGAGAGAGGCGGCCCGCCGAAGTACCGGTACACGCGGCCCCGCCGCATAACCGACCGCTAACTCCGCCGCCCTAGTGTGCGTCGGTATCGGGCGTCCGACTCGTGTCCGTCCGGCGACCTCGTGGGAGACGAAGAACATGTCTTGGGGGCGGTTGCGCCGTGAGGCTCCGATTCACTTCAACGCCGGCCCAGACGGCACGGGTCATGGGGCGTCGGCCCGCCATGCGGACGTCGAGACGGTCGGGGCCGGCGACGACGTGACCCTGTGGAATGCATCGGCCCACCCCGGTCCGGACGCGTGTGCATCGGCAGGGGGGGCGGCGCGCACGGAGATCGCGCCGCTGACCGAGGAAATCGTGCGGCGAGGGCTCCGCTTCGACATATCCGTCCGGGTGCGACGGCTGCGCTCGAACAGGGCGTTCGCAGCTGTACCCAGCCGTCGTAGCCGTGAGGGGACTGATGAGGGGGCCCATGATGCCCGGAGAGTGGTCGATGTCCGTACCGGAGGCTCCGGTCCAGTCGCTGCGATCCTCCAGCGAACAGGTGCTGTGTGAGATGTTCGCCGGCCTGTTCGGGCTGGACAGCGTCGACGCCGACGCTGACTTCTTCGATCTGGGCGGCACTTCGGCGCTGGCCACCCGACTGGTGGGCCAGATCCGAACGGTCTTCCCGGGAGACATCACGTTCGGCGACGTCTTCGAGAAGCCCACCCCCAGGGGGCTGGCGGAGGTGCTCGACCAGGCGGCAGCGGCGAGCCCGCCCCCCCGGCCGGCCGGCCGTCCGGCGAGGATCCCGCTGTCCCCTGGGCAGTCGACGTTCTGGTTCTACGAACAGCTGCGTGGCCCCAGCGCGGATCACAACATCCTGCTGTCGCTGAAGCTGACCGGGCCGCTCAACCGGGACGCGCTCGCCTGGGCGTTCGACCGGCTGATCGACCGGCACGAAATCCTGCATACCGTGTTTCCCTCCGATCAGGACGAGCCCCACCAGGTCGTGCTCGACCCGGCTGCCGCCCGGCCGGGACTACGCGTCGTGGACGTCGCCGGCGGCCAGGTCTCCGCGGAGCTGTCGTGGCGCGCCGCGCTGCCGTTCGACCTCACCACCGAGCCTCCGTTGCGTGCCTGGCTTCTGGCGATCAGCCCGGACGAACACGTCCTGCTGATCTCCCTGCACCACATCGCAGGCGACGGCTGGTCGACGGCGCCGCTCTGGCGTGACCTGTCCGCCGCGTACTTCGCGAGGCGCGACGGACTGCCATGGCAGCCGCAGCCGCTTGCCGTGCAGTACGCGGACTACAGCATCTGGAAGCGGGACCTGCTGGGCCGCGAGTCCGACAGCCACAGCGTCATCG
This sequence comes from Streptomyces sp. NPDC031100, assembly GCF_055570785.1. Lineage (NCBI taxonomy): Bacteria > Bacillati > Actinomycetota > Actinomycetes > Kitasatosporales > Streptomycetaceae > Streptomyces > Streptomyces sp. NPDC031100. The sequence goes on from NZ_JBVIGN010000003.1 coordinate 149,200, forward strand.
CCCGCCAGGCGCGGTACTGGGCACAGACCCTCGCCGGTCTCCCGGAAGAGCTGCCGCTCCCGGTGGACCGGCCGCGTCCGGCGCGGTTGACCGCACGCGCGGACGGCGTGCGGTTCACCGTCCCGCCGGATGCGCGTCGCCGGCTTCTCGCGCAGGCGACGGCCGCGCAGGCCACCCCGCTGACGACTCTTCGCGCGGCCGTCGCGGTCCTGCTCGCCAAACTCGGCGGCGGCAGCGACATCCCGATCGGCGGCTTGGTGTCGGGTCGGACCGGTCCAGGGCTCGAGGACGCCATCGGCTTCTTCGTCAACACCCAGGTGCTGCGGTGCACCTGGGAGGGAGACCCGACCTTCGAGACGGTGCTCGCCCGCGTCCGCCAGGCCGAGATCGGGGCGTACGCCAACCAGGACATGCCGTTCGACAGGATCGTCGACCTGCTGAAGCCGGCCCGGCTCGCGTCAAGGAACCCGCTGTTCCAGGTGATGGTCGTCCTCGACGAAGGGATCGGCGCCGGTCGGGACCTTTTCGGTTGCGTCGTCGAGAGGCAGGAGGTGGACCTCCTCGGTCTCCCGACGTTCGACCTGTCCTTCAACTTCGCCCTGCCCGAGGCGCACGAAGGCGCCGACGCCGGTATCGAGGGCTGGCTCGGGTACAGCCCCGACCTGTTCGACCGCTCGACGGTCGAGCGCATCGCCGATCAGGCTGTACATCTCATCGACGCGGTGACCGCGAATCCGGCAGCGCCGCTCAGTGCGTTGGCCCTGCCGTTCCCGGTCGAAGCCCGGCCGGTGAGAGGGACAGCCGTCGATCCGACGGTCTCGGTGACCGCGGACACCGCCCCGCGTCCCCGCACACCGCGGCTGGACGCCCTCTGCGGCGCGTTCGCCCAGATTCTCGGAGCAGAGAAGTTCGGGGCCGACGACAACTTCTTCGAGCTCGGCGGACACTCCCTGATGGCGGTGCGCCTGGTGAGCCGGATTCGCTCGACGCTCGGCACGGACCTACCGGTACGCGTGGTGTTCGAACAGCCTTCACCGGCGGGGATCGATCGGTGGCTGGACCAGGCCGAGGCGGGAACCGGCACGCCGGGTCCAGCCACCGACGGCCTGGACGTGGTGCTGCGCATCCGCCCCGAGGGCGACCGAACGCCGGTGTTCGTCATGCCCCCCGCCCTCGGGCTCAGTTGGTGTTACACGCCGATGAGCCGCTGGCTCGCGGACGGATTTCCGATGTACGGCCTGCAATCACGCGGAATCCGCGGGGACGGGCTTGTCGGCCGGACGCTGACGGACATCGCGACGGACTTCGTAGAGGAGGTGCGTCGCATCCAGCCGAACGGCCCGTACCAGCTCCTCGGCTGGTCATTCGGTGGCAACGTCGCTCATGCCATGGCCGTGCTGCTCGAAGCGGCCGGAGAGGAGGTCTCCATGCTGGCGGTCCTCGACAGCTACCCCTGGGACGGCGGGCAGGCCGACCCGGCGCCGAACGTCGAGCCCGCGGTGGCCGACCCGCAGCTGACGACGGAGGAGCTGCGCCGGGTGCTCCAGGCGTCGCCCGGCACGGCGGCGGCCATCCCCGACGAGTGCCTTCCGGCGCTTGCCCAGGTCTTCGCGAACAACCGCAGCGCCCTGCTGCAGCACCGATCCGGCCGCTTCGGCGGGGACGTCCTCATGTTCACGGCGGCGGACAGTGTCGAACAGGGAATGGATCCGCGCTCGTGGCAGAAGTTCATCGACGGCAGCCTGAAGACCTGGTCCGTGAGCGGCAACCACTACGAGGTCTTCGGCCAGGAGCCGTTGGAAACGATCATGTCCGTCGTCAATGCGGAGCTCACCGCGAACCATGACCGGAATCGAGCACGTGCGACGCAGGAGAGAGGAGTGGCCGGATGAGCGGCGACGAGTCGACGTCCACCGTCGACACCACCGCAGTACTGCTGGGGATCTGGCAGCAGTTGTTCCGGGATCAGCAGGTGGGTGTCGATGACGACTTCTTCGACCTCGGCGGGCACTCGCTGCTCGCCACTCGCGTGATCTCCCAGGTCCGTGCGGCGCTCGGCAAGCGGGTCATGTTCAAGGACATCGCGGAATGCCGCACGATCGCGCTTCTGTCGGCCCGGATCGACGAGGAGAGGTAACGGGCCGTGCCTGCGAGGAGCGGACAGGACATGCGTCGAGGAACCGTGGTCGTCGTCGAGCCGTACTCGTCGGGAAACATGCTCGCGCCGGCCTTCCGGCAGGGCGGCTTCTCGCCGTGCGCCGTGACGTTGTCCGGGGTCTCGGCACCGAACCCCGCGACGCTTCGCCTCTCCGACTTCGACGAACACATTGCGTACGACGGCGGTGAACTCGGGTCGCTGGTCGGCCGGTTGCAGGCTCTCGCTCCGGTCGCGATCGTGCCGGGGACCCATACCGGCATCAAGCTGGCCGACGAGCTCGCCGCGGTGCTGACACCGAAGCTGGCGAACGTTCCGGACCTCGGATCGGCGCGGCACCACAAGGGCGACATGATCGCCGCCGTCGCGGCGGCCGGCCTGCCGACGATCAGGTCTCTGTGTACGTCCGACGCCGACGACGCGCTCGACTGGATCAGCCGGGAGCGATTGGTCGGCCGTGATCTGGTGGTCAAACCCGCCGACTCCGCCGGCACGGACAGCGTCCGGTTCGTTTCCGGCGGACATGACCCGCGTGCCGTCGTCACAGAGTTGCTCGGCTCGGCGAGCGTGTACGGTTCGCGCATTTCCGAGGTACTCGTACAGGAGCATGTCAAGGGCGTCGAATACGCCGTGGACACCTTCAGCTACGAGGGCAGGCACACGGTGAACGACATCGTGCGGTACCACAAGGTCTCCAGTCGGCGGCACATCCCCCTGTACGCGAGCATGGAAATCCTGGCGATGGACGCACAGGGCAACGACGCGATCATCGACTATGTCAAAGGTGCCCTCGACGCGCTCGGGATCACGTTCGGCGCGGCGCACACCGAGGTGATGGTCACCGAGGCCGGGCCGCTGCTCATCGAGGTCAACGCCCGGCTCTCGGGCGGTGGGCACCCGTGGACCTGCGAACTGGCGACCGGTGACAACAGCGTCGATCGCATGGTGCGGTACTTGGCCGGGGACCGGAACATCCCGGACGGCTACCCGCTCCAACTGACCACCCTCGCGGTCTTCTTCGCCGTGCGGTCCGCCGGAGTCGTCAGCGGTATCTCCCGCCTGGACGCCATTGCGGACCTGCCCAGCTGTTACAACCTGCAGGTCAACGTCCAGGACGGAGACTACGTCCCGGAGACGGCCGACATCTTTGACGCGCAACGGCTGGGCATGGCGGTCCTGGCGCACAGCGACCCCGCACAGGTCGCCGCCGACCACCGAGAAGTCCGCAGAATCGCGGCCGGTGCCGGGCGGCCGGGTGGCTTCACCATAGATCCGAACCGAGGCGTGGAGTAGTGATGGAGCAGCGGAACCCGTTCGTCGTCCACACGGCAGCCGGTGCGTACACGCGTGACCTGCGCGACCCCGCACTCGTGCCGATGCTGGGCGTCGACGACAGCCGGCTTGCCGCCCTCGCGGACCTGATGGGAGCACCTGTCCGGCGCAAGGACCCGGACGTCTCGGGGACTCTGGTGGTGGCGCCGGCAGGCTCGGCGGCCACGGCCGTGGGACGGGCGTTGGCAGATCGCTTCGATGCCTCGTTCGCGACGCTGTCCACCGGCGGACTGGGGCGGATCCTCGACGCACGCCGCGAAGACACGCAGGTGGTCTTCGTCGCTCTGCACGACGAAATCGATCTCGACGTGGTCACCGAGTCGCTGGAGGTCGTCAGCGCATACCGGCAGGGTGGCCGGCACGCCACGATCGGATTCGTGCTGGGGCCGGACCTGACCGAGCTGAGCTGGTTGCTCGCCAAGGGACTCAGCTGTCACCTCCGCAAGCCTCCGGAGCAGAGCCGGCTGACCGTGGTCCCCTGGCTGCGTCAGCATGCGGCGGCGAGCCGAATCCCGGCCGCGGACGGCGCGGACGCCGCGCCGGAATGGGTCATCGGCGACCGGGCGAGCCGCGCGGTGCTCGAGCCGATGCTGTCCGAGCGGTACACCGGACTCGTGTCCTTCGCGTCGGCCGGGCGAGAACACGCACTGATCCTCAGCGACACCGTGGTCTGCGGCGACCATGCCGGACATCGGGGGCCGTCTGCCCATGGCGCGGCCGCACCGAGCTGTGCCTTCTCGGACCGCTGCTTCCGGGACGGCGTCCGGGCGCGGGACGTCATCAAGGCGGCCGGCGTCCAGGCGGACATCGTGTTCGCCAACTCGTGCATGGCCTGGCGCCCCGGCACCGGTCTGGTGGCGGCCGAGTACCAACTGGCGGGCGCATTCCAGTACGGGATTCCAGCGGCCTACATCGGCGCCGTTCATCAGATGCTGCCGAACCTCACGATCAACGACCTGGTCGGCACCGCGACGGCGGCGGGCACGGACGCCGGGCGGATCTGCGCCGCGATCAACGACCATCTCCGGGAAACCGGTCGCGAGCTGCCCTACTTCGCGGTCCTCGGACTGCCCTGGGTGACCGCGGGCCATGGATCCGAGCCCCCGTCCACCCCCGACGGCGGGCCGGGCGCCGACGCGCACGACGGCGTCCGCGACGTCAAGCCGCAACTGCTGCAACTCGGCCGGACGGTGCGGGCGCTCCGCGAGTTCGGGCCCACCGGATTCATGCCGCCGGACGGGATCGTCGCCATGGAAGCAGAGATCTTGGAACTGGCCCGGACGCTGAAGCGGACGACCCTCGGCGCGGATCCCGCCGAGAAGGCCGACGGCCCGCTACGCCGGCTGGGCACCCTGATCGCCGACGCCGAACTGAGCGCGGTCTCCGACTTCCATGAGTTCGGCAAGATGAGCCACTCCGCCCTCAACGAGATCTGGGAGGGCATTCTCGACACGAGCGTCCGCCCGATCGACGATGCCTGCCCGTACTGCACGGGCCGACTGGCGGAACTCGTCGCGCGGCACCCCGTGTACGAGCAGGTCGGGCGTCGCGCGCTGGTCTGCAACGTGTGCGGGCCGATCGCCGACTTCCCGCTCGACCCGGTCATCGGCGAGGTGCGCATCGAATGCCCGAGTGTCTGGAAGCGGCCGGGCACCGTCACCGTCGACGTGCTGATGACACCCGCCGCGAGCCTCTCGCGGGAAACCATCGCGGCCGGCGCCGTCCATACCTCGGGGGCCGCGAACTTCGGCATGACGTTCCCGGACGCGCAGCGGATCGCCGTCCGGCCGGGGTCTCCCGCACGGATGCGCGTCGACGCCACGCTGAGTGCCGAGGCATTCACCCATCACGCGCACTTCGTCAGGTTCGTTGCCGTGGCAGGAGGGCTCGTCCACTACGCCTCGCGGCCGGTGGCGGTCGCACCGGCCGCGTGAGCTTCACTCCCAGTCGTCCAGCAGTTCACTGGCGAAGGCGAGATCCTCGCAGATCGCGCGGGCGGCGTTGATGCCGCTGCTGGCCGCTCCGGTCCACATGAAGTACGAGGATCCTTCGACGTTCCCGGCGCTGTAGACAAGGGGATTCGACGTCATCCCGTACAGGCTCGTCTCGGGAAATCCCTCCGCCGACAGCTCGAGGTCGAGGTCCTCGGCGAATGTGCGATAGGGCCGGACCACCTCGCCGAGCAGCAGGGTGTCGGCGCTGAGGGTCCGCCCATGAGCCGTCTGCAGGGTGACGCCGCCCGCCGGGTCCGCGGAGGCACGGACCACCTCGTCGCACAGCACTTCGACGTCATGGCGGGTGAGCAGACGGGCAAGTCGTCCCCGGCTCGCCGACGGTTCCCCGACCAGAACCGTCATCCGCTTGGCGAACTGCCTCGACAACGCCGCCATCTTGAGCGTCTCGTCCCCGGTGCCCACACAGACGAACCTGCTGCCACTACGCTCATAGGTGTGGCAGTAGGGGCAGTCGAAGGCCGATCTGCCCCAGACACCGTCCGGCAGCCAGTCCGGCAGGACGTCGACGCGGCCGGTGGCGAGAAGCAGCCTTCTGCAGCGCAGACCGGGATGCGCGCCACCCTCGACGACAACGTGGTCCTCGTACGCGCGAACGGATGTGACCTCGTCCCACAGCATGGTCACGCCGTATCGACTGGCGTCCTGTTCCATCTTCCGGTAGATGTCCGCCGGGGCGGCCCCGTCGGCGTACGGGACGTTGTTGACCGAGCTCGCCGGTGAATTGCGTCGCCGGGGCTTGGAGATGACGAGCGTGCTTCGCATCGAACGGCCGAGCATGGTGGCCGCGGTCAGGCCCGCCGCTCCCGCACCGATCACAATGACGTCATAGAGATCGTCGTACATCGAGACTCCCATCGACAACTCCGAGACGGTCGCTACCCGGCGGGCTGAAAGAGCTCCCGCAGCGCTGCGCGATCGACCTTTCCCGTCTGGCCCACCGGAAAGGTCCGGCATACGACCACGCGACGGGGTTCCATGTACCTGGGCAGCCATTCCCCCAGACTTTCCCTGACCGTCCTGGCGTCCAGCTCTCCCGAAGCCCTGAGCGCGAGCGCCAGGTACGGCGAGTCCCCGTCGTCCACCTTCAGGGCGATCGCCTCGTCGACGTCGAGGACCCGCATGGCCACCTGCTCGATCTCGCCGAGCTCGATCCGGAACCCGTGGATCTTCACCTGCGAGTCCATGCGGCCCAGGAACTCGACCCATCCGTTCGACGTCCAGCGAGCACGATCGCCGGTCCGGTACATCGTGTAACCCTCGCCCTGGTCCCACGGATCCGGCAGGAATCGGTCCGCCGTCAGGGCAGGATCGCCGAGGTATCCTGCGGCCACGCAGACACCGGTGATGTACAGCTCCCCCGGTTCATCGACGTCGCAGGGCGTGAGATCGTCGTGGAGGACGTAGTACCGGCTGTTCTGCATCGGATGCCCGTACGGGATGCTCCGCCACGACGGGTCGACCTCGTCCACGACGAAGTCGTTGGACCAGACGCAGGCCTCGGTGGCACCGCCGAGCGCCACCAGAGTCGCACGCGGGAACTCACGGCGGAGAACCTCGAGGGTGTTCAGCGGGATCCAGTCACCGCTGAGAAAGACCCGGCGAAGTCGATCCCGGTGCCGGCGGGACGACTCGTCCAGGAGCAGCGTCACGGCGGTGAACATGGCCGGCGCGGAGTTCCACAGCGTCACCGGGTGCTCGACGAGGGCGATCGCGATCTCCTCGAGCTCTTCCAGATCGGCATCGGGAAGCAGGAGAACACTCGCACCGGCAGCCAGGACCCCGAAGACGTCGTACACCGACAGATCGAAGCTGAACGCCGCTGTCTGCAGCAGGATGTCGCTCGCTTCGACGGAGTTGCGCCGATTGAACCACTCGATCAGGTTGACGACGCTGGTGTGCCGGACCGCCACCGCCTTCGGCCGCCCGGTGGAGCCCGACGTGAATATCGTGTACGCCAGCTCGTCCGGTCCCGCGGGCCCGGCCTCCTGTGGACGGGCCGAGGGCCGGGAGGCGCATCTCGCGAGCACCTCGGGTTCACTGCCGTGGCGTACCGCGATGATCGTCATGTCCTCGCCGATGTCGCTCGCCCTGCCGCAGTACGGTTCCGTGACGAGGACATGACCGATGTTGCTCGCCTTGAGCACCTCCGCCATCCGGCGCGCCGGCCATCGTGGATCCAGCGGGACATAGTAGGCGTCCGCGCGCAGAATCGCATGGATCGCCACGACGGCATCGGGGACGTGATCCGCCAGCAGGCCGACCGGCGTGCACGGAAGGACGCCGTGCGCAGCGAGATGCTCGGCGAGCAGTGAGCTCTCGGCCGCGAGTTGGCCATGCGTGAGCGCCACTCCGGATGTCGTTCGCAGGGCCGGATCGTCGGCGTACTTGGCCGCGGCGGCATCGATGAGATCCATGATGCGACTGGTCGCGGAATAGTCGTACCACGTCTCGTTCCACTGTTCGACTGGGCTCGGATGCCGAGCCGGCTGATCGGCGGTCATGAGACGCTCCCAGGGTCGCGAGGCAGGGACTGAGCGGTCAGTCGTCGGCTGATGTCGGCCCCCGCCAGGAAGCGAGCGAACGCTGCGGATCCGCGGTGGCGGCGAGCACGGCATCGGCGATCGCCGTCACCATGTCGTGCGCCCGCCCGTGACTGAACCGGCTTTCATCGAACTCCAGACGCAGGCGGTAGCTTCCCGCCTGCTCTTCCACGAGCAGCGCCAGCGGCGAACCCGTGCTCGGCTCGCCCTCCAGCGGGTCGAACTCCAGTGGTTCCACGTCGCCGAGCGGCCAGTCGGGCAGCTGGACCGGCGCGGCCACGGTGATGCCGACCGCCCCGAGATTGCGCATGTCGGCGCCGTCACCGCCCCCGGCGGTGATCACGTTGTAGAACGGCATGTGCTGCCGCTCCATGGTGGCCCACACCTCGCGCTGCACCGCCCGCGCCAACACACCGAACGTCGCGTCGGCGGCGAACCCGACGCGTACGACCCTCGGTCCGGCCAGTGGGCCGACGTGTGCCTGCGACTCGGGTGTCAACCGGTTGTCCACCACGGTCGCCACCCAGAGATCGGTCTGCCCGGTGTAGCCGTGCAGCATGGCCATCGTCCCCGAGGCGAACAGCGCGAACAGGTTCACCCGTAGCCGGCGCAACCCGGCCACCACGGCGCCGTCCGGGTCGGACAGCACCGTCTCCACGGCCCCGGTGGGCGCCAGCGTCGCCCCCTCGAGCCCCGGCCTGTCGCCGGGCAGGCTCATGACCGGCAGATCGCGGAGCCGCGACGTCCAGAACTCCTCGTCACGGCGGCGTACCTCCGGGTCGGGGTTGCGAAGCAGGCGAGCCGTCTCCTGGTACGGCTGCTTGATCTCAGGCAGGTCGTCCGACTCCCCGCTGATCTCGGCGCGGTACAGACGCGTGAACTCCTGCAGCAAGAGGTTCTGCCCGTAGCCGTCGATCACCAGTTGATGGCAGGTCAGGACCAGCAGGTGGTGGTCCTCGGCGCGGCAGACGAGCGTGACCCGGAACAGCGGCTCGTCGCCGAACCGGAACGGGGTGCGGGCGATGCCGCGAAGGAGTTTCTCCGCCGTGTCCGCGGCGGCGTCAGGCGCCTCCACCACCCGCAGCTCAGGCGGCTCACCGAGATGTGCGACCGGCGCCGAACCGCTCCCGAACACGGTACGCAGGACGGACTGTCGCAGCGACAGTCGCCGGACGGCCGCGGCCAGCGCCGTACGGTTGACCGGACCACGCAGGCGGAACACCACGGTCGCCAGGAACACCGGCGTGGGGGCGAGCGCACACGCCGCCCGCCACAGGTCGCTCTGCTGGGGCGAGAGCGCGGTCGCGGCCGGCGATCCGCCGAGCGCGGCCGGACGACCTGCGTAGTGCCCTACGAGAGCGGCGATCTGCTCGTCGCCGACCACCGGGCCCCAGAAACAGTTGTTCCGCACGCTCGATCCCTCCTGTGGTCCGATGCCCCAGCCGCGGGTGACGGTGTATGTGGTGGTGGTCATGCTCGGGCACTCAGCCTCAGCCGCGCGGTGAACCGGTCAATGTACTCTGCGAGGTCGGCGGCGACGCTGGGCTCGAAGGTCATCACGGGCTCCAGCCGGTCCCCGGATCGCGCTCGATGCGCATTCCAGCGTGATCTGGCGGTCCGACCACCGACGCAGTGACGGGGCACCGGCGTCGGCGTACGGAAAGCAGAACAACCGAGCCGGTGCGTCGATCGAAAGCTCACGGATCAGCCATCGCGACCGCACAAGCGCCACGGTGCCTCCCCAAGGAGTCGGTTGGGACGGGGCCCAAACTAGCGATGAGGGGTTAGATCGGGGTTACGCTCGCCGCCCGACCCGCTCATCGCTCGGAGACGACGGTCGACCAGTTCAGGCCAGTAGGCTGAACACCGGTCCACACGGCTCGAGGCGGTGACCGTCGATCTCCCGTGCCGGGTATCAGTTCTGATGCGGTATCGGTCATCACACTGACCCGTTGCTGACTTTCCTGACGCCGCGCCTGTCACCTGCGCACGCGCGTCACGTGATCTCGGTGGGCTTTCCAAATTGGCTCGTCAGGTCGACGGCCCCGAGGTTGGTCGAGGAGCCCAGCAGCTCGTCATAGAGCTCCTGGACCGGATCGGTACCCATCTCGGCCACGACGGCATCGAAGCCGCGATGCAGTGACGATCTCGACTGTGGCGCCTCCTCGGACGAGGGCCTCGACCGCGTCGAGTGCCTGGTTGCCGCCGTGGTCGTCGTAGACCATCACGTGACCCTGCAGCCGTCGTGCCCCGGCAAGTACGTCCCAGGTGCCGTGGACCAGGCCGGCCCCGGGAATGCGGGGTGCCGCGGGAGTGCCGCCGGTCGCGACGATCACGACGTCCCAAGGCTGTTCGAGAAGCGTCGGGCCGGTGACGTAGGTGTTCAGCGAGATCGGAACGCCCAGGCGGGCGAGTTCGTCGGTGCGCCAGTCGATTATTCCGCGGAGGTCGCGGCGGCGAGGGGCCAGTGAGGCCAGCAGCAGCTGTCCTCCCACCTTGTCGGCGGCCTCGAAGAGGTGCACGTCGTGGCCGCGCTCCGCCAGGACGCGGGATGACGCACGGACGGATGCGGTCCGTGCGACCGTCGCGGACCTTGTTCGGCAGTTCGGGGTCGGCCATCAACGCCCTGGTCATGCCGACCAGATCGAGCAGGCCCTCCGCGATGGCGTACCGGGCGGTGGCGACGTCACTGATCCAGGCGGCGTGCATGACCGGGACGGAGAGCTTCGGCCACTCCATGGGCGGCCTGACCGCGCTCATGCTGGCCCACCAGGAACCGGACCGGATCCTGAGCTTCGTCGACATCGAGGGCAATGTCGCCCCCGAGGACTGCTGCCTCAGCCGGCAGATCCTCACCCATCCCGCGACGGACGACGAGCGTTTCCTCGACGGCTTGGTCGAGCGGGCACGCCGGTCGACCGAGTCTTCGAGTCGATGGTCGCTCTGTCGGACCACGGCGACCTGATGACCAAGTTCCTGGCACTGCCCTTCCGCCGCGTGTTCATGTACGGCGTCGAGAACGCGCACTTGTCCTACCTGCCCGAACTCGCCGCGAACGGTGTCGAGACGGCCGAGATCCCGCACAGCGGGCACTGGCCGCTGTACGCCAACCCCGTCGCGATGTGGGAGCGGATCGCCGCGTTCCAGTCACGCACCGGCTCCTGACCAAGCCCTGCCTGTGCGGCAGTTGACGCATCCGTTCCGGCCGTCCCAGGCCCTCACCCGTATCCAGCAGTCCTCCCTGCGCCCCACCGGGGCCGTCCCACCGCCGGGAACTGTGCCCCTGGCCCGGGGAGAACCCGACTTCCCCACCCGGAGCCGATCGCCGAGGGCCTGCGCGAGGCCCTGTGGGGCGGCCACACCCACTACGGCGACGCCAACGGCGATCCCGAACTCCGCGAGGCCATGGCCGAGTCGGCGAGCCGCCTCGCCCCGGAGCCCTACTCCGGCACGAACGGCCGATATCAGCGTATGCAAGAGCCCCCGAACACTCTCGTGACGATTGCCGCAGCGCACTCTGCATTCGATGACTTGGCCGGGGTGATGGCCAGGTCGACCTGTGTGTCATCCGTCGACCGGTTGCGGGTGGAGCAGGAGCAGGGCGATGTCGTCGTTGCGGGGCTCGGCGTACTGGTCGCGGCGGACGAGGATGTCGGCGAGGGCGTCCATGGGCTGGTGCTGTGCCCGTGTGAGCCGGTCTGCGAGGTCGGCTGTGGCGTTCTCGAGGTCGACGCCGGCGGTTTCGACGAGCCCGTCGGTGTACAGGGCCAGCACGGCGCGCGGCGGCAGGCGGATCTCGGTGGCGCGGTAGTCGGCGGCGGGGTCGATGCCGAGCAGGAGTCCGGGAGGCATGTGAAGGACCTCGGTGTGTCCGTCGGGGTGGCGCAGGAGCGGGGGTGGGTGGCCGGCGGTGGCCAGGTGGGCGCGCTGGTGCGCGAGGTCGAGGTGGGCGTAGAGACAGCTGGTGAACAGCCCGGTGTCGAGGTCGGTGAGCAGGCGGTTGGTGCGCGCGAGGACTTCACCGGGGGGTGCGCCGGCGGTGGCGTGGACGGCGGTGCGCACCTGTCCCATGAGGGCGGCGGCCTTGACGTTGTGGCCTTGGACGTCGCCGATGGCGGCGGCGACGGTGGTGTCGTCGAGGCGGATGAGGTCGTAGAAGTCGCCGCCGATGTCCATGCCTCTGGTTGCGGGCAGGTAGCGGGCGGCCACCTCCAGTCCGGGCACGGTCGGGAGGGTGGTGGGGAGCAGGCCGGTCTGCAGGCTGTGGGCGAGCTGGTGTTTGGCGTCGTACAGGCGGGCGCGGTCCAGGGCTTGGGCGATCAGTCCGGCGAGAGACGTCAGTACGGCGCGCTCGTCGGGAGTGAACGGGTGGGGCCGGTCGTAGGAGAGCACCCAGCAGCCCACCGGGCGGCCGGAGACGATCAGCGGCAGGAAGGCCCAGGCCCCCCTCTGGGTCAGCCGCGGGATGTCCGGGTTGAGCTGCTCCATTTCGCGCGGGGAGGCGAAGAAGAGGGGGGCTCCGCTGGTCAGCGCCCGCACGGTGGGGGCTGACTTGTCCCGGAAGGGGGGAAGGTCGAGGCGCTTGAGGACCTCGGGCCGGTAACCGCGCTGACCGACGATGCACAGCCGGCCGCCCTCGGCCACGGACACGACGAAGCCCTGGGCGTCGAAGGCGGGCATGATCTGGTCGGCGGCCAGCTCGACCACGTCCCGCACGCTGACGGCCTCGGTGAGACGGGCGGCCAGGTGCATCAGGTCGTACAGCGAGCCTGCCCGGGTCGGCGTGCCGTGGCTCTCCCTGCGCCCCGGCCCCCGGCGGTCCGCGGGGGCGGCGCGGTCACTGGGGGTGATGCAGAGGCTGATGCCGGAGGCGTCCGGGTAGAGCCGGAGGTCCAGCCGTCGGTCGGGTGGGCGCAGGGCGGTGAAGGATGCGGGCCGGCGGCTGATCACCGCGGCCCGGTAGTGGTCTTCGAAGACCGGGTCGTCCAGCCACGGCAGGGCCTCGCACAGCAGCGCTCCGAGCAGGTCCGGGACACAGCCACCGACCAGGTCGGCCGCGGTGGCGCTGATGAAGGTGATCCGGCCCTCCAGGTCCAGCGCGCAACAGCCCTCCGGAAGCCGGTCGACGAAACCCTCTAGCGCGGCCAGCGCCTCGACCGGCCCGGCCGTACGGGGACGCGGCGGGGCCGGCACGTGCGGCTCGCGTCCGGGCAGTACCGGGTGCCCGCCCTCGGCGGCACGCTGCAGGAGCGCGCCCATGCGGGCGCAGGCGGTGCCGATCACACCGCGTTCGTGCGCGCTCAGCCGCGGCGGGCGGGAGCCGGGCCACAGCAGCTCCAGCGCGCCCCGTGCAGTGGCGTCTGTGGTGACCGGCGCGGCAGCCAGCGCGAGGTGGTACGGCAGTGCGAGCGCGAACCGAGGGTAGTGGCGGGCCAGCTCGGCCTGGCTGCCGAGCCACACCAGGCGCCGCTTGCGCACGGCCTCGGCCGCCGGGCTCGGGTCCGCAAGTGGCACGCGCACCCAGGGCGCGGCGATGCGCCGGGGAATCCCGGTCAGTACCGCCAGCCGCAGCGCCCGCTCGCCCGGCGACAGCAGGTACACCGCGCCCACGGAGGCACCGGTCTCCTGTACCGCCTGAGCCAGGGCGGGGTCCAGCAGCTCCGGGCCGGTGCCGGCGGCAAGGTCGAAGCCAGCAGTGTCCTGCACGCTCACCCTCCCCGGGCGCGCCGGTCGGCCGCCTGCCGGTGCGCCGGACGGCAGTACCGTCGGTTGCGGCCGGCCTGATCCGGTGGCAGCAGATCACACCAGCCGCACCGGATATCGGTCATATGCGCACAATACGCCCGCATGGGTGATGGTGTACGGCGGCTCTGCTCCCCTCCGACGAACCACCGACACACTCGGCTGAGCGGAGAGAGTGCGCCCCCTGTCGGTGCCGAAGGGGGGCCTGGATCGGCTCGGTCGCGGTGGGCGGACCGGCTCTCGCCTGTCTCGGCCGGGTGAGCGCGGTCCCCGCTCTCGCCGTCCTCAGCGGCACCTCCCTGGCCTGCGTCCATGGAGGGCACCTGCTCTATGTCCTTGCGTCAGGAAATCACCCCCCGAGCACCTCCTCGGCCGGGTCACCACCGCCTACTGGACCCTCACCGCCCGCTTCACCCCGGTCCGGCGGGCCGGTCGCTCCTGACCCGGCTCAGCCGCACCCCGTCAGCAGCCCGGTCGGCGCCGACCGGCTTCAGGGATGCGGCTGTCCGGCGTGTGCGGCACGGAGGCTGGGTCACGCGAGGATCTTGCTGACTCGGCCGTATCCGACCGTCTTGCCGCCTTCGCGGATGGCGAAGGGCTGCGTCCGGTCCACTCCGACGGGCGCGACGAGCTCGACGGCAAGGTGGCATCGGTCGCCGGGCATGGCCATCTTGGTGTCCTCGCGGAGTTTCATGCTTCCGGTCACATCCGTGGTCCGGAAGTAGAACTGGGGACGGTAGCCGTCGAAGAACGGGTTCTTGCGGCCGCCCTCTTGCTCCGTGAGGACGTAGACGTCCGCCTCGAACGTCGAATGCGGGGTTGCCGTGCCGTGTGCGGCGAGGACCTGGCCGCGCTCGACCTCGTCCTTCTCGATCCCGCGCAGCAGCACCCCGACGTTCTCGCCCGCCTTCCCCTCGCTCTGCAGCTTCTTGAACATCTCGATGCCGGTCACCGTGGACCTCTTGGTGTCATGGAAGCCGACGATGTCGACCTCGTCGCCCGCCTTGACGACGCCCCTCTCGATGCGCCCAGTGGCCACCGTGCCCCTGCCGCGGATGCTGAAGACGTCCTCGACCGCCATGAGGAACGGCTTGCCGAGGGCCCGTGTGGGGATCGGGAAGGAGTCGACGGCATCCATCAGTTCGAGCACGCTCCTGACCCACCTCTGGTCGCCCTCGAGGGCTCCGAGCGCCGAGACCCGGACGACGGGGACGTCGTCTCCCCGGAAGCCGATGTCCGTGAGGAGGCCGCGCACCTCCTCCTCGTGGGCCTCGGTCCACCCCTCGGCATCCGGATGATCGGACTTGTTCATGGCGACGATGAGTGATTCGAGACCGATGCTGTGCGCCAGCAGCGCATCCTCGGAGGTCTGGACCTGGGGTCCCTCGACCGCGTCGACGACCAGGATCGCTCCGTCCATCTGAGATGCGCCGGTGATCATGTTCTTCACGTAGTGGATGTCTCCGGGACAGTCGACGTGTGCATAGTGCCGAGTCTGCGTCTGGTACTCGACGTGGGTGTTGCAGACCGAGTGGCCGCTGACCTTCTCCTCGGGCCGCTTGTCGATCTCGGCGACGGTGACGGCTTTGTTGAGCTTCGGATACTTGTCCGCCAGCACTTTCGTGATCGCCGCGGTGAGAGTGGTCTTGCCGTGTCCCCTGTGCCCCAGGGTGCCGATGCTGACATGCGGCTTGACATGCGCGGACTGCGATGTGGCCATCATGATCCTCCGGTTTCGCAGGACCCCCGAGCGCCGGGTCACCATGCTCCCCGCCTCTGCGTGACGGTGCGCACCGCCGAGTGGTTGTAAACCGCCATACGGGTGAACTGAAGGCCAACATGACACCATGTGATCGATCGACTGCTGGGGGTGGTTGCCATGCCACAGAAGAGCCGAGGTCTCTCAGACTCGGTCCGCCGCGATCAGCAGGTAGTGGAAGCTGCCCTCCTTGTACGCCGTCAGGAACGGGTCCTCGACGCCTGTGGCCAGCGAGGACTTGGCGCGCAGCTCCCAGTAGGGGATGGTCGCGTCCGTGAGGTCGACGACGTTCATCGGGACGAGGCCGCTCGCGGCCATGGCCTTGAAGTAGGCGCTGCGCGGGTGGATGTTGCAGGTGTAGTGCTCGTCGATGCGGCTGACGGCCTTGGAGCGGCCGCCCGTCACGTCGTTGTAGCAACCCGTGATGACGACGTAGCGGCCGCCGAAGACCAGTTGGCGGGCGTGTTCGGCGAAGAGGTCGAAGAGGTCCACGTACATGGTGGATTCGTTGTTCCAGATGCCCTGGAACGCGCCGGTCGGCAGGCCGGTGTCCAGCATGTTGCGGAAGTGGTAGCGCACCTTGTCGTCCACACCCCGCTTGCGGGCCTGGCCGCCGGCGAACTCGACCTGGGCCTCGGAGATGGAGACGCCGTCGACCTGGCAGCCGAAGCGGGCGTTGGCCATGATGCTGGTGCCGCCGCGGCCGCAGCCGGCGTCCAGCAGGCGGTGGCCGGGGGCGATGGGGCCGAGGTGGTCGAGCAGGACGTCGGCCTGGGCCGACTCCAGGCGGTGGAGCTCGGCGACGATGCGCTCGTCGCGGGTGTCCTCGGGGCCGTCCAGGACGGAGGGGTCGTAGTCGCCGATCCCGTAGTGGTGGTGGTAGAGGCCGTCGACGTCGCCCAGACGCAGGTTGACCGGGTTCTTCTCGGCGTTCCAGTAGTCCGCCACGGATCGCTGGTACGCGGTGCGCAGGACGGGGGCAGGGGTGGTGGTCATGAAAGTGGTGCTCCTTGCAGTGTGCGGAAGTCAGGAAGGGGTGGAAGGGGTGGAAGCGGAGGTGGAGGTGGAGGTGTAGCGCCGGCTGCCGCTGTGCCATGCGCGGTTGCCGCCCAGCCAGGCCCAGACCCCCGCGAGGAAGCGGCGCAGCTGGGGTGAGCCGGTCAGGGCCAGGGCCGCCGCCTCGGTCTCGAAGGTGCGGACCAGCTCGTCGTGGATGGCCGCGCTCCGCTCGATCGCCTCGCGCGGCGTGCAGCGCTCCTCGGCGGCGATCACGGTCGGCAGGTTGAACTCCACGCTGTCCGAGTGGTGTTCCTTCGCCATCGAGTACAGGTCGTTGACGAGCGTGGCGGCGGTGGACGCCATGGTCATGGCGCGGCGGACGCGCGGATCGGCGTACTCGGCGGCGGGCAACACGTAGCCGCCCACCATGTCGGTCGTCGCGACGCACGGGACGAAGCTGTTGATCTGACGGTGCGCCAGATACTCCCAGACGGCGGGCATCCGGCCCTGGGAGCGCCAGGACCCCTCCTGTCCGTAGCCCACGAACAGCACCGCGACCTCGTGGCGCAGCCGAGCCAGTTGGGACCAGTCGGCGTACCGGGCCATGTGTGCGAAGGCGGAGCGCAGGGCGGTCCGCACCGGGTCGTCCTGCATGGCCTGCTCGACGGCGGGAACGTAGCGGAGCGGAGGGTGGGCGGGGTCGATGGCCGAGTAGGCGATGCCGAGGTGCGCGCCGAGCAGCGCCGGCGCGGATCCCATCGTCTCGTCGTCGCAGTAGTAGTCGTCCGTTGCCCACTCCGCCAGGGCGCACTTGCCGGCGGCCAGCAGCCGGTCCGGGTCGTCGGTGTCGGGGTGCGCGAGCATCATCAGGCGTCCGAAGTCCGCCGCGCGGACGCGGTCGAGGCGGCCGGCGTAGAGGCCGATCTCCTCGGCCCACGCCAGCAGGCGGGCGTTGACCTCCTCGGCGAGCGCCGGGTCGTCGCGGAGCGCGGGCGGGCAGTACAGCTCGGGGACCCCGGTGCCCTCAGCCTCCGTGCGCCTGGCCGTGATCCGGGCGGCCGACGTACCCAGCCCCGTCGGTCCGGTCGGCAGGGCGAACCCCTTCGCCGGTCCCTCCGGGCGGACACTCGGGTGCTCGGCGAGCAGTGCGGCCACACGTCGGGCCACGTCGTGACGGCCCGTGGGCGCCGTGATCCGGGACAGCAGTGACATGGACTTCTCCTTACGACGGCGTGCCGAAGACCTCGACGTTCTCCAGAACGCCGAGCGCGTCGGGTACGAGTACGGCCGCCGAGTAGTAGGTGCTGACCAGGTAGGAGATGATCGCCTGTTCGTTGATGCCCATGAACCGGACGTTCAGGCCCGGCTCGTACTCGTCCGGGATCCCGGTCTGCCGCAGGCCGACGACGCCCTGCTCGTCCTCGCCCAGCCGCATCGCGAGGATCGCGGAGGTGCCCTGCTCGGAGACCGGGATCTTGCCGCAGGGAAGAACGGGCACACCACGCCAGGCCGGCACCGGGTGTCCGCCGACCTCGGCGGTGTCGAACGCGAGCCCCCGCTTGTTGCACTCGCGGCCGAAGGCGGAGATCGCCCGCGGGTGGGCGAAGAGCACTTTCGTCCCGCGCCGCATGCTGAGCAGCTCGTCCATGTCGTCCGGCGTGGGCGGGCCGGAATGGGTGGAGATGCGCTGGCTGTGGTCGGCGTTGTGCAGCAGGCCGAACTCGGTGTTGTTGATCAGTTCGGACTCCTGGCGCTCGCGCAGGGCCTCGATGGTCAGCCGCAGCTGCTGCTCGACCTGGTCCATCGGGTCGTTGTAGAGGTCCGCGACCCGGCTGTGCACACGCAGGACGGTCTGCGCGACGCTCAACTCGTACTCACGGGGCCGGAGTTCGTAGTCGACGAACGTGCCCGGCAGCACCGGCTCGCCGGCGTGACCGGAGGCCAGGGCGATGGCCGCCTCGCTCTTCTTGTTCTGCGGCCGTGTCCGTTCGGCCTGCCGCCGCCGGACGTGGGCCCGCAGCCCCTCGTTCCGGCCCGCCACCTCCGCGTACGCTTCCCGGGGAAGCGCCAGCACCGTGCACGCTGTCAACGCGCGAGCCGTGAACTCCCAGGTGCCCGGCTGCTCGGCGACCATCTGCCCGCCGAGGAACCCGCCGTCGGCCAGCACGCCGCGACGCGTCTCCTCGCCGTACTGGCCGGGCGCGAGCTTCTCGACCTTGCCGTGCGCGATCAGGTAGACGTGGTCTACGGCCCGGCCCTGCCTGGCTATGACCTGGCCCGGTTCGTACTCCCGCTGCTCGCACCGCTCGGCGAGGGCCCGCAGCACCGCCTCGTCTCCGAAGCCGCGCAGCAGCGGCAGTTCACCCAGTTCGGCGGGGACGACCTTGACCGCGGCCCCCTCCTGGACGAACGTCACCCGGCCGTCGCCGATCTCGTACACCAGCCGCCGGTTGACCCGGTACGTGCCGCCCTTCACCTCCACCCAGGGCAGCATCCGCAGCAGCCACCGTGAGCTGATGCCCTGCATCTGCGGCACGGTCTTGGTGGTGGTCGCCAGGTTCCGCGCGGCGGCGATCCCGAGACTGAGCTGTGCCCGGGCTGCTGAGGGGTCGGGCTGCTCCGGCTGCGACATCCTGGTCCCTTCCGTATGGGTGCCTGCATCAAGAAGGAGCCCCTGACGGGCCGACCGGCCCGTGAGGCTCCTGTGACGCAAGTGAATCAACGTCAGATGATGTTGGTCGAGACAGCCGGAAGTAAACCGACGTATTTGCGCCACTGCACGGACAGGGGTCGCACCGGCCGACCGCCGGAGGTCGCGTAGAACTTCTCGATCACGGGTACGGGCTGCTCGCTCGGCCGCGTTCCGGGGTAACTCCGCTATTTCCTTGCGGAGTTGTAGGGTGAGTCGGACACCACCGGGGGGAGTTCGCGTTGGATCGCCTGGCAGGAGCGGACCTGGAAGTCGGCCCAGCCCGGTTCGTGCTTGACGGACCGGACGCGGTGGGCGTGTGACCGGCCGCCCGGCGCCCGCGGTGCTGCCCCCGTCGCTGCGCCCGTGGCTCGGGCTGATCGCGCCCCTCGCCGCGCTGGTGGTCGTCGTGCTCGGGGTCCTGTACGCCGGCCACGGCGAGCCCGGCAGGGTGGACCGGTGGATCATCCGGCCGACGGCGGACAGTGTGCGGCCGCCGTGGCGGTACGTCGCTCTGACCTTGGACTTCCTGGGGGAACCCGCCGGATCGACGATACTGGTCGTGGCCGCCGTGACGGGCTGCCTGCTGCTTCGGCGTCCTCGCGCGGTGGTGCTCGTCGTTGCCGGTGCCGGCATGACCGTGGCGACGACCACACTGCTCAAGTCCCTGGTGGGACGCACCATCCACGGCGACGGCAACCTGTCCTACCCGAGCGGGCACACCGCGTTCGTCACCGCGCTCGCCCTCGTGGTGGCGCTGCTCGCGACCGGCCGGCTCGGCCTCGGCAGGACGGCCGGCACGCTGCTCGTGCTCACCGCGGCGCTGGTTGCCGGCGCCGCCATGGGCTGGGCGCAGGTCGCCCTGGGCGCGCACTACCCGACCGACGTCCTCGGCGGCTGGTGCACCGCGCTGGCGGTGATACCGGCGACCGCGTGGCTGGTCGACCGGATGGCTGACCGGCTGGTCGATCGCATGGCCGACGCCGGTCGGCGGGAGCCTCGCTGACGTCACGTCACGTCACTTCACTTCACGCCAAGCGGCGGAATACGGGCTTCACCGGCCGCCCGGCCAGCCAGGGGGTGGGGTCACCGGCGTCCAGCGCCTTCCGGTACACCGCACATGCCTGGGCCACCACATCGACGGTGCGGTCGATGTCGGCGTCGCTGAGCGCGCTGCTCACCACGAACGACGGGGCCAGCACCCCGCCCGCGAGGAGCCGGCGCAGGAACAGGGTGCGGTACTCCTGCGACGGCTGCCCGTTCTCGTCGAGGGTGGCGAAGACCAGGTTGCTGGCCCGGCCCCGGACGGCGATGTGGTCGCCGACGCCCATGCTCGCCGCGGCGCCGCGGACACCGGCGGCCAGCCTCTCGCCGAGGGTGTGCAGCCGCGCGGTGATGCCCTCCTCGACGTAGGTGGTCTGCACGGCCATCGCGGCTGCCAGGGAGTGCGTTTCCGCACCGTGCGTGGTGGACAGCAGGAACACCCGGTCGTGGGAGTGACGCAGCCCGCCCCGCTCCATCAGCTCGCGGCGCCCGGCCAGCGCGGAGACGGCGAACCCGTTGCCCAGCGCCTTGCCGAACGTGGAGAGGTCGGGGACGACGCCGTACAGGCCCTGGGCGCCCGCCTCGGACCAGCGCAAGCCGGTGATCATCTCATCGAAGATCAGTACGCAGCCGTGCCGGTCCGCCAGCTCGCGGAGGCCCTTGAGGTACCCGGGCGGCGGCTCGGTGTGGGTGGCGGGTTCGAGGATCAGGCAGGCGACCTCGTCCTGGTACCGGGTGAGCAACTCGTCGGTGGCGGCCAGGTCCCCGTAAGGGAACGCCACGGTGAGCTCGTTGGTCGCCTCCGGAATACCGGCGGACATCGGCGTGGTGCCGATGAACCAGTCGTCGACGGAGAAGAACGGATGGTCGCCGCAGATGGCCACCCGCGGGCGCCCGGTGACGGCGCGGGCGAGGCGCACCGCGGCGGTGGTGACGTCGGAGCCGTTCTTCGCGAACTTCACCATCTCGGCGGTCGGCACCGTGGCCAGGAAGCGTTCCGCCGCCTCGACCTCCACGATGGACGGCCGGACGAAGTTGCTGCCGCGGTCGAGTTCCCGCCGCACCGCCTCGATCACGCGTGGGTGGGCGTGGCCGAGGCTGACCGATCGCAGGCCGGAGCCGTACTCGATGTAGCGGTTGCCGTCGATGTCCCACACGTGGGCACCGCGGCCGTGGCTGATGACCGGGGCCAGGTTCTCGGGGTACTGGTCGTCGCCCTTGGCGTAGGTGTGCGCGCCCCCGGGGATCATGGCGTGCAGCCGCTCGTTCGCCGTCCGCGACCGGGGCAGGAGGAACTCTTCGGTGTCCACGCTGACTTCAGCTCTCCTTCTGCTTGAGGACCTCGGCGAGGCTCGGCGCTTCTCGGTCCCGCTGGGACATCGATGTGACCGGCAGCGGCCAGGGGATGGCGAGCTCCGGGTCGTCGAAGGCGATCGTCACGTCCTCGGCCGGATCGTGCGGGCGGTCGATCCGGTACGAGGTGTCGGCGGTTTCGGTCAGCGCCTGGAAGCCGTGCGCGCACCCCGCCGGGATGTACAGGGTCGTCTGCGTCTCGCCGGACAGCTCGAAGGAGGCCCGATTGCGGTAGGTCGGCGAGTCCGTCCGCAGGTCCACGACGACGTCGAAGATCCTCCCGTACGAGCACCGCACCAGCTTGGCCTCGCCGGCGCCGGAGCGAAGGTGCAGGCCGCGCAGCACGCCCCGGACCGAGCGGGACACGCTGTCCTGGACGAAGGCGTCCGGGTCGAGGCCCACCGAGCGGACCACGTCGGCGTCGAAGGTGCGGCAGAAGAAGCCGCGCTCGTCGGCGTACGGCGTCGGCTCGAACAGGAACGCGCCGGCGATCTCCGGGACTTCGGTCGCTTTCATCGAGCCTCCCGATGCGCGTGGGCGGGTGCGTGGTCGGTCGTCGGGAACAGGGCCGCCGTCAACGCGGCGAATTGGTGGGCGAGTTGCCGTGCGGCGGTCTGGTTCCGCTCGGTGAGGGTCTGCCGCAGCTCGGCCGAGTGCTTCTCCAGGTCCCGGAATTGTTCGAGCAGCCGGTCGGCGTCGACCGCGCGCGCCGGGTGGCAGTACGCGCCAAGGCCCATCCGGTCCATGAGCGCGTCGCTCTTCGCCGCATAGCTGAGGGCGAGCACCGGCGTACCGGTCTTCAGCGCGCAGATCAGGTTGTGGTAGCGGACCGCCACCACGGTGTCGGCGGCCGCCATCTCCTTCATCAGGTCGGCCAGCGAGGCCGGCTCGGCAGCGGTGACCAGCGGCGAGTCCACCGCGTCGAGGATCGCGGCGACCACCGACGCATCGCACGCGTCGCCGGTGAGCAGCCGGACCGGCCTGCCCTCCTCGACCAGCGCGCGGACGAACCGGATCGTCCCGTCGAGGTAACGCCGGTATATCTCCTCGGCCCGGGCGCGGTCGTCGTTGCCGCCGTGAAAGTCCATGACACCGACGCAGACCGGGCCCGGCGAGCCCGAGGGTGCGCTCGCCCGCGGCGTCGGCAGGGCGAACGCCAGGTCCGGGTAGACCTCGTCGCGCGCGGTGTCCACGCCCATCGCCCGCATCGCGTCGCGGGACTGGGCGTCCCGGTACGATCGGTACGCGGCCAGCCGCGCCGACCAGCGCACCAGGGCCCGGGTCGGCCGGTTGCCGATCTCGGCGGCGCCGACGCTGACCAGCGCGACCCGGGTGCGCAGCAGCCGGCCGCTCGCGCAGAGCAGGAACAGTGAGTACGGAAAGCCCCACGGCCGCAGCGGCAGCGTGGCCTCCAGGACGCCCATGCCCGGCACGATCACCACGTCGTGCCGGCGCACCCAGGCGGCGGTCCGGAAGACGTCGACGAGTTTGCCCAGCCCCTTCGCCGCGATCGCGCCCGCACGTGACGCGGTCCGGTACTCCGCGCGGTTCCAGTGCAGCCGCGTGGCGGGGATCCCGAACCGGGTCGTCACGGCCTCGGGCCCGCCGCACAGCGCGTCCACGACCGCCTCCGGGTGCTCGGCGCGGAGGTACCCGAGGACGGCCTCGAGCGACCCGTCGTTGCCTAGGTTGCCGGAGCCGAGCAGGCCGAACACCCCCACACGTGTCGCGGCCTTCATGCCCGCCGCCCCTCTCGGCCCGCGACGAGGGCGTCGACGGAGACCGTGAGCCCGCTCGGGTCGACCGGGGCGCGGTCCTCGACGCGTTCACCGGCGCCGGGCCGGGCCCGGCTGGTCATCCAGGCGGCCAGGTGGCGGTAGCACGCGCGCCGGTCGGCCGCGGACAGCGGCGCCCGCCGGATCGCCGAGGCGAAGCCCCAGATGTACTCGGCGAGCAGCCGGGGTGTCGGGTGCATCGGGCCGGCCCGGCGCGGGTCGAGGTTGACGCACCGGGCGCGCTTGGAAGGGTTCGCCCGCTCGGCGCGGGTGGGGTGGTCGCGGCGGAAGTACAGCAGCTCCGGCACCTGGTGGAAGCGCCCGTGCAGGGTGATCTCGGCGACGTACGTGCGGTCCGCGTGGTGGTAGCTGTCCATCGGCTTCACCCGGCGCAGCATGTCGGCCCGCATCACCCCGTAGAAGTCGTCGCCCCCCGGCTCGAACAGCAGGCTGCGGAAGCGCTCCGGCGCGTGCGGCGAGTCGGTCGCGAGCCCGTACTCGTAGGGGACCTTCACCTGGCCTTCGCCGTCGATGACTGCCTGGTCGGTGTGTGCGAGGATCACGTCCGGCCGTTCGTCCAGCGCCTCCACGCAGCGCCGCAGCAGGTCGCGGCCGTAAAGGTCGTCGTGCGAGGCCCACTTGAACAACTCGCCGCGGGACTCGGCGAACACATGGTTGTGGTTCGGCGTGGCGCCGATGTTCCGGGACAGCCGGAGGTACCGGATGCGTGAGTCCTGCGCGGCGTACTTGCGGCAGATGTCCTGGGTCCCGTCGGTCGAGGCGTTGTCGGAGATGACCAGCTCGAAGTCCTCGTAGGTCTGGCCGAGCAGGGCGTCGAGCGACTCGGCGAGGTACTCCTCGCCGTTGTACACGGGCAGGCCGATGCTCAGCCTGGGTTGGGCGGTCATGGGGTCCTCACTTCGGGGATGGGGTTGTGGTGGCGCTCGCGCAGGGCGGGCCGCAGCTGCAGCCACCACACGGCCGAGCCGCTGACGGTCGCGGTGGCGACGCCCCAGGCCGAGCCGACCGTGCCTGCCATGGCCGCCCCGCCGAGCCCGCCGCCGACGTAGCAGGCGGAGGCGAACAGCTGGCAGCGCAGGCTGCGCCGGGCCGCGCCGAGCGCGCGCAGCCCGGCCGCCGCGCCGGTGCCGAGCCCCGCGCCCGCGACGCCGAGGGTGATCGGCACGATGAGCTGTGCGGAGGAGTGCCAGACGTCGCCGAGGGCGAGTTCGCCGAGCCGGTCCGGCATCAGCAGCAGCGCCGCGCCCCACAGCAGCGCGGCACCGGCCTGCCCGCCGCCGAGGATGAGGCAGAACCTGCCGAGTCGGTGCGGGGCCCGCCGCAGCACGCGTGCCGCTTCCGGGACGGTGACCAGCGAGAGCCCCATGAGCACGGCGAGGAAGGGACCCATCAGGAGCTCGGCGCCCCGCACCGCACCCACCGCACCGAGCCCGACGATCGCGCCGAGCCCGTAGGCCCGCAGCTGGCTGGCGCCGCTCAGGCTGACGTTCTCGAACAGGTAGCGGTAGCCGAGATCGCGCTGTTCGCGCAGCCACCCGCGCGCCTCGCTCACCCGGGGCCCGATGTCGGCCTGGAAGTAGCCGTACCCCGCCGCCACCGTGGCGGACGCGCCCCAGGCGAGCACGAACGCGGCCACGCTGCCCGCGCGGGCCGCCACGACCATGGCGGGGACGAGCGCGACGCCCCACACGACGTCGTTGACGAACGCCTTCCGCCCGGTGCCGGCGGCGAAGAACGCAAACCGCCAGGCGTCCTGGAGCAGCAGCCCCGGCAGCATGACGCCGAGGCAGACGAACGCGGGTCCCACGCGGCCGCCGAGACCGAGCCCGACCACCAGAGACACCGCGCCGAGGGTGGCACCGACGCCGAGCGCGGTACCCGTCGACCGGGCCACCGCCCCGCGCCAGGACGCCTCCGACACGCCGCTGAAGCGCACCACGAGCGGGTCGGTGGCAAGGCCGCGGGATACGTTGAGCACCACGCCGTACGTCACCCAGGCCAGGCTGAACACGCCGAACGCGGTGACCCCCAGCGAGCGGGCCACGTAGATGCCCACCGCGAAGTTGCTGATGCTGGAGGCCGCCTGGTCGGCCAGTCCCCAGGACAGCCGGCCGACGAGGGCCCGCTTGGCGGACCCGGCCGGTGGCGCCGTTGTCTGCGGATTCTCCCCCTGGGTGGTCATCGGCGTCATGCCTTGATCAGCCCGGCGCCGTGCAGGGCGCCGGCCGCGACGGCGACGGTGTCGAACGGCAGCCCGGACCGCTCGGCGACGTCCAGCAGACTGTGCTCGCCGTCGGAGAGGTTGAGCACCCAGAGCATGGCCATCTGGGCCTGCTTGGTGTCGCTGCGGCCGCCGAGCGCGTCGTACAACCCGCGCCGGCCCAGCTGTGGTTCGCCGTAAGGGCTGAGGTTCAGGTACGTGCGGTTGCGGTCGAGGACGGCGAACGCCTCGCGGCAGACCGCAAGGGTGTCCGCCATCGCCTCCGGGGAGACGAAGTCCGGGTTGTCCGCCGAGGTGTGGTACTCGGGGTACCCGGCGTACGGGGTCCGGCTGAGCGAGCCCACGCCGAGGTTGAACCCGGGTGAGCAGTACTGCCGCTCGTCGTAGCCGTACGGGGTGAACTCGTCGACGTGGTGCGGCCGTTCGGAGGCGGACAGCACGTGCCGCATCACCCGGTCGATCTCCGCGTCGCCGCGTCTGCTCTGTTTGTACGTCAGTTGACCTCGGTCACCGGCGCAGGCCAGCACGAGGCCGTGCTTGACCCGTTCCACCCGCTCCGCGTTGCGGGCCAGCCAGGTGATCGCGCCGATGGTGCCGGGCGCGTAGATGAACCGATAGGTGTAGTACGGCGTTTCCTGGGCCAGCGCCCGGGCCAGGAACGTCGCCACAGCGATGCCGGCCAGGTTGTCGTTGGCCAGCGACGGGTGGCAGACGTGGCAGGAGACGATCACCTCGTCGGGGACCTGCCCGGGGACCACGTGCTCGGCGTAGGTGAGGTGGCCGTCCGCGAGTGTGGAGTCGATGCGCACCTCGTACTCGCCGTCCGGCAGCACGTCCAAGGTCTCCTGGGCCAGGCAGAACCCCCATTCCGGCTTGTAGTAGCTGGTGCGGTACGGCACCCAGGACGGGTGGTCCGGCAGGGTGTGCAGGTGTTCACGCAGTTCGGTCAGCGGCATGGTCGCCGACACCGGCACGCTGTAGCCGAGCACGTGCAGGCTGGACGCGGCGAAGTCGACGACCCGGTGGCCGGCGGTGTCGGCGATGTACGCGTCGCGGATGTTCCACTCCTGCGGCACCGTCCAGTCGAGCACCTGCGTCCCGGTCGGCACCTCGTGCACCTGCAGCGGGACGTACTCGCCGACGATGTCCAGGGTGGCGCGCACGCCGTCGCCGGTGATGCTCCGGCACAGCGGGTACAGCCGCTGCACCAGAGCGTGCATCTCTTCGCCGACTGCGGTCACCGGCGCCACCGCAGGGTGTCGTCGACGGTGCCGGCGTCGGACGCCGCGCGCAGCACGGCGAGACGGGTGAAGCGCTGCTCGAAGTTCTCCCGGGTCAGGTCGAACTTCCGGTAGGCGTCGGCGAGTTCGAGCGCGCCCTGCTTCACCGTCCACTCGCATTCGAAGCCGGGGATCGCGGCGCGGAACCGGGAGAAGTCCACGCGGTACGAGCGCGGGTCGGCGCCGTTCTCCCCGGTGATCCTCACCTTCGCGCCGGACACCGCCTCGGCGACCTGCTCGGCGATCTCGGCGACCGTGACGTTGTTGGTCTCGCTGCCGATGTTGAACGCCCGGTCGTGCACCGCCTCGCGCGGCGCGACCATCGCGGCCGCGAAGGCCCGTGCGATGTCGGCGGCGTGCACCAGCGGGCGCCAGGGGGTGCCGTCGGAGAGCACCAGCACCTCGCCGGACAGGAGGGCGTGGCCCACCAGGTTGTTCAGCACGATGTCGGCGCGCAGCCGGGGTGAGTAGCCGAAGGCGGTGGCGTTGCGCATGAACACCGGGCTGAAGTCGCCGTCGGCCAGCGCGTGCAGGTCGTCCTCGACCCGCACCTTGGACTCGGCGTACGGCGTCACCGGGCGCAGCGGGGCGTCCTCGGCCACCAGGTCGTCGCCGCCGGCGGCGCCGTAGACCGAGCAGGTGGACGCGTACAGGAAGCGCCGCACTCCGGCGTCGCGGGCCAGCCGGGCCAGCCGTACGGACGCGTGGTGGTTGATGTCGTAGGTGAGCTCCGGCGCAAGCGATCCCAGCGGGTCGTTGGAGAGCGCGGCCAGGTGGATCACGGCGTCCACCCCGGCCAGGTGTTCGGCCGTGACGTCGCGCAGGTCCACCCGGTGCCCCGGCGGGTCCGCGGGGGCCGGGCCCAGCACGCAGTCGGCGAACAGGCCGGCGTCCAGGCCGACGACCTCGTGCCCGGCGGCCGCAAGGACCGGGGCCATCACGGTGCCCAGGTAGCCCTGG
Organism: Streptomyces sp. NPDC031100; assembly: GCF_055570785.1. Lineage (NCBI taxonomy): Bacteria > Bacillati > Actinomycetota > Actinomycetes > Kitasatosporales > Streptomycetaceae > Streptomyces > Streptomyces sp. NPDC031100. The sequence goes on from NZ_JBVIGN010000003.1 coordinate 177,085, forward strand.
TGTCCGGTGAGCAGTACGCGCAAGGTTCATTCCCCCAGGTCGAGAGTGAGTTTGGTGACGGCGAACGCCTCGGCGTAGCGCGCGTGGCATTCGATGCCGCGGATCCGGGCAAGACCGAGGAAGGCCTCCCGGTCGTACCAGGGCCGGTGCCGCTGCGAGGGGTAGTGCTCCTGCAGCAGCCGCACCTTCTGTTCGGCGATCTCCGGCGACAGCGGCTGGTACGCAGCCGGACGGCCGAGATCACCGTCCCACTTGACGATCTCGTAGCCGAGGACCAGGTGGTCGCGGAATGCGGTGGGTATCAGCTTCGCCAGGCCGCGGTGATCCTGGTGCGCGTCATCAGTACGCGGGGCCAGCACGAGATCCGGCTCGGTCTGCGCGCGCAGTTCCTCGACTGCAGCCTTGGCCTCCTCCCAGTGCGCGGGCAGCCGGCCGTCCGGCAGCTTGTGCACGGTCAGCCGCAGGTCGGCGCCCGGGCAGAAGGCGGCGAGCGCGGCCTGCTCCTCCTGCTCCCGCTCGCTGCCGCCGCCGGAGAGCACCAGCGCGTCGACGCGGATACCCGGCCGCGCGTGACACAGCGTCAGCAGTGTGCCGCCGGCGCCGATGGCGATGTCGTCGCAGTGCGCGGCCACCGCGACGATCCGGTCCAGGGGCCCGCCCCCGAGGCGGATCACGCGCTGACCCCGGCGTTGTCCCGTTCCCACACGGCCCACGGGCGGTCGCCCCGGGCGTAGGCCTCGTCGAGCGCGGCCCGTTCCTTCACGGTGTCGGTCGGCTTCCAGAAGCCGCGGTGCCGGTGCGCCACCAGCCGCCCGCGCTTGGCCAGTTGGGCGCATCCGTCGGCGACCAGGTCCCCGTTCTCCGGTATGTGGTCGAAGACCTCCTGGCGGAGCACGAAGTAGCCGCCGTTCTCCCACAGCGGCAGTTCGCTCACCGCGGTGATGCCCCCCACCAGGCCGTCCTCGCCCAGGTCCACGCAGTGGAACGAGGACTGCGGCGGCACCACCATCATCGACGCACCCGCGTCCCGCCGGGCGAAGGAGTCGATCATCTCCGGCAGCGGGGCGTCGGTGAGCACGTCGGCGTAGTTGGCGAGGAACATCTCGTCGCCGTCCAGGTGGTGCCGCACCCGGCGCAGCCGCTCCCCGATCGGCGACTCGATGCCGGTCTGCGCGAACGTGATCGTCCAGTCGGCGATGTCGGTGGACAGCAGCTCGGTCCGCCCGCCCCGGAGCACGAAGTCGTTGGACGTCGTCTCCTCGTAGTTGAGGAAGAAGTCCTTGATGTGGTGAGCCCCGTAGCCGAGGCACAGGATGAACTCCCTGTGCCCGAAGTGCGCGTAGTAGCGCATGACATGCCAGATCAGCGGTCGCGGGCCGACCATCGCCATCGGCTTGGGCACGTCGTCCGCGGCACCGCTCCGCATCCGCATCCCGTAACCGCCGCAGAACAGAACGACCTTCATGCTGTGCCCTTTCTAGACGCGACCTCGACAATGCTCAGTTCCGGGATGGGAAAGACCAGCCGGCCGCCCCAGTCGTGCACGAAGGACAGCTGCTCGACCAGCTCGGCCCGCAGGTTCCACGGGAGGACGAGGACGTAGTCCGGTCGGTCGGCGGCTATCTGCTCGGGCGGCAGGATCGGGATGCGGGTGCCCGGGGTGAACCTGCCGTGCTTGTAGGGGTTGCGGTCGACCGTGTACGGGAGCAGGTCGGGCCGGATGCCGCAGTGGTTGAGCAGGGTGTTGCCCTTGCCCGGGGCGCCGTAGCCGACGACCGTCTCGCCCCGCTCGGCCGCCTCGATGAGGAACCGCAGCAGGTCCCGGCGAACCTTGGCCACCCGGGCGGAGAACTCGGTGTACCCGGACAGCTCCTGCAGCCTGGCGGCCTTCTCCCGGGCCAGCACGTCGGTCACCCGCCGGGTCGGCTCGCCGGCCACCTCGGTGGGCCGGGCCCACAGCCGGATGGAGCCGCCGTGCGTGGGCAGCAGCTCGACGTCCACGAGCGCGAGTCCGCCGCTCGCGAGGGCCCGGATCGCGGACGCGACCGTGTAGTACTGGAAGTGCTCGTGGTAGATCGTGTCGTACTGGTTCTCCTCGATCAGGGTCAGCAGGTGCTGCACCTCGATGGAGACCCAGCCGTCGTCGGCGACCAGGGCGCGCAGACCCTGGGTGAACCCGACGACGTCGGGGATGTGCGCGTACACGTTGTTGGCCACGACCAGGTTCGCCGGGCCGTGTTCGGCGCGGACGGCCGAGCCGGTGTCCGGGGACAGGAACTCCGTGAACGTGGGCACACCCGCCTCGCGCGCCGCGGCGCCGACGTTCACCGACGGCTCGATGCCGAGGCAGCGGATCCCCCGGTCCACCACGTGCCTGAGCAGGTACCCGTCGTTGCTGGCCACCTCGACCACGAAGGCGTCCGGGCCGAGGGCAAGGCGCTCCACGGCGTCGGCGACGAACGTGCGCGCGTGCTCCACCCAGGAGGTCGAGTACGAGGAGAAGTACGCGTACTCCTTGAACGTCTCCTCCGGCGTGATCAGCGGAGGGATCTGCGCCAGCCAGCAGTCGGTGCAGACCCGCAGGTGCAGCGGGTACGCGGGCTCCGGCTGGTCCAGTCGGTCCGCGGCGAGAAAGCTCTCGCAGGGCGGTGTCGCCCCGAGATCGACGACGCTCGCCAGCGCCGCCGAGCCGCAGAGTCGGCATCGTGTCATTTACTGCCCCCCATTGATTCGGTCCCCCATTGCTTCCGTCCGCCCCGCGATCGCGGTGCGGTACCCCTCCACCAGGCGCTCCAGCCCGACGGCCGGACTGAAACCCTGTTCGTAACGGAGCCGGGCCGCCTGGCCCATCTCCCGGTTGCGGGCCGGCTCGGCCGCGATCCGGCGTATGCAGGACGCGAGCGAGGCCGTCTCGCCGGGCCGGTGCAGCAACCCGGTCACGCCGTCCTCGACGAGTTCGACGAAGGCGCCGTGACCGGCGGCGACGACCGGGACCGCGGCAGCCATGGCCTCCACGACCACCAGGCCGAACGCCTCCAGCCACGTCGAGGGAGCCACCACGGCGACCGACCGCGCGATGGCCTGACGGCACTGAGCCGGGTCGTACAGACCGACGTAGCGCACGTCGTCCCGGCCCGCCGCCCAGTCGGTCACCTCTCGCTCCAGCGGCCCCGTGCCGGCGATCACGAGCGGAACGCCGACGCCGCCGCTCGCTGCGATCTCGTCCCACGCGGCCATGAGCAGCCGTACGCCCTTGGCTTCCGCGAGCCGGCCGAGATAGAGCAGGTGCTCGCCGGCGCCCGCTCGGCGGGCGTCCGGGTCCGGCACGAAGTTGTGCTTCACCGCCAGCCGTTCGGCCGGCATGCCGGATCGCACCAGGACGTCGCGCTGCGCCGCGGAGATGCAGAAGAACCGCTCCACGCCGGACCACCACCGCCGCCGGTTGACCGACAGGCTCACCGCGAGCGGCACCGTCGCAAGGCGGGAGCTGCGGTAGCAGCCGTGCCGGACGGCGGGCAGCGGCGCCGCCGACCCGACGCACTCGGTGCACGGCCGGCCGTCCCGCTGCAGCGTGCCGGGCGGGCAGACCTGGGTGTAGTTGTGCAGCGTGGCGACGGCGGGCACGCCGGCGTCGGCGCAGGCGGCAAGGACCGCGGGCGACAGGAGCGGGAAGACGTTGTGGACGTGGACCACGTCCGGCCGCTCGGTGCGCAGCCGGGCGGCGAGTTCCGTGCGGACCGCCGGGTTCCACGGCACCAGCAGCGGTACCGCGACCTTGCCCAGCAGGGACCGGGCGGCGATGTCGTCGCTGCGCCGCTCGAACACCTCGACCCGGTGGCCGGCCGCGCGCAGCAGCTCCACCTCCTGGTCGACGACCTTGTTCTCCCCGCTCGGCTGCGCCGAGGCGTAGCGGTTGTGCACCACGAGGACGTGCATGCTCAGATCACCTCCGATCTACGGGCCCAGCGCGGGATGTGTCGTCGAGGGACTTCGGGCGTCGAGAGGGGAGTCGCCGCGGCGGGTGCAGCCAACAGCGAGGCGGCCAGGGCCAGATGCAGCAGATACGGCGAGGCGTCGCCAAGACCGGCCTCGGTGTACGACGCGATCGCGCAGTAGCTGATCAGGAAGATCGCGCAGGCCCTCTGCAGCGACGGTGGCCGCAGCAACGCGACGCCGCCCAGCACGATGATGATCGCCGCGACGAGGGTGACGCCGATCAGACCCTGCTCGTTGTAGACGGCCAGCCAGCTGTTGTCGATCGGCAGCCCGCCGAACGACTTGTCGCCCAGGCCCACGCCGAACAACTGCTCCGAGGTCGACCGGGGCGCAGCCAGCAGGGCGTCCCAGACCTTGGCCCGACCGGTGAGGCTGGAGAAGTTCTCCTTGCTCTGTCCGCGCAGGAACCACGCCTGGAGTACGGAGGCGAACCCCACCGCGGCCACCACGGCGCACAGTACCGCCCAGGTGAAGAACCGGCGGGCTGCGGCGCTGGTCAGGATGAGCGAGCCGATCGCCAACACCAGCCCGATGAGCAGGCCGAGCGTGGCCGTCCGGGTGTGGGTGAGCGCGAGCAGGACGAGTGACGGCACGATGACCACCACGGCGCTGGTCCTGTCGGTCCGGCGGCCCAGTACGAGCAGCACGGTGAGTCCGGTGATCACCGCTGCGTACTGCCCGATCTGCGGCGGGGTGAGCGGCCACAACGCGCCGACAAGCCGTCCGCCGTAGAGGTCGGGCAGGGCCGCGCCCGGTGAGACGACCAGGCCGGCGGCCACCGACCCGAGCACCGCGAAGTACATCCGGATGTGGTGCCGGACGAACGTCAGGCCGCCGTCCCACCAGCGGCTGAGCAGCCACAGCGTGCCGACGAAGAGAGCCAGGCGGAAGCAGCGGAACAGCGCGCCGAACCCGGACTCCAGGTTCGCGCTGGAGATCACGCTCGCCACCAGCAGCAGGGTGAGCAGAAGCACGTAGGCGCTGGCTCGGATGCGCAGCCGGAGATTGACCGCGAGCGCCAGCGCGAACGCGGTGACCAGCGCGCCCATGGTGACCATCTGGATGAGGGAGCGGGGCAGCGGGACGATGGTCTTCGCCCCGGCGGAGCCGAGCGTGTTGAGGACCAGCAGCCCCCAGACTGTCCCGACGATCTTCGGTGTGTGGTCCGTGCTCATCTCAACCACCGTCCCCTGCGCGGAAGGTGCTGCCCGCGTCCTGCTGGTACGGCGTGCCCTGCCACTGCACGAAGTCGAGGATCCGGCTCGGGTCGTGGACGACGAACGTCCATGGTCCGAGGTAGACGTTGTCGTGCCAGCGGTTGTGCTGCTTGTGGGTGATCGCCTCGGCCACCCGCTCGCCCTGGTACGGCGACCAGCCCGGATAGGTGCCGTAGTTGGCCAGCACCGCCATGCGGTCGCACTTCTCCGTGCACTTGACGACGGACGTGTCGAGCACGAAGCGGTTGTCGTGGATGTCCACCCGCTGGGTCTTCCACCGGCAGTCGGCGTACAGCGGTGCGGTGGCGATCGCCGGCCTCGCGCAGCGGTCGGTGTCCCGCACCAGCAAGGTGCAGTCACCGGACGAGGTGTTGGCCGGGCTGTTGCAGAACCGGTCGGCGTTCTCCCACAGGGTGATCCCGGACCAGTTGTTCTCCAGCACGTTCCGGTAGATCTCGATCTTGTCGGTGCGGGCTCGGATCCGTGGTTCGCCGCCGGACTCGGACACGTAGATGGTCGCGAACGGGAAGCTGTCGCCGCGGTCGGCGTACTTGCGGCCCTCGACCCAGTTGTTCCGCCGGATCGTGTTGTTCCGTATGACCGCGTTGTAGCTGGTCTCGTAGATCAGCGCGGCACCGTCGTTGGCCTCGAATACGTTGTCCTCGATGCGGAAGTCGTTGTTGTTGGTGTCCGCCCACAACCCGGCTCCGCGGTTGTCGTGCACCCAATTACCGCGTATATCGGCGCCGTTGACGGCCCAGAACTTCACGCCCCCGGTGCAGCCGCAGCCCTTTTGCCGCCGCTCCCAGTCGGCTGTGTTGTTGCCCGCGATCTCGTTGCCCTCGACCACCAGGCCGCGGATAGGGTCGCCGTCCTTGTACGCGTTCATTCCGTACTGTCCGTTGCCGCGCAGGCAACTGGCGCGGACCTGCTGGTGGGCACCCGCCATCAGCCCGGCGCCGGAGTTGTGCTGGATCGTCGCGTGCTCGATCACCCACCCGTCGGCCGAGTCATGGTTGACCACGCCCTCGTTCTGCGGCGCGACGAAACCCTGCACGGTCAGGTAGCGGATGGTGACGTTGCGGGCGGTGCCGCCGAACGCGTACTGGTTGGTCTTCCCGCCGTCGAGCACCGCACCTGGCGCACCGAGGTAGCGGTCCCCCTTCTTGGGGATGACCTGGGCGTAGCGGTCCCGTTCGAGCCTGTGCTTGCCCGGCCGAAGCCAGAACGTGGTGTTCGGGGGGTTGCTCTTGGTCTTCGCTGCCAGGTCACCGACCACGGCAGGGTCGACCGTCACCGCGCCCGCCGGCGCCTTCGCCGGCCCGGCCGCGGGCTTGTCGCACACCCGGGCCACGGACCGGACCGCGGACGTGGAGGGCGCAGCGGCCGGCGCCGCTGCCGGGGCGCCCGGCGCGCTCTCGCAGCCGGTCGCCGCCAGCAGGGCCAGCGCCGGCAGTGCCGCCGCCAACGCCCAGTGCCGTCTCTTGATCCCCACGCGCCCCCCTAGCCGCGGAACCTGAGCACGGTGGTGAACCCCGCCGCGCCGACCGCGAAGCCGGTGCCGACCAGCGTGGTGGTGGGTTCCTTGCGCCCGAAGCCGGCGGAGTACCAGCCCAGCGGCGGGTCGGTCTCGCCGCGATGCGCCCGCCAGGACAGCTGCCCGGGCAGGTCGAGCACCGCGGAGCGGTCCTCGCCGTCCCGGGTCCAGGTGAGCTGTGCCCGGTTCCCCACCAGGTCCGCGGCGATCGCCGGGCCGAGGTGGAACGCCAGCTGCACGGCCCGGCGCGGGCTGTGTTGGCCGTGGACCTCGTCGACCACCCTCAGCTCCTGGCTCGCGGCCGTCAGCTCCACCCGGCGGCGGTGCACGGAACGCTGGTAACCGTCGTGCTCGGCGCACCAGCGGGCCACACCCTCGTCGGATGTGTCTGCGGCCAGGACGCGGCTCCTGGCCTGCCGGGTCCACAGGAACGGGCCGCCGGAGACGGACTGGTCACCGCCGTCCAGTTGCAGGGTGTTGTGGCCGAGGGTCGACCGGAAGTACTGCCGCCACTCGGGCTGCCCGTGGTAGCAGAACGTCCCCGGGTCGGCGAGCACGTCGACCCCGTCGTGCCGGACCTCCACGGACAGCGCGTCCGCGTGGGCATGCGCGGCGATGGACAGGAAGCCGTGCGGACCACCGTCGCAACGGCACCAGATCTCTCCCGGACCGCGCAGGATGGTCATGCCCGCGTCGGCGAAATGGGCCGGTCGGCTCGCCGGGCGGGTCACCGCCGGTGCAGTTCCCATTGCCGGTGTACTTCCCATTTTCGCGTACGGCCGGATGAGCGCGGCCAGCAGCGGGGTGCGCACATCGGTGCCGGTCACCGCCGGCCACCAGGCGAGCCGGCCGAACACGGCGTCCCCGGTGGCCAGCAGCGAGGCCCAGCGGTCGGTGCCCGCGCCGTCCACGACCAGACCGTGCCCGTCGTCCGCGTCCCCCTGGCGCGGTGGCCGTAACCGGCTGTCCACGACGGCAGCGAGCGCGTCGGTCATCCGCAGCAGCACCAGCCGGATCGACGCGGGGACCGGCACGCCTGCGGCATCCGCCTCAGCCACCGCGGCCAGGCCGAGTTCCAGCACGAGTCCGTGGTACTCGGTGGCCAGCTCGCGGTTGAGGCCGGAGCCGAAGGTGTTGCTGCGCAGGTGCCGCTCCAGCGACCGCAGCGCGTCGGCCCGCCAACGCGCCGAGGAGGGGAACCACCCGAACGCGCAGGCTGCGGCGAACTGCCCGGCGGCCTCGGCGATGATGTGGTTGTTCGCCGAAGACCCCCTGCTGGGGAAGGCGGCCAGCCAGCGCTGGTGGTGCCAGATCTGGTTCAGCGCCACCGGGTTGCCCTCGAACAGCCCGGCCACGCCCGGCCAGCCGTCGAGCAGCCGGCGGATCCACACCCAGGACAGCAGCCGGATCCCCAGCTCGATGCCGCTGGTCCAGTGCACTCCGCGCAGCGGCGCGTTGCCCGCCCACCACGACCGCAGGTGCTCGGCCACGCGCTCGGCGTACCGCTCGTCCCCGGTGATCGCGTAGGCGGCGGCGAGCACGGTGAGGTACTGGTGCCGGGACAGCTCCCAGATCTGCTTGATGTCCCCGACCGCGTCCTCGTTGCGGTACGGCACGTCGAAGGCGTAGCCCCACGGAGCCCGGCGCCCGGTCTTCGGGTCGTACCACCAGTCCGGGTCGGCCAGGTCGTCGCGGACCACCCCGAAATACTCGGCGTGCCCGGCCATCAGCCGGTCCGCCTCGGCGATGAGACGTTTCGCGGCGTCCGGTGGCACCGCGGCGATCGTCCCTGCGGGCAGGACCGCGGTGAACCGGGCGCCGGTCACGCTCGGGCAGTTCGGCCGCGTCGACCGCCACCGCCGCCTGCGCACCGTGTCGCCCACCCGGCCCGCGACCTCCTGCGGTCCCATCCGGGACAGCCGCCGCAGGTACCAGCCCGCGCTCATGGTCATCGCGCTCTCGCCAACGTCACCGGCGCGCCACCGGCCGGGCCGGACTGCACGGCGAGCGTGGCCGCCGTGGTGGCGACCAGCGACTGAAGCGGCACCGGCATCGGCGCGCCGGTCCGGACGGCCTTGATGAACGCGGCCAGCTCGGCGTTCTGGCCCTTGTCCCGGGCCTTGGGCAGCCGCGAACTGACCCACCGCTTGCGGCGGCCATCGTAGACAGCGGCGCGGACGAAGTCGTCGAGCCGCAGCGCACGGCCGTCCGCGACCAGGTCCAGCGTCTCCTTGGGGAAGCCGGCCGGGCCGGTGGTGACGTAGCTGATGGTGGCGGTGGACCCGTCCGGGTAGCGCAGCACGACCTGCAGGTCCTCGTTGCCGGACGTGGCGACCGCGTACACCGAGACCGGGTCGGCCTCGAGCAGCCAGCTCGCCGTGTCGATGAAGTGCCCGCCCTCGCCGGCGAACCGCGAGCCCTCGGTGCCCTGTTGGAGGTACCAGCTGCCGTGCTGCAGCCGGCCCGCGTTGACCAGGTAGCGCAGGCTCGCCGGACCGGTCCGGGCGCCGAACTGCTTCCTGGCCTCCTGCAGCAGTGGCGCGAACCGGCGGTTGAAGCCCACCTGCAGCCGGTCGTTGCCGGACTCCTCCACCGCCGCGAGCACGCCGGCCAGCTCGTCCTCGGTGAGGGCCAGGGGCTTCTCCACGAACACCGTCTTGCCGGCCAGCAGTGCTCTTCGGGTCAGTTCGGCGTGCGAGCTGTGCCGGGTGACCACGAACACCGCGTCGACGGACTTGTCGCCGAGCACGGCGTCGAGGTCGGTGGTCGCCTCGGCGAAGCCGAACTTCCGCTGCGCGTTGGCCGCGGACAGCGCCGTCGTGGTGACGACGGTCGACAACTGCACACCCTCGCGCTGTGCCAGGTGCGGCAGCAGCATCGACGTCGCGTAATTGCCGGCGCCGACGAACGCGAGGCGCACCGGCGTCTTGGCGGCCCGGGCCGGACTCCGCTGCATGCTTTTAGTGGACACAGCCACCGCGGGCACGGCCACCGCCGGGGCCGCCGCTTCCTCAGCCTTCTCCTCCTGCCCGGGGTACTGGAACAGCACGGCGACGGCCTTCAAGTCGCCGTCCTTCAGGCGCCGGTACGTCTCGACGGCGTCGTCGAAGTCGGCGACGTGGGAGATCAAGGGCTCGACGTCGACGCTGCCGCGGGCGAGGAGGTCGAGGAAGCACGCCAGGTTGCGGCGCTCGGTCCAGCGCACGTAGCCGATCGGGTAGTCCCGCCCCTCCAGCTCGTACTCCGGGTCGTAGCGCCCGGGGCCGTAGCTGCGGGAGAACCGGACGTCGAGTTCCTTCTCGTAGTACGCGTTCCACGGCAGGTCCAGGCGGCACTTGCCGATGTCGACGACCCGGCCCCGGTCCCGGCTCAACTTGGCGGCCAGCTCGACGGGTTGGTTGCTGCCGCCGCCGGCGGCCAGGTACACCTGGTCCACGCCGTGGCCGCCGGTGAGCTCGGCGACGGCGGATTCCACGGCCGCGGACGCGGGATCGCCGCAGGCCGCGGCGCCCTGGCGCTCGGCGAGTTCGCAGCGCACCGGGTCGGGGTCGACGCCGACGACTCGGACTCCCGAGGCGGCCAGAAGCTGCACGACCAGCTGCCCGATCAGGCCGAGGCCGATGACCAGCGCCACCTCGCCGAGCTGCGGCTCGCCCTGGCGGACGCCCTGCAACGCGATCGACCCGACGGTGCCGAAGGCCGCGTGCCGGGGCGCGAGGCCGTCCGGCAACGGGGCGTAGAGGTTCTTCGGCACCCAGTTGAGCTCGGCGTGCAACGCGTGCTCGTTGCCGGCGCAGGCCACGAGGTCGCCGATCTTCACATCGTCGATCCCGGCGCCGACCTGCTCGACCACCCCGCACAGCGAGTAGCCCAGCGGCGTGTAGGAGTCCAGCTTGCCCATCACCTTGCGGTAGGTGGCGGGCACCCCGTTGGTGGCCACGCTCTGCATGACCTTGGCCACCTGGTCCGGCCGGGAGCGGGCCTTGCCCAGCATCGACATGCCGGCCTCGGACACCTTCATCAGCTCGGTCCCGGTGGATATCAGCGAGTAGGCGCTGCGGACCAGCACACCGCCCGGCTTGCACCCCGGCACCGGAACGTCGAGCACCGCCAGCTCGCCGCTCTTGTAGTTCTGTACAACCTGCTTCACTCGAACTCCCCTGATTCCTAAGCCGTTTGCCGAGTGCTCTGGCGGGACCCAGAGGTCGCGTCGCGATACCAGTACTCGAGGGTCAGTACGTGCCACAGATGCTTGGAGAAGTCCTGCTGCCCGGCGGCGTCCTCGGCGACCATCCGCTTCAGGGCGTCGCGGCGCAGGATCCCGGAGCGGACGAGCTCGCCGTCGTTGACCACCTCGCGCACCAGCGGTGCCAGGTCCCGGCTCATCCAGGCCCGCAGCGGAGCGCTGAACAGGCCCTTGGGCCGGTACACGATCTCCCGGGGCAGGATCGAGGTGGCCGCTTCCTTCAGGACGGCCTTGCCCTGTCGTCCGGCGATCTTGCGGTCGCCGGGCACGGCGAACGCCGCCTTGACCACCTCGACGTCCACGTACGGCACCCGCACCTCGGTCGACGCGGCCATGCTGGAGCGGTCCGTGTACGTGAGGTTCAGGCCCGGCAGGAACATCCGGGCGTCGCCCAGGCACATGCGGTTGACGAAGTCGTCGAGGTCGTTGTCCTGGTAGATGTCCGCGTGCTCGGTCAGCACGTCCTCGACCGTCCCGGCCAGGTCCGGATCGAGAAGGGCGAGCAGCTCGTCCTGGTCGTACATGGTGTAGCTGCGCCGGAACGCGGTCTCCTCCGGCAGATCGGCGAAGGAGAGGAACCGCTTCGCGAAGCGCACCGACCGGTACCCGCGGCGGGACGTGGCGACCGGCAGCCGGTCCACGGCCGCGGAAACCCCGCGCCGAAGGAGGCGCGGGACGCGCTGGTAGCGCAGCGCGATCAGGTTGGCCAGGTGCTTGCGGTACCCGGCGAACAGCTCGTCGGCTCCCATCCCCGAGAGCATCACCTTGACCCCGGCCTCCCGGGCGGCCGAGCAGATCAGGAACGTGTTGATCGCGGCAGGGTCGCCGATCGGCTCGTCCAGGTGGTACGTCATCTGCGGCAGCAGGTCGAGCACGTTCGGGGCGATCTCGATCTCCTGCAGGTCGACGCCGAACCGCTCGGCCACCCGCCGGGCATAGCGCAGATCGTCGGGCATCGCCTCGAACTTGGCGTCCTCGGCGCGGAACCCGATCGTGTAAGCGGAGATCCCGGGTTGGTGGCGGGCCGCCAGCGCGGTCAGGTAGCTGGAGTCGAGGCCGCCGGAGAGGAACGTCGCCACGGGTACGTCGGAGAGCAGGTGGCGCCGAGTGGACTCCTCGACGAGGGCAGCGACATCCGGCCGCTCGCCGGCCCGGGCCTGCTCCCGGCCCTCGGCGGCGACGTCCTTCAGGTTCCAGAACCGGCCGCGCTCCACCCGACCGTAGGGCCGGCACCTCAGCCAGCTCCCCGGCGGCAGCTTCTCCGCCTCGCGGAACGCGCACCGTGAGTCCGGCACCCAGTAGTACAGCAGCGAGGCCACCAGCGCCGCATGGTCCACCTCCAGCGATCCGCCGGTCGCGGCGGCGAGCGCCTTGAGCTCGGAGGCGAACACCAGGCCCGCACCGCGCCGGAGCAGGAACAGCGGCTTGATGCCGAGCTGGTCGCGGGCGAGCACCAGGTCACCGGTGCGCTCGTCGAAGATCCCGAACGCGAACATGCCGCGCAGCCGGGGCAGGCAGTCCGTGCCCCAGCGCCGCCAGGCCTCCAGCAGCACCTCGGTGTCGGAGGTACCACGGAAGCGCACCCCGGCGGCTGCCAGCTCGGCACGCAGCTCGGGCGCGTTGTACAGCTCGCCGTTGTACGTCAGGACGAGGCCGCCCGAGACCATCGGCTGGGCGCCGGTCTCGGACAGGTCGATGATGGCCAGCCGGCGGTGCCCGAGGTGCACTTCGCCGTCACCGGCGGGGTGGCTGTACCGGCCCGCCCCGTCCGGACCGCGGTGGGCGAGGGTATCGGTGAGCCGGTCGGTCACGACCTTCCCGTCCGGCCATCGGTAAGTGCCTGCGATGCCACACATGTCCTACTGCGCCTCCTGGTCGCTGTCCGGGACCCGTGCGGCCCACATCGGCAGCCGCTCCGTCCGCCGCCGGCCCGTCCCCTTCTGCCGGGCCAGCCGCTCGCTATGGCCCCGCAGCGCGATGTGCAGCCCGTCCCACAGCGTGCCGTCGGTCCGGTCACGCGGATCGGGGTCGATCAGCACCACACCGATCGCCGGAATGCGCTGGTCCGCGAGCTGCCGCGCCACGGTGTGCAGCCATGCGGCGCTGCCGTGCCCGGCACGCACGACGAGCACGGTCTGGGTGCCGAGGTACTGCAGGTCGGTCCACGCCGTGCCGGGCGCCACCGAGCCGACGCCGATCCTGCGCTCCTCGGGCGACACGGCCGCGGCACGCTCGCCGCTGACCACGGTGGGGTCTCCTGGCTTCGGGCGTCGGCGTGCGAGCTGCGGGCCGGGCAGACCATCGATGATGACCACTGGCCCGTCCGCCGCCAGTGCCCTGGCGACGTTCAGGGCGATCACGCTCGTGCTGCGCGCACAGCCCAGTTCCAGCAGCGACACCGGTTCCGCGGAGCCGCGCACGGTGCGGGCCAGGGTCGCGGTGAGCCGTTCGCGTGCCGTCCGGGTCCGTCGGCGCTGCCACAGCCTGCCCGACCGGCGGGGCAGCTCCGCGATGACCGAGGCGCCCAGGTTCGCCGCGATGTCCCGGCGCAGCACGGGGCGGTCCGCCACCACCGTGCCGACCGCGGCCAGCGCGAGCCCGAGGACGAGCCCGAGGACGAGCCCGATCCCGGCGTTGGTGACAGCGGCCCTGGGCAGGGAGTGCCGCATCGCGCGCGGGGCGTCCACGATCTGCGTGCCGGCGATGATCTGGGGCGTGCCGACGCGCGCCTCTTCGGCGCGCTGGTCGAAGTCGGCGATCCGCGAAGTGAGCTCGGCCCGGCGGGCGAAGAGCGACTCCGTGCTCGCCGACGCCTTCGGGCCGCTCTCCGGCGGTCCGTCTCCGATCACCTTGTTGACCTCGGCGAGTTCCTTCCGCATGCGGTCACGCTGGTCGAGCAGGGCCTTGGCCTCGGCCTTCGCGGTCTCCTGCATCCGCCTCACATGGTCCGCGACGAACGCGTCGGCCAGCGCCTTGGCCCGGGCCACCGCTTCCGCGTCGCTGTCACCTGTCACCTCGATCTGCAGCAGGTTGTTGGTCAAGCCGGTACCGCGGTAGTCCCGCATGAAGTCTTCCGGGTTTTCCGGGGACTTGAGGGACTGCAGGGCCTTGTCGGCGATCCGCGTGGTGTGCAGCAGGGCGACGTCGGTGCGGATCAACGTTCCGGTGTCGTTCGGCTGGTCCTCCTTGTGCGTGACCAGCACCTTGGTCACCGCGGTCGGTGGCGGCGGCAGCAGGACCGCCACCGCCCCGCCGACCAGCAGCCCCAGCAGCGCCAAGGAGCACCAGAGGCGGCGGCGCCTGCGCACCGCCACGACCAGCGCCTGCAGATCCAGCAGCGGAGCGGCGGCCGACGACTCCGATGTCGTGCTCGTCGTCACACCGAACCTCCCGTCGCGTGGCCGCGAACCGCGAGCGCCAGAGTGGCCTTGTCCGGAGGGTGGTCGGCAGACCGCGTCGGACGGGCCCGGACCGTGCCGGCGACGACGATGCCGACGACCTCGTGCCCCGCGTCCGCACACGCCTCGGCGATGCCGGCGAGCTCCCCTGCGGTCCAGCTGCCCGCGCTGAGCACCACCAGGGCACCGGACTCGGTGTCGCGGTCCGGCACCAGCGGCTGGGACACCGAAACTCCCACCACGCGCAGCAGCAGATCACTCTCGGCCTCGGCGACGAGCTGCCCGGCGGCCCGGCGGGCGATCTCGTCGCGGTCCGGTACGACAACCAGCAGCCGCCGGGGAGCGGGCAGTTGGTCCCGGAGGCGAGCGCACACCCGCCGGTAGCGGATCCGCCTGTCGGCCTCGTCGCCGGACCTCTGCGGGGTCGGTATGTCCCACCGGGTGTCGACGCCGAGAAGGCGGCGGATCCAAGCCCGTGAGTCACGGCTTTCCGTCCGGTGCGCGCGCTGTTCATCCGGCACGTCGACGGTGCCGAGGAGCGCCGAGCCCAGCGCCGCGGCGATCTCCGGTTCGGTGCGCAGTCGGCGACTCACCCGGGCGGCGGCGAGATGGCCGACGACCGCGAGCAGGAAGAACAGCAGCGCCCCGGCGACGATGAGCTGCATCCTCGTCGGCGCTGCCGCGCCGGTCGGCCGGGGTGCCGGCCCCATGACGACCATGCTGGCCTTGTTGGTCGCCGGGGCGGCCTCGTCCAGCTTCTTCATGGCCTCCTGCAGCGCGGTGCGCAGCTTCTCGAGCTCGGTGCGGGCCTGCACGCTCTCCACGGTCTGCCCCGGATCGGCCGCATTGGCCAGGTCGGTGATGCGGCGGTTGGTCTCCGCCACCTTCTTCCGCAGCGCCTCGGTCCCCGTAGCCGTTTCGGGGTCGGTACTGCCGCCAGCGATCCGCGCGGCGAAGGTGACGAATTGCTGGGCCACCTGGTCGGAGAGCCGCTGCGCGCGCTCCGGGGTGTCGGCCGTACCCGAGATGTTGATGATGTTCCCGTCGGCGGCCTTGGCGCTCAGTTGATCCCGCAGCTCGGCGCCGCTGACGCCCTTCCAGCCGAGCGTGGCGGCCGCGCGGTCGACCACCGCCGAACTGGTCGCGATGTCCACCTGGGTGAGCAGTTCGCGCTCCTCCCACTGCCCCGGCAGCAGTACCGATGCCGACGCCGTGTACCGCGGCGGAAACAGCAGCACCGAGGTGCCGTAGCCGACGAGCGCGCCCACCACGGCGAGGGCGGCGAGAAGCCGCCACCGCCGACGGAGAATCCGTCCGATCGTGGCCAGGCGGATCGTGTCATCACTCAATGGCGCGGCCTCTTCCCCGTACGGACCGGCCCACCTGCCGACACCGGAGCTTGGTCCCGGCAGGCAGCGGCGTAGGCGGCGAGCAGCGAGGCTTGCGAGTTCCGCCAGGAGAGCGGCCCGCTGATCCGCTCCTGGCCGATCTTGCCCATCCGGGCCCGCTGTTCCGGATCGTCCAGCAGCAGCGCGATGAGCCCCGCGAACTCGGCCTCGTCGTCGGCGGACGCGTAGACGGCCGCGTCACCGGCGGAGACGCGCGCCTCCTTCAGGTCGAACGAGACGATCGGCCGCCCCATCGCCATGTACTCCAGGACCTTGTTCATGGTCGACACGTCGTTGAGCGGATTGCGCGGGTCGGGGGAAAGGCACACGTCCGCGGTGGACAGGTAGCGCACCAGGTCGGCGTCCGGAATGCGCCCGGTGAACTGCACCTGCTCGGAGAGACCGAGCCGCCGGGACAGCTCCACCATCGCGTCGAAGGCGTCGCCGGCGCCCACGAACACGGCATGCCAGTCGGTCCGCCCGAGCTCGTCGCGCAGCTTCGCAAGGGCCCGCAAGGCGTAGTCGACGCCGTCCTGAGGGCCCATGACACCGAGGTAGCACAGCAGATGAGGCTTGCCGCGCTTCAACTCCGGCTCGGGCGGTACCGGTTGGAACCGCTCGATCGCGGGCGCGCTGCGCACCACGAACACGTCCTCCGGCCGCAGGCCGCCACGGCGCAGCGCGACGTCCCGGTAGCTCTCGTTCGTGGCGAGCACGACGTCCGCGGCCCGGTAGGTCCGCCGTTCCAGCGCGCACACGGCGCGGTAGAGCAGGTCTTCGCCGCGGTCGAACCGGGAGAGGTACAGCTCGGGTACCAGGTCGTGCTGGTCGAAGACGAACCGTGCGCCGTGCCGCTTCAGCCACAGTGCCGGCAGGAACAGCAGGTCGGGCGGGTTGCAGGCGTGGACCACGTCGACCGGGCCGACCTTGCGGGCCAGCCGGACCGTGTGCCACAACGCCGATCCGTACTCCCGCAGGTAGCCGGCCGGACCTCCGGTCGCCGCGCGCAACGGGTAGCGGTGAATCCGCACCCCGTCGATCACCGCCTCCGGCTCCCTGTCCCGCTTCTCCCCCCGGGGACAGATGACGTTCACCTCCCAGCCCGCGTCGCGCAGCGTCGTGCACTCCTGCCACACCCGCCGGTCGAACGGCACCGACAGGTTCTCCACCAGGATCAGCGCGCGCCGGTTGGGCCCGTCGCCGCCGGTTGTGTCACCGAGCGATGTGTTACCAAGCAAGGCCTATGTACCCCGGTTCGGTCCGGCGCGCCTCGGCGTCGGGAAGGCGGATGAGGTCGACGATCACCGGGCTGTCTCCATGGGGCAGCGCCGACAGCACGGCCGGATCCCGGGTCCCGACCAGGCACGCCTCGGCGTGTTCGAGCACCTCGTCGACGGAGTCCGCGAGCAGCTGCGCAAGGTGCGGCAGCCGGCTCTCGATGTACTCGCGGTTCGCGCCGAGCAGCCGGGAGAGGCTCACATTGGCGTCGTAGATCTTGAGGTCGTAGCCCTTGCCGAAGAGCCTCTCCGCCAGCTCGACGAGCGGGCTCTCGCGGAGGTCGTCGGTGCCGGGTTTGAAGGACAGCCCGAACAGGCCCACCCGGCGCTTGCCGGTGCGCTCGACCAGGTCCACCGCGCGCTGCAGATGGTCGGAGTTGGAGGCCAGCACGTGGGAGAGGATGGGCACCGAGACGTCGGCCCGCTGTGCCGCGTGGACCAGGCTGCGCAGGTCCTTGGGCAGGCAGGAGCCGCCGAAGGCGAAGCCGGGCCGCAGGTAGGCGGGGCTGATGTTCAGCTTGCGGTCGGCCAGGAACACGTCCATCACCTGGTGCGAGTCCACCCCGAGCGCCTGGCACACCGCGCCCAGCTCGTTCGCGAAGCCGATCTTGAGGCCGTGGAACGCGTTGTCCGCGTACTTGATCGCCTCGGCGGTCGGGACCGGCACCCGGAACACCTCGCCGGGCAAGCCGTCGTACAGCTCCATCACCGCATTGCCGCTTGCCGGGTCGAGCTCGCCGATGACGGTCTTGGGCGGGTCGAAGAAGTCCCGCACGCTCGTGCCCTCGCGCAGGAACTCCGGGTTGACCGCGACCCCGATGTCCACCCCGGCCGTGCCGCCGACGTTCTTCTCCAGGATCGGCACCAGCAGGTTCAGGCAGGTGCCCGGGAGCATGGTGCTGCGGAACACGACGGTGTGCCGCCCACCCCGCTCGGCCAGCGCTGCGCCGATCTCCTCGGTGACCCGCTCCAAGTACGTGGTGCACAGGCTGCCGTTGGGCTCCGACGGCGTGCCCACGCAGACCAGCGACACCTCGCTGCCCATGATCGCCTCACGGACGTCGCCGGTGGCGCGCAACGCTCCGGTCCGCACGACCTCGGCGATGAGCTCGCCGATCCGCTCCTCGACCACCGGGGCCTTGCCGCCGTTGACCAGGTCGACCTTCACCTGGTTCACGTCCACCCCGATGACCTCGTGCCCCATGCTGGCCAGGCACGCGGCCGACACACAGCCCACGTAGCCGAGCCCGAAAACGCTGACTCTCATGACCCGTTCCTCCCCCCAGGCAGGCCCTTGCGGCCTGCGGTCCGCGCGTCGGCTGTACGACGACGCCACCCCCCGCGCATCAGTAGGCCCCCTGCCCCTGGAGCACCGCACGCAGCGTCTTCCACAAGATCACTGTGTCCAGGGCGAGCGACCAGTCCTCCACGTACCGCAGGTCGAGGCGGACCGCCTCCTCCCACGGCAGGTCGCTGCGTCCGCTGATCTGCCACAGCCCGGTGAGCCCGGGCTTGACCAGCAGCCGCCGCCGGATGTCCGGGTCGTACGCGGCGCACTCCTCCGGTAACGGAGGCCGCGGTCCGACGAGGGACATCGATCCGGTGAGCACGTTGAAGAGCTGCGGGAGCTCGTCGAGCGAGTACCGGCGCAGCACTGCTCCCACCCGGGTCACCCGCGGATCCCGGCGGAGCTTGAACAGCAGGCCTGCGCCCTCGTTGCGGTCGGCCAGCTCCGCACGTGCCCCGTGGGCCCCGGCGGCCATGGTGCGGAACTTGAGAATGGTGAACTCGCGGCCGTCCTTGCCGACCCTGCGCTGGCGGTAGAACGCCCCGCCCCGACTGTCCACCAGCACGAGCAGCCCGACGAGCACCATCAGCGGCGCGAACAGCACCAGCAGGACCGCCGCGCCCACCCGGTCGACGACCCCCTTGATCGCCCGGCGGCCCCCGGTGAAGGTCGGCATGCTGACCCGCAGCAGCGGGATCCCGAGCACCGCGTCGACGTGCAGCCGCGGGCCGGCCACCTCCATCAGCACGGGGGCCACGACCATCTCGGCGTCGCTGCCTTCGAGGTTCCAGGCCAGCCGCTGCAGCCGGTCCGGTGACCAGTGCGGGTCCGGTGTGACCGCGACGACACGGTAGCCGTCGTGGCGGACGTGCTTGGCGACGTCCCCCAGTCGACCGACGACCGGCACTCCGTCCAGGTGGTCACCGTCGAGCCCGCGACCGTCCGTCGTGCACACCGCCTCCACCCGCCAGCCGATGTGCGGGAACTTGCGGGTCCGGGTGATCAGGTCGCGTACGGTGTCCGGGCTCCCGGCAGCGAGCACCGGTCTAAGGCACTGCCCTTCGTTCCGCTGCTTGTGCAGCCACAGGCGCAGCAGATACCGCGCGGTCATGGTGACGAGCGCGATCGCGGGGATCGCGACGAATATCCAGAGCTTGATGTTGCGCGAGGTCAGGGCGATCCCGCCGAGCGCCAGGACGACGGTCGCCGTGAACAGTGAGCGTCCGAGCCGGCGGAATTCCTCGGCGCCCTGGCCCAGCACGGCCGGAGCCCACGACCGGCTCACCGCAAGCGCCCCCAGCACCAGCAGCTCGGTGCCGAATGCGAGAATTCCCCATTTCTCGTGCCAGTTGGCCGCGTCCCGGGCCCCGAAGAAGTTGCCGATCGCCGCCACCACCAAGGCGGTGGCCGCGGTATCGCTGATGATCACGGTACGGCGGTACCGCTGCTCCCAGTCGTTCGCGGGCTGGCTGATTGCCCCATTCGCCAGACGCCCGCGCTCCGACGGAAAAGGGCCGACTAATCCCCCCTGCCGCACAGAACCCCCCTGGTTCCCAGTGGTTCGACGTGTTCGCCTAACACTGTTCCTCCCCTCGGGAGGCCCCCGCCCCCCGCATGCTTCCTCCCCTCGGGAGGCCCCCCGCCCCCCGCGCCGCGCTGTTCCTCCCCGCGGGAGGCTCCCGCCCTCCCGCGCATGACATCCCGGCTACTTCAGCGCTACGTGAACAACCCGCCCCGGCCGCAGCGGACTCGCATGTCCTGCCAGACTTCCGAGGTGCGCGGGAACCCGTCGAAACCTCGGGTGCTCCCCGCACCCGAAGCCCCCTCGCGGGCTCCAGGAATTGATCACCCCCACGTCTGGCGCCGGAGACGCAGCTGCTGGCTGTCCGTAGCACCAGACCCATAGATCATCATTTGTCGCCTGGTGTCCCAGCATGTGAAGCACGGTCAATCTAGACCATCGGGGGCTGTCTGGAGAGAGGGATGTGTGGAATTTGTGCCCACGATTTGAAGCCGGGTCCACGGATCAGTGACCGCCTGCGGGTGCCTCGGCGACGAATGCGTGCCGTGTGACCTGTGATGACGGGAGTTCTCCGGGTCTGCCGGCTGGGCCGAGCACAGGGCCTGTCCGGGACCACTTCCACAGTTCTTTGGCCCGATTGCGGGTGCCCAGGCGGATCGGCCGCCCCGGTGCAGTGGTGCCGCAACCGGCCGATCAGATCGCCGAACACTGCACACCAGGCCGTCCCCGAACTGAGGAACCGCCGCCGGGGCCGGCCCGGCCAGGGTTCCTCGCTCAGGACCGGGATCGGGCGATGAGCAGCGCGACGTCGTCCTCACCACCGGGTGTGCGCAGAACTCCCAGGATGCGGTCGCAGGTGTCTTCCAGATCGTGGCCACGTGTCGCGGTGAGGGCGTCGAGGAGGGTGTCCAGGCGAGCGTCGATGGGTTCGCTTCGGGTTTCGACCAGGCCATCGGTGTAGAGGGCCAGCACATCGCCGGGGCGGAAGGCAATGGTGGTGGCCTCGAAGGGGACCCCGCCGACGCCCAGCGGTGCGCCGGTGGGCAGGTCGAGCAGCTGTGCCGCGTGGCCGAGACGCATCAGGGCCGGGGGCAGGTGGCCGGCGAGGCAGATCTCGCACTGATCCTGATGAGGGTCGTAGACACAGTAGATGCAGGTGGTGATGGTCTGCTCGACACCCTCGGTCAGGTGGTCGAGGTGACGAAGCGCCTCGGCGGGGGCGAGGCCGAGCTCGGCGAAGGCCCGGGCAGCGCTGCGGAGTTGCCCCATGGTGGCGGCGGCATTGATGCCGCTGCCCATGACGTCCCCTACCACCAAGGCGGTCCTGTTGCCCTGGAGAGGTATGGCGTCGTACCAGTCGCCGCCGATCTCGCTCGTGGCGCCGGCGGGCTGATAGCGGCAGGCAACCTCCAAGCCGGACAGGTGGGATGGGGGCTCGGGCAGCAGGCTGCGCTGGAGGGTGAGGGCCGCATGGCGCTGGGCCTGGTATCCGCGGGCGTTGTCGATGCAGACCGCGGCTCGGGCGGCCAACTCACCAGCGAGGAACGTGTCGTCGTCATCGAATGGTGCGGGATTTCGGGTGCGTTTGAGGTCGAGAACGCCGAGAACTTCACCCCGGGCCAGGAGGGGTACGGCCAGGTAGGAGTGCACCCCGGCCGCCGAGAGAAGAGCGGCGGCCTCGCGATGTCGGGCGATGCGCTCCAGATCCGCCGGGGTGGTGTGGGGCACCAGCACTGGTTGACGGGTGCGCACGCACTGGGTGATCAGGCGGTCGCTGCCGTACGAGGCGAGTCCCCCTAGTGGGTCGGCCGCGCGGACCGCTTCGGTGGAGTCGGTGGCGCTGACGGCGAGGGCACGGAAGAAGGCCGGGCCCTCGTGTGTCGCGATCCGGCCGTCAAGTGCGCTGTCGAGTACGTCCACGGCGGCCACATCGGCCAGGACCGGTACGACGACGTCGGCAAGCTCGCGCGCTGTCGTCTCCAGATCGAGAGTGGTACCCACGCAGGCGGAAGCCTTGGCGATCAGTGCCAGCCGTTGCCGGGCCTGGGCCGCCTCCGCATTGGCGCGATGACGTTCAGTGACGTCGATGACGGAGTAGGCGAGGCCCAGCACCCGCCCACCGGAGTCCTCCAGCCGGTAGTACGAGACGGACCAGGCGTGCTCGTGGTCCGGGTCGACGGGCGGACGACAGACGATGTCCCGGTCCACGACCGACTCACCCGTCTCCAGGACACGGCGCAGACGTGCCTCGGGGTCCGTGTCCAGGAAGGTCAGGACCTCGCCGACCGGCCGGCCGAGACGCTCGGTGGCGGACTGACCGGTGATGCGTTCGAGAGCGGGGTTCACGGCCAGATACCGCAGGTCCGGGTCCAGAATGGCCAGCCCGACCGGGGACTGGGACACCAGACACATGGCCAGGGCGGCATCTCGCTCGACCCGCTCCACAGCCGCCTGGTCCGCGGCAAGGCCCAGGACATAGGTGTCCCCGAGGGCGTCCAGCAGCCGCATGTTGCGGAACTCCACCAGGCGGGTGCTGCCGTCCTTGTGCCGGATCGGGTAGGCCCCGGCCCAGTCGACGCCGGATTCCATGACCTCGGCGAACTGCTTGATCACCTCGTCGCGGTGCTCCTCGTGGACCGTCAGCGGAGCCGCGTACTGACCCAGCGCTTCTGCTGCGGTGTAGCCGAACAGTTCCTCGGCCTTCGGGCTCCAGAAGACCACCTGGCCCGTCGCATTCAGCACCACTGCGGCGACGCCGAGCAGATCCAGCAGGCCAGTTGGCGGCGTGGCCGGACCCGCCGCTGACCGGCCGTCGCCTGCTCGGGGGGAATCCGTCGTGCCCATGTCTCATTTCCCTTCCCGCTCGGCGCCTTGGCTCGTGCCGTACCGGCGGGCGTACTGCCTTCATCCATGGTCGTCCCAGATCGAGGCGGCACACACCTGGACCGACTGCTGACACACCGGCCGGCCGCGGGTGATCGAGCGGGTGCGCAGAGGCAGCGCGGCGATACCTCGAGTGGCCAGGCCGGGGCCCGCTCGCCGACTCGGATTGGCATCTATCCGGTCCGCCCCGAACTGCCCAGCGTCATCGGCAGTCGTCCGTTGGATGTCCGAGTTCTCCCCCGAGAGGCCCCTGGTAGCGGCCACTCCCCGGACGGGCCCATGGTGCGACCACCGGCTGCTGGGGTCCTCTGCTCGGTCAGTGAACGGTCGGCGTCGGCCCCTCCGGAGCGTCGAGCTTGAACCTCCGTCGGATGTCCGGACGGTCGAGCAGTCTGGGCGGGTCCCGTGATGCGGCGGTGCGGTGCGCGCGAGATCATGAACGGGGTTCGGGGCGCCTCTGCAGCTACGTCTCGCTGCCCTGACTGTCCAGGCTGTGCAGGGGTGAAAGCCTTGGAATGAGGTGTCGGAGCATGGAGATCAAGGGATCGGTCGCGCTGGTGACCGGCGCGAACCGGGGAATCGGACTGGCGTTCACGCGCGCTCTGCTGGCCCGGGGTGCCGCCAAGGTGTACGCGGGTGTCCGCCGCCCCGAGGACTTCGGTGAGCCCGGCGCGGAACCCCTGCGCCTCGACGTCACCGACCCCGACCAGATCGCGGCCGCCGCTGCGACGGCGTCCGACGTGACCATCGTGATCAACAACGCCGGTATCCAGGCCGGTCCTGGCCTCCTGGAGGGGTCTTTGGAGGGGGCCCGGAAGGAGCTGGAGGTGAACTATCTGGGCACCTGGGCCGTCTCGCGGGCCTTCGCACCCGTCCTCGCCGCGAACGGTGGCGGAGCCCTGGTGAACATGCTGTCGGTGGCCTCGTGGCGAGCCAACAACCGGTTCCCCGGTTACGCGGCCTCGAAGGCCGCCCAGTGGTCGCTGACCAATGCACTGCGCATGGGGCTGCGGGAGCAGGGCACGCTGGTCGTCGGCGTGCATGTGGGCTTCGTCGACACCGATGCGACCGTGACGATCGACGCTCCCAAGGTGGAGGCTGCGGACGTGGCCGCGAAGACCATGGACGCGATCAGCCACGACGAGCCGGAGGTTCTCGTCGACGAGACGGCCCGCCGGGTGCGCGCTGCGTTGTCGGGCCCGTTGGAGCTGCTCTATCCCACCCCCTGACGATGCGCGCGCCGGATCGCGGAGGCCGACTGCATCCGAGAGCAACCGTGAGGTGGAGGGATGAGCACGGACAGTGACTTCGACGTCGTGGTTCTGGGAGCCGGCCCCGGCGGATACGTGGCCGCCATCCGCTGCGCGCAGCTGGGACTGCGCACGGCCGTCGTGGAGGGCCGGTTCTGGGGCGGTGTCTGCCTGAACATCGGCTGCATCCCCGCGAAAGCTCTGCTGCGCAACGCCGAGGTCGCGCAGTTGTTCCTGCACGACGCGGAGAAGTTCGGGGTGAAGATCAGCGGAGACGTCACCCTGGACTACCGGGCCGCCCACGAGCGGAGCCGGGTGGTGGCCGAGGGACGCTCGAAGGGCGTCACCTACCTCATGCGCAAGAACAAGATCACCCAGTTCGAGGGCAAGGGCACCTTCCTCGATCCGCACACGCTGCAGGTGCGGATGAGCGACAGCGAGGCGACGCTCTCCTTCCGCTCCTGCATCATCGCGACCGGTGCGATCGTGAAGCTGCTGCCCGGAACGGTGCCGGGCAGGCGCGTGGTCACCTACGAGGAGCAGATCCTCGCCGACAGCCTTCCGGCCAGCCTGATCATCGCCGGCGCCGGCGCCATCGGGGTCGAGTTCGCCTACCTGCTCCGCTCCTACGGCGTGGAGGTCACGCTGGTCGAGTTCCTCGACCGTATCGCGCCGCTGGAGGACGAGGAGGTCTCGGCCGAGCTCGCCAGACGCTTCAAGCGACAGGGCATCCGCGTGCTGACCTCCGCGCGCGTGCAGTCCATCGAGGAGGCCGAGGACAGGGTCCGCGTGATGGTCGAGCAGGGGGGCCGACAGCAGGTCCTGGAGGCCGAGAAGGTGCTGCAGGCCACGGGTTTCCAGCCACGGACGGGTGGCTATGGGCTGTCCAGCACCGGTGTACGGCTCACCGACCGCGGAGCCATCGACGTCGACGGGCACTGCCGGACCAGCAAGTCGCACATCTACGCGATCGGCGACGTCACGGCGAAGCTGATGCTGGCCCACACCGCCGAGGCGATGGGCATCGTGGCCGCCGAGAGCATCGCCGGCGCGGAAACCATGGAGCTGGACTATCGCATGATCCCGCGCGCCACGTTCTGCCGGCCCCAGATCGCCAGCTTCGGCTGGACCGAAACCGAGGCACGCGCCCAGGGCTTCGACGTCCGGGTGGCGAAGTTCCCCTTCACGGCCAACGCCAAGGCACACGGCTTCGGCGACACCGCCGGGTTCGTGAAGCTGGTCGGTGACGGCCGTGACGGCGAACTGCTCGGCGCCCACCTGATCGGTCCCGACGTCACCGAGCTGCTGCCGGAGTTGACCCTGGCGCAGAAGTGGGACCTGACGGTCAACGAGCTCATCAGGAATGTCCACGCGCATCCGACGCTCAGCGAGTCGGTGCAGGACGCCCTGCACGGACTTGCGGGACACATGATCAATCTCTGAGGACGTCTCCGCAGGTACGTCCACAAGGCAAAACCGTTGAAACAGGCCCGGCCCCTGCCCGACCCCGTCAGGTCAAAGCGTGTGCCGAGGCACCAGGACGCGTGTAAGCCTGTCGCGGGTCGAGAGGCTCGTGATCGGCCGTGCAGACGACGACGGCTTCCACCTGTTCGCCGCAGTCACGGTGACGTACCTCCAAGGGCGGCCCCTCCGGGTCCGCGGTGTAGCGGTCGCCCCACTGTTTGAGGGCGATCATCACGGGCCACAGATCCCAGCCCTTGCGGGTGAGCCGGTACTCGTGGCGAGTGCGGTGGCCCTGCTCGCGGTACGGGACGGTTTCCAGGATCCCGGCGGCGACCAGTTTGCGCAGCCGGTCCGCCAGCACCGCCTCGGACAGTCCCACGTGCCGGCGGAAGTCATCGAAACGGTGCACGCCGTTCATGGCGTCGCGCAGCACCAGCAGCGACCACTTCTCGCCGATCAGGTCGAGGGTGCGCTGCACCGTGCAGTTCTCGGTGCTGGTCTCCAGCCAGGTCATGCAGCCATCGTAGGCTGGCTTCGACATTGACAGCCAGAGGTCCTGCTGGCTAGCTTCGGATACTGAAGCCAGTCAGGGGAGGAAGAGGCCGATGACGAGGTCACGCACGTTCGAGTGGCAGGATCCGAGCATCTCTGCTGCCGCTGTCGGCCAGGAGAACGGTCTCGACTTCCTGCGGAGTGTGCTGAGCGGACGTCTGCCTGCCGCGCCCATCGCCGCGACCCTCGGATTCACCCTGGAACAAGTCGAGTTCGGCCGCGCCGTCTTCGCCCTGGAACCGGGAGAGGAGCACTACAACCCCATCGGCAGCGTCCATGGCGGCGTCTACGCCACCCTCCTCGACTCCGCCGCGGGCTGTGCCGTGCAGTCCGTTCTTCCGGCGGGCATGGGATACACCTCGCTCGACCTGAATGTGAAGTTCCTGCGCCCGATCACCGTCGACAGCGGCAAGGTCCGTGCCGTCGGCACCGTCCTCAACCACGGCCGCCGCACCGCCCTGGCGCAGGCCGAGCTGCTCGATTCCGAGGACCGCCTGCTCGCCCATGCCACCAGCAGCTGCATGCTCTTCCCCGTCTCTCGGAGCTAGGCAACGGCAACCGCGAGCCGCCACCTCTCCGACCTGCCGCTGTGGTGATCACGACACGCGACTGCTACGCCCCAGGTCACTTGGTTACCGTCCAAGCCTCCGGCCCACCGCCGCGCCACTCGATCAGGTCTGGGTCGTCGATCGTCGTATCGGTCTCGGGCAGACCCGCTCGGCGCAGAAACTCGATGAGATCGAGCAGGTGATACGCAGTGCCGACGTGCTCACCGCGGACCGTGACCCGCCGGCCACCGTCAGGGCCCGGCGGCTGCACAATCACAGGCGCGCCTTCCATAGCTAGTGGATGCCCCTTGCGGAGCAGCTCACACACGCGTTCGCCCAGGGCTACCGCTGCGGGATGGCGAGTTCACGGCCGCGGTAGAAGCCTTCGCGCTCTTCTACGACGTACGGGGCCATGCCGGCCCGCCGTTGCGCCTCGGACTCGGAGGCCCGCCAGGAGTCACACGCCTCCCTGGAGTCCCAGAAGGACACTCCGGTGATCTCCTCGCCGTCCTCGGACCAGTACGCGAAGGCACGGCGCAGACCCTCCGGGTAGGGGGCCGGCCGCCATGCCTTCTCGAAGTCCTCCAGGGCGCCCGCCCGGATCCGGCGCGTCGTCACCCAGACGAAGTGCTCCTCCATCACAGCCTCCTCCACTACGCCGTTTCGGCTCGTCGGCGCCACTTCGACCACCGTAGGTCCACTGCAGCGATCGCGCCTGCGCGGCGATCGCGTCGGGACACAGGAGGCGGGACATGATGGAGTACAGATGCGTTCTGCGAGGAGGCGTACAGCATGGCCGGGTCGGGCTCTGACGGCATTGAGGACGTGGCGGGCGGCAAGGCGCGGTTCGACGACATCTACGACCGGCCGGACCCGCGTGCCTACTTCAGGCGGCTGGCCCCGCTGGAGTACGAGATCCCGCACCACGCCCAGCCGGTCTTCCGGCAGGTCGCCGCCGCACGGGCTGCGCTCGACGACGGCCGCTCCCAGAGGCCGGCGGTGCTGGACGTGTGCTGCTCGTACGGGATCAATGCCGCGCTGCTCAACCACGACGTGACGCTGGCGGAGATGTACGAGCGGTACACCTCCCCCGCCCTCCGGACGATGTCGACGGCGGAACTGGCGGCACGCGACAAGGTGTTCTATGCCGAGCGGCGCCGACCGGACGCGGTGCCGGTGTTCGGCCTGGACGTCGCGGCGCCCGCCGTGCACTACGCGCTCGAGGTGGGGCTCCTGGATGCCGCCTTCACGGACGACCTGGAGCAGGGCTCACCCGGTCCCGGGCTGAGCCGCGCGCTCGCCGAGGTCGGCCTCATCACGCTGACGGGCGGCGGCAGCTACATCACCGACCGAACGTTCTCGGCGCTGCTGGACGGTGCCCGGCGACCGGTATGGCTCAGCGTGTTCGTGCTGCGAACGGTGTCATTCCACTCGGTCGTCCGGACACTGGCCGCCCACGGTCTGCGCACCACCCTCGACGTCTCCCGCACCTATCCCCAGCGCCTCTTCACCGACGAGCGGGAACGACAGTATGCGATCGCGGCGGTACGGGCGCTGGGCAGCGACCCCGCCGGGCATGAGGAGAACGGCCGTTTCCACAGCCTGCACTACGAGTCCCGTCCCGCTGCACGGTGACAGCCAAGGTGGGCAGGCCAACCGAATCCGGCCCTCACCGTGCGCAGCCGACATCCAGCACTTCGATCACGTCGCCGTGGACCGTGTAGAGCAGCCAGCACCACTCGCCGAACGCTGCCGCCAGGCTCGGGGGCCGAATCTCCGCGTCCTTGGTGACCGCGTCGATGAGCGCGATGATCTCCTCGTGCGTCTCGTCCGGTACGTCGAAGAGCACGTCGGCGGCCTGTTGGATCAGTTCGACTCGCATGGCGGCATCCGCAGACGGGCAGGAACGTCGCAGCCGACGAGGCGGCGCACACAGCCCACTCGACGGCTGGACAGAGTCCCGCATGACCACCATAGAGCCACTTTCTGCCGCACGCGGGGGCCGGGCGGGGTCAGGAGGACCGTGGCCGTCTGACCCACCCCAGGGAGCGTTCGACGGCTCGCTGCCAGTTCTCGTACTCCCACTCGCGGCGGTCGGGGTCCATGTCGGGCAGCCACTGGGCGGCCCGGTGCCAGTTACGGCGCAGAACCTCCAGGTCGGACCAGTAACCGGCGGCGAGTCCGGCCGCGTAGGCGGCGCCCAGGGAGACCGTCTCGGCGACCATGGGCCGCACCACGGGCACGTCGAGCACGTCGGCCACGAACTGCATGAGCAGGTTGTCCGACGTCATGCCGCCGTCGACCTTGAGCTGGGTGAGGGCGACCGAGGAGTCGGCGTTCATGGCGTCGACGACCTCGCGCGTCTGCCAGCCGGTGGCCTCCAGAACGGCACGCGCCAGGTGTCCCTTGGTGATGTACGAGGTGAGGCCGACGATGACCCCGCGCGCGTCGCTGCGCCAGCGGGGGGCGAACAGGCCCGAGAAGGCGGGGACGATGTAGCAGCCGCCGTTGTCCTCCACCGTCCGCGCGAGGGTCTCGATCTCCGGAGCGGTGCTGATCAGTCCCAGGCGGTCGCGGAACCACTGGACGAGTGCGCCGGTGACGGCGATCGAGCCTTCCAGGGCGTAGACGGGCTGCTGGTCCCCGATCTTGTAGGCGACGGTCGTGAGGAGTCCGTGCCGGGACCGTATGAGGTCGCTGCCGGTGTTGAGCAGCAGGAAGCTGCCCGTTCCGTACGTGCACTTCGCCTCGCCCGGGGAGAAGCAGGTCTGGCCGAAGAGGGCGGCCTGCTGGTCGCCGAGGGCGGCCGTGATGCGGACGCCCGGCAGGAGCGCGCCGGCATCGCCGTACGGTTGGGCGGACGGTCTGATCTCGGGCAGCATCGTGCGGGGCACCCCGAAGAAGGCCAGCAGCTCCTCGTCCCAGGTGAGCGAGCGGATGTTCATCAGCATCGTGCGGCTGGCGTTGGTGGCGTCGGTGATGTGCAGGCCGCCGTCGGCGCCTCCGGTGAGGTTCCAGATCAGCCACGTCTCCATCGTCCCGAACAGCACCTCTCCGTCCTTCGCGCGCTGTTCCAGCCCCTTGACGTGGTCGAACAGCCAGCGGATCCGCAGCGCCGAGAAGTAGGTCGAGGGCGGCAGGCCGCACCGTTCGAGGAAGAACTCCTCGCCGGGCCGCTGTCCGAGCTCCTCCACCATCGGCGCCGTGCGGGTGTCCTGCCAGACGATCGCCCTGCCCAAGGGGGCGCCCGTCCGCCGGTCCCAGAGCACCGTCGTCTCCCGCTGGTTCGCGAGGCCCACGGCGGCGATCTGTGCCGTGTCGAGACCGGTGTCGGACAGCGCCTCGGGGACGATGCGCTGCAGGTTGTGCCAGATCTCGACCGCGTCGTGCTCGACCCAGCCGGGCCGGGGGAAGTGCTGCTGGTGCTCCCGCTGTGCGACCGCCACTAGCCGCCCTCGCTGGTCGAACAGAATGCATCGGGTGGAGTTGGTGCCCTGATCGATGGACATTACGTACCGTTCAGCCATGATCGGGTCTGCCTTCCGACGGTTCGGGGAGCGGTGGGCCTACCAGCGCGCGGCCCCCAGGTCTCTGGAGATCGCCCGCGAGGCCTCACGGAGCAGGGTGATCAGACTGGGGCGGGGGCGGCCCTGGCTGTCACAGATCCGCTCGACCGGCCCGGACAGCCCGACGGCGCCGACGACGAGGCCGCCGTGCCCGCGGATCGGCGCGGCGAGCCCGGCCTCGCCCATGCTCATCTCCTGGATCTCGGCGGCCCAGCCGAGTTCCCGGACCTCGGCGAGCGCCCGGGTGAGCTGCTCGGGGTCGACCAGGGTGTGCCGCGTGTACGCCTCCAGACCCCCTTTCCGGTCCGGCTCCAGGGACGCGGTCCCGTAGGCCAGCAGCACCTTGCCCAGCGAGGAGGCGTGCAGGGGCAGCAGCGAGCCCACGTCCAGGGTCTGGAAGGTGTCGTCCGGGCGGAACACGTGGTGGACGACGAGCACGCTGCCCTCCAGGGGGGTGCCCAGGCGCACCGATTCCCCGCTGCGGGCGGCCAGGGCATCGGCCCAGTTGAGGGAGCGCGACCGCAGCTCGTTGACGTCCAGGTAACTCGTGCCGAGGTGCAGCAGGGCGGCCCCGAGCTGGTACTTTCCGGTCGCCGCGTCCTGCTCCACGAAGTCCACGTGCTGGAGCGTGCGCAGGATGCCGTGGGCGGTGCCCTTGGCCAGCCCGAGCGAGGCGGCCACCTCGCCGAGCCCGAGCCGGCGGGGCCCGGCGGCGAGCAGCCGCAGGATCGCCGCCGCCCGTTCGATCGACTGGACTGGGCCGGCCATGAAGCGAGCGTATTACCGCCGGGAGAGCTTCGCTCCATGGGCAGGCGGCGGTCGCCGGCCTCGGCCGGAGCCCGGGCGTTCGGTAATGCCGACCGACGTTCATTGACCTGCCGGGTATGTCTTCTTAACGTCTGTTCGAGGCCCGGAAGCGCGCTGGAAAGTGCGCCCGCCGGCAGGCACAGGCGAGGAGAGAACATGGCGGCACAGCTCAACACGCTGCTCCGGGAGGCATGCGAAGACGTGTGTCCGCTGCCGCCCGTCACCGGCGCCGTCCCAGCCGTACGCCGACGGGTGAAGGCGGCCCTCGCCGACTGGCAGGTGTCCCCGGAGATCCTCGAGGACTCGCTGCTGATGGTGTCGGAGCTGGTCACCAACGCGATCGTGCATGCCCTGCCGCCGGCGGTACTGCGGCTGTCGTGGATCCGGGCCGACGGCCTCGGCACCCTGCGCGTCGAGGTCACCGACGCGGGATGCGCGGGACGCTCACGCGCGGGGATCGACCCGTGCGAGCACGGCCGGGGCGAGATGATCGTGCACGCCCTCGCGACCCGTCACGGGATACGGGTGCACTCCGGCGGGGTCACCCGGTGGGCCGAGCTCGTCACGGCATGAGCCGGAACCGCTGACCGGACGGCACCGGGTCCGGGGCGGCCACGGCCTGCTTGCGCAGCAGGAGCAGCGCGGCGTCGTCGTGCAGCCGGCCGCCCACATGGGACAGCAGGTCGTCGTGGAGCGCGGTGAGGGTGCGGGCCGGCTCGTCGGACGCGTGCCGGGCCACCCCTTCGGCCAGCGGATAGAACGCGCGCGCGTGATCGCGGGCCTCGGTGACCCCGTCGGTGTAGAGCAGCAGTTGGTCTCCGTCGGCGAAGGGCAGGAGCTGGAGGCGGGGGGTCTGGCTCGACAGGGCGCGCAGCCCGAGCGGCGGAACGGGATGGGTGGGCTCCACCGCGACGACGTCCCCGGAGGCGGATATCAGCAGCGGGGGCGCGTGTCCGCAGTTGACCACCTCCAGGTGGCCCGGCCGCGGGTACCCGGCGACCACGGCGGTGACGAAGTCGTCGGTGCCGAGGTTGCGGGCCAGGCTCCGCTCGATCCGGGCGACGACGGCGAGGAGGTCGGGTTCGTCGTAGGCGGCCTCACGGAAGACGCCGAGCACGAGTGCGGCGGTGCTCACGGCCGGCAGCCCCTTGCCGCGCACGTCGCCGACGATCAGCCGGACCCCGTGCGGGGTGGGGACCAGGGCGTAGAGATCCCCGCCGATCCGGGCCTCCGCCGCGGCGGCGCTGTACCGGACGGCGACCTGGAAGGGGCCCACGGTCTCCGGTACGGGCTGGAGGAGGGCGTGCTGGGCGGCCTCCGCGACCGAGCGGACGGCCGCGAGGACCCGCTCCCGGCGGCCCCGCAGCGCGCTGGCCAGGCCGCTCGCCGCGGTGACGGCCAGCACCGCGCCCGGCCCGGCCACCAGCTCGCGAGCGGAAGCCCCCTCGCCGGCGCCGAGCACCACACCGAGGACGGCGGCCAGGAGGCCGACGCAGAGCACGCCGCGCGGGCCGTTGGTGGCGGCGGCCAGCGCGGGTCCGGCCGCCAGCAGCGGCAGGCAGATCATCCCGGGCGCCCCGGCGACGTCGACGAGCACGACGACCGCGACGACCAGCACCGGCATGGCGGCGGCGAGCTGCCCGGCGGCGCGCAGGCGGGCGAAGGCCCGGCGAAGGGTCAGTCGGTCGCTGGACAGCCGCGTCGGCCGCTGGTCTCGTGCCTGGCTCATGTGTCGTCCGCAGTCCTCACCGGTAGGGGGCACACACCCGGAATGTCCGTTTCATCAAGGAAACGGGCTGTTCGCAGGCGGCCACAAGGAGCGGATTTTCAGATAGTGAGCGACAGACTCCTGGTCACGCGGCTCGCGGTCGGGATCAGTCGCGCCCGGATCTCCTGAAGGCGGGCCCGCCGTTCCACCGGCAGGGAGACGCCGAGCGCGCCGAGCTTGTCCCCGCAGTAGACGGGCACGGCGACGCAGACCGTGCCGAGCGAGTACTCCTCGAGATCCGTGACGGCCGGTGCCATGGGGGACTCGTCCAGTCGGCGGAGCAGTTCCGGAGCGCTGGTGACGGTGCGTGGTGTGAGATCGGCGAGGTGGTGCCTGGAGAGATAGTCCTGGCGGGATTCGGCGTCCAGTTCGCGCAGCACGGACTTGCCCAGCGCGGTGGCGTGGCCGGCGTCCTCGAATCCGACCCACAGCTCCGCCCGCGGCGTCCGCGGGCCGTCGACGATCTCGGCGACCCTGATCTCGCCGTCCTCGTAGAAGGTGAGGTAGGTGGCGGCGGCCAGCTCGTCCCGCAGCGCGGTGAGCGTCGGGCGGACGCGGCTGAGCAGCGCCTGCACGCTGCCCGCCGCGTGCAGCGACATCAGCTTGTCGCCCAGGACGAAGCCGCCGTCGTCCAGTTTGCGCAAGTAGCCGTCGTGGACCAGGGTCCGCAGCAGGTGGTAGGCGGTGGCCAGGGGCAGGCCGGTCTCGCGTGCCAGCTGCTTCGCCGGCGCGCCGTTCTCGTGCGCGCTCACCGCCTCGAGCAGGCGCAGGGCCCGCTGCACGGACGTGATGAGCGTGGGGCTCTCCTGAGCGGCCATACGACCAGCCTGCGCCGGGCACCCGGCACCGGCAAGACAGGCCTCACTGCGCGGGCGCGGCGAGGACCGTACGGCAGTCCTGCCAGGCGTCGGTCGTCAGCAGGTGCCGGAGGCGGGTGAACAGGGCGAGGTCGTGGAAGGGGGCGTCGGGCCGGGCAAGGTCCCGGTAGGTGGCCTTGCGGTCGCAGGAGGCGTACAGGTAGACGATCTCCTCGGCCTCGGTGCCGATCACCGCCGCGAGGTCCGTACGGCGGTCCACGGGCAGCAGTCCGGTGGGAAAGCCGTCGGTGCCGTAGAAGGCGTGGCAGAGTCCCGCGAGTCGGAGGGCGGGGCGGGCCCGCCACAGCGCGAGCCGGTCCCGCACGCGGCACAGGTGGGCCGGCAGGGTCCCGCCGGGGTGTGTGATGCCGTCGGCGCCCAGCTCCCGCAGGAGGCTCATGGCGCGGTCGGCGGCGGGGGAAGCGGGATCGGTGTTCGGGTCCATGCGGGGTTTCGTCCTTCCCTGCCGTTTCATGGCGGCATCGCGCCCTGTCATGCCGGCGGAATTCCGGGCCGGAACTTGGGTACACGCACGGTGATCTTCGTGCCGGCGCCGACGCCGGTCTCGATCACCAGGCCGTGTGCGTCGCCGTAGACCTGGCGCAGGCGCATGTCCACGTTGCTCAGGCCGATGCCGGCGGACGGGCCGCCGCTGCCGCGCAGGATGTCGCGCAGTCGCTGCGGGTCCATGCCGACGCCGTTGTCCTCGATGACGACGCGGGCCTCGGTGCCCTCGTCCTCGGCGATGATCGTGATGCGGCTGCGCTCGACGGACTCCTCCAGGCCGTGTTTGAGCGCGTTCTCCACGAGCGGCTGGAGGCAGAGGAAGGGCAGGGTGACCGGCAGCACCTCGGGGGCGATCCGCAGGGTGACCTCGAGGCGTCTGCCGAAGCGGGCGCGGGCGAGTTCGAGGTACTGCTCGATGGAGCGCAGCTCCTCGGCCAGGGTGGTGAAGTCGCCGCCCCGGCGGAACGAGTAGCGGGTGAAGTCGGCGAATTCCAGGAGGAGTTCACGGGCCCGCTCGGGGTCGGTGCGGACGAACGAGGCGATGCCGGCCAGGGAGTTGTAGATGAAGTGCGGGGAGATCTGGGCGCGCAGGGCCCGGATCTCGGCCTCGATCACGCTGGAGCGGGCCCGGTCCAGTTCGACCAGTTCGAGCTGCACGGAAACCCAGCGGGCCACCTCCTCGGCGGCCCGGACCACGACGGCGGACTCCTGGTCGCCGAAGGCGGCGAGCATGCCGGGGGCCCGGCCGTCGACGCCGAGCGGTACCACGACCCCCCAGCGGACCGGGCAGGTGTCGTTGGCGCAGGACAGCGTGAAGGTCTGGGTGCGGCCGGTGCGCAGGGCGTCGGCGAGCTGTGCCTCGGCCTCGGCGCGGTGGTGGTCGCCGAGGCCGTCCCAGGCGAGCACGGACTCCTCGTCGGTCAGGGCGAGGGCGACCGTGCCGAGCAGGGGGCGCAGCCGCCGGGCCGCCTTGCGGGCGGTGTCGGGGGTGAGACCCGCGCGCAGGGGCGGGGCGGCGAGCGAGGCCGTGTGCAGGGTGTGGAAGGTGGCCCGTTCGACGGGCGTGCCGGGTCCGGCCGGGTTCTCCTGCTGCCGACGGGCGCCGGCATGGCCGAGAGCAGCGCCGAGAGCGAACAGGGCGAGCGCGACGAG
Organism: Streptomyces sp. NPDC031100; assembly: GCF_055570785.1. NCBI lineage: Bacteria > Bacillati > Actinomycetota > Actinomycetes > Kitasatosporales > Streptomycetaceae > Streptomyces > Streptomyces sp. NPDC031100. The sequence continues at coordinate 212,308 of NZ_JBVIGN010000003.1, forward strand.
GGCCAGGGTCACGGTCCCGAGCGCGCTCATACGGCCCGGTCCGGGTGGGTGTGCCGTAATGCGGCCCCGCCGGTCAGTGCCTCGGGCAGATGGAGCCGGGCCATGGTGGCGGCGGCGCTCGCGGGGACGCGGTCACGGGTGGCCAGGGAGATCAGCACCATCGCGGCGAACCCCACCGGCACGGACCAGACGGCGGGCCAGGCGAGCAGGGTGTGCAGCCGGCCGGAGCGGGCCCCGCCGGCGATGGTCACCGTCACCGCGGTGAGTGCCGAGCCGCCGCCGAGGAGCAGGCCGGCGACCGCGCCGTGCGGGGTGAGGCCGCGCCACCAGATGCCGAGGAGGAGCAGCGGGCAGAACGAGGAGGCGGACACGGCGAAGGCCAGGCCGACCGCGTCGGCCACGGGTAGGTCGCTGACCACGGTGTTGGCGGCGGTGGGCACCGCGATCGCCGGCAGCGTCGCCAGCCGGAAGTGCCGGATGCCGAGGGTCGGCAGCACGTCCTGGGCCAGCACGCCGGCGACGGACATGGTGAGCCCGGAGACGGTGGACAGGAACGCCGCGCAGGCGCCGCCCGCGACCAGGGCGCCGAGCAGGTCGCCGCCGACTCCGCCGATCAGCCGCTGCGGCAGGACGAGGACCGCCGCGTCCGTGTCACCGGTCAGCAGCAGGTCGGGGGCATACAGCCGGCCGAGCGCACCGTAGAGGGGCATCAGCAGGTAGAAGGCGCCGAGCAGGCCGAGGACGACGACGGTGGTGCGGCGGGCGGCGCGGCCCTCGGGGTTGGTGTAGAAGCGGACGACGACGTGCGGCAGGCCCATGGTGCCGAGGAAGGTGGCGAGGATCAGCCCGTAGGTGGAGTACAGGCTGTGCTGTTCGCGGCCTGCAGACAGGGGGTTGGCCCAGCTCGACGGGGCCGCGTGGTCGCCGTCCTCGTCGGGCGCGGGCACGCGGGCGCCTGCCGGGAAGCGCAGGGTGGTGTCGGCGCCGATCCGGTGGGTGCCGATGCCGAGGGTGAACGGGCCGCCGCCCAGGGGCTGTCCGTCGACGGTTCCGGTCGCGGTGACGCGGACCGGTTCGTGGACGGTGACGGTGAGCGGGCTGTCGACGCGCACCTGGGTGGAGCGCTGGAAGACGGGCCGTTCGTCCCAGGCCGGGGCGGGCGAGTGGTCCGCGCGCCAGGCGAGCAGCAGGAACACGGCGGGCACCAGCAGGGCGGTGAGCTTCAACCAGTACTGGAACGCCTGGACGAAGGTGATGCTGCGCATGCCTCCGGCGGCCACCGCCACGGTCACCACGCCCGCGACGACCAGGCCGCCGAACCAGCTGGGCGCGCCGGTGAGCAGCCGCAGGGTCAGTCCGGCGCCGCGCAGCTGGGGCAGCAGGTAGAGCCAGCCGACGCCGACGACGAGCACGCTCGCGATCCGCCGGACGGCCCGGGACTCCAGCCGTGCCTCGGCGAAGTCGGGCAGGGTGTAGGCGCCGGAGCGGCGCAGCGGGGCGGCGACGAAGGCCAGCAGGACCAGGAACCCGGCGGTGTAGCCGATGGGGAACCACAGCATGTCGACGCCCTGGGCGAGGACGAGGCCGACGACGCCGAGGAAGGAGGCGGCGGACAGGTACTCGCCGCTGACCGCGAAGGCGTTGAGCCGGGGCGGGACGCTGCGCGAGGCGACGTAGAAGTCCGAGGTGGTCCGGGAGATGCGCAGGCCCAGCGCGCCGACGAGCACCGTGGCGAGGACCACGGCCGACACGCCGGCTATTCCGTACGTCTGGTTCAACGCGCGGTCACGTCACCCTCGTTGCGCTCGGCACGGCGGACGTACCAGGCTCCCGTGCACAGCAGGGCCGGATACGGCGCCACGCCCAGGACGAGCCAGACGGCGAGCGGGACGCTCGGCCAGGAACGGGCGAGTGGAAGGACCCGCAGGAGTACGGGGAGCAGGCCGAGCGAGACGGCGAGCAGGGCGGTCGCCGTGAGGGCGGCGCGCATCTGACGGCGCATGAGCGCCGTCACGGCGGTGTCGTCGGTGTCGGGCGGGCTCTCCGGGCGGGGCTGCGGGAGGCCGGCGCGGTCGGTGCGGGGCCGTCCGGTGACCACCTCTCTGCGAGGGACGGACTCCGCACCCATGACGCACTCCCCGAGGCCGCGGTGATCACCTTGTTGCGGCGAGTGTACGCAGCGCGCCATCGGTGAGGTAGACGACGGACGAGGTTCGGCACACGCTCGGCACAGCGGCCTGACGGTCAGCGCGTCCGGCCCACCGCACCCTGGGCCTGCCGGGCCAGCAGATCGCGTAGTTCCCGGGCGTTGCGGCGGCTCACGGCGAGGATCCGGTCGCCGATCCGGACGGTCAGGTTGCCGCCGTCCAGGCGCAGTTCCTCGATGCGGCCGAGGGCGACCAGACGGCTGCGGTGGATGCGGACGAACCCGCGGGAACGCCACTGTTCCTCCAGCGCGGACAGCGGGATCCGCACCAGGTGGCTGCCGTGCGGGGTGTGCAGGCGCGCGTAGTCGCCCTGCGCCTCGACGTAGGTGATGTCGGCGATGGGGACGAACCGGGTCACGCCGCCGAGTTCCACGGGGACCTGGTCGCCGAGGGCGTGGGCGGGGCCCTGCCCGGCCCGGGTCAGCTCGGCGACGCGCCGTACGGCCTCCGCGAAGCGCTCCTTGCGCAGCGGCTTGAGCAGATAGTCCACGGCCTTGAGGTCGAACGCCCTGAGCGCGAAGTCCTCGTGGGCGGTGACGAAGACGATCAGCGGCGGGGCGGCGAAGCGGCCGAGCAGCTCCGCCAGGTCGAGGCCGCCGAGGCCGGGCATGTTGATGTCGAGGAAGACGACGTCGAAGGCCTCGGGCCCGTCCGGCCCGGCGGCCCCGGCCCGTTCGAGCAGGCGCAGCGCCTCGGTGGCGTCCAGGGCGGGCACGGCGGTGCCGACCCGAGGGTCCTCGCCCAGGAGGTAGAGCAGTTCCCCGAGCGCGGGTTCCTCGTCGTCGACCGCAAGTACGCGCAACATGTCCCGCAACTCCTCGTCTCCGCTGCCTGCGAACGCCCAGAGTGTCAGTCCGGCAGCCGCATGCGTACCCTCTCCCCCGGCCCGACCCGGACCACGCGGTCCGGCAGCCGGATGTCGATGGGTGTGGGGCCGGAGGCCTCCGGCATGGCGGCCTCCAGCTGGCCGTGGCGCAGGCGCAGGTGCACGCCCCAGTGGCCCTGGTAGCGCAGGGAGAAGCCGTAGGAGGAGAGTTCGGGGAGCGGAACCGGGTCGAGCCACAGCTCGCTGTCGCGGGTCTCCAGGCCGGTGAGGCAGCGCTGGACGAGGTCGAGGGTGCCGGCCATGGCGCCGAGGTGGATGCCCTCGCCGGTGGTGCCGCCCTGGACGTCGGCGATGTCGCCGCGCAGCGCCTCCTGGACGAAGGTCCAGGCGTCGGCGCGGCGGGCGCGGGCCAGGATCCAGCCGTGGACCAGGCCGCTGAGGGTGGAGCCGTGCGTGGTGCGGTGCAGGTAGTGGTCGACCGTCGCGGCCCACATGTCCTCGTCCAGGCGGTGGCCCAACCGGGCGAAGAGCGCGCGGAGTTCGGCCGGTGCGAAGAGATAGCCGAGCATCAGGACGTCGGCCTGTTTGGACGCCCTGTAGCGGTTGACGGTGTCGCCCTCCGCCTCCAGGATCCGGTCCAGGCGGCGGATGTCGCCGTACCGCTCGCGGTAGCCGTGCCAGTCCAGCTCGGCGAGGTCGCCGTACCCCTCGAACTGGCTGATCACGCCCTCGTGGAAGGGCACGTGGAGGGTGCGGGAGACCTCCTCCCAGCGGGCGAGTTCGTCCTCTTCGAGGCCCGTCTGCTCGGTGAGTTCGCGGCGGCGCGGCTCGGGCAGGATGTGCAGCAGGTCGAGGGTGCGGGTGAGCACCCAGGCGGCGGTGACGTTGGTGTACGCGTTGTCGTCCAGGCCGGGTCCGGGCGCGTCGGGGTAGGCGTCGTGGTATTCGTCGGGGCCGACCACGCCCCGGATGCGGTACCGGCCGAGGTGCTCGTCGTAGGTGGCCGAGTCGGCCCAGAAGCGGGCGATCTCGAGCAGCATCTCGGCGCCCTCGGTGTCCAGGAAGTCGGTGTCGCCGCTGGCCTCGCAGTACTGGACGACGTTGTAGGCCACCGCTGAGCCGACGTGCCGCTGCAGCCGGGAGTGGTCGGGCAGCCAACGCCCCGAGCGGGGGTTGAGGTGCAGTTCCTGGGTCTCCTCGCGGCCGTCGCTGCCGCTCTGCCAGGGGTAGAGGGCACCGCGCAGGCCGGCCTCGCGGGCGGCGTGCCGGGCCGCGTCCAGGCGGCGGTGGCGGTAGTGGAGCAGGGCGCGGGAGACCTCGGGCAGGTGGAGGCTGAGGTAGGGCAGGACGAACAGCTCGTCCCAGAAGACGTGTCCCCGGTAGGCCTCGCCGTGCAGTCCGCGTGCGGGGACGCCGACGTCGAGGTCGGCGGTGTGCGGGGACAGGGTCTGCAGCACATGGAAGAGGTGCAGGCGCAGGATGCGGCCGGGATCGCCGGGGACGTCGAGCTCGGCCCGCCGCCACAGCTGCTCCCAGGCCGTGATGTGCGAGGCGAGCAGCTCGTCGAAGCCGGGTGCGTCGGCGGCGCGGTCGACGGCCGCGCACAGCGGGTCGCTGATCGCGGGATCGTGGGAGGTGTGCAGGGCGACCGTCTTGTCGACGGTGGCCGTGCGGCCCGGGATCAGGGTGAGCCGCAGGCGCTGTACGGCCCGCTGCGCCTCGTGCGCGTCCGACACCGGTGCGTCCGCGGTGAGCCGCGAGGCGAGTCCGATGACGATGTCGGAGGTACGGGTGCGGCAGTGCAGCCATGCCGTGCCGGATGTGGTGCTGCCCGTCTCGATGTGCGTGAGGTGACGGCCGTCCAGGTCCCGGTAGCGCTCCACCCCGGAGTTGGTGACGCTTCCGTCGAGCGCGGCCTCGACGTCCAGTTCGGTGCCGGCGCCCTCGATGGTGAGGTCGGTGCGCAGCGCGGCGAGGTGGGGGTCGGCCATGTGGACGAGGCGGAGCTGCCGGACGAGGAGCGTGCTCTGCGGGCCGAGCCGGTAGCGGGTGCGGCGCTCCAGGACGCCCGGGTCCAGGTGGAGGGCCAGGTGGTGCTCGGTGACCGGGGTGGTGTCGGGGGTGAGCCAGTCCCCGCCGGGGAGGCGGAAGCGGAGCGGGAGCCAGTCGGGGAGGTTGACCATGTCCTCGTTCTCCACCTGGCGCCCGGCGATCTCGGAGGTGAGCCGGTTGTAGCAGCCGGCCGCATAGGTGCCGGGGTAGTGCACGGCGTCCGCGGTGCACTCGGGCAGCGCGCCGCGGGTGGCGAAGCGGCCGTTGCCCAGGGTGCACAGGGACTCCCGCAGGCGTTCCTCCGCGGGGTCGTATCCGTCGTACTCCCACAGCAGACCGGTCACCGGTGCGGTCCCTCCGTCCTCCTCGGTCCAGTCTGCCCCGAGGGCGGGGACGACGGCATGTGCGGGAGATCTTCGCTGGTCAGGCACCATACCGAAGGGCGGGGGCGCGCTCGGACAGCTCCGCGCACCCGCGCCCTCCGGGCCGGTCAGGGATAGCTGACGAGGTTCGCCACGTCGGTGGACGAGTTCGAGGGTCCTCCGGTGTTGTTGACGACGTGGCTGATGGTGCCGGTGCCGCCCAGGGAGACGGTCACCATGCTGGTGAAGCGGACGTTCGCGGTGTTCGGCGCCTCGATGGCGCGCGCGGCGGTCACGCTCGGGTCGACGTTGAAGTAGCAGTAGCTGCCGAGGCCGTAGGCCTGGTGGCCGGTGACGGAGTCGGCGACCTTGTAGGCGGCGTAGCCCTGGGTGGAGCCGTTCATCCAGGCCGACTGGTTCGGCGGGTCGTAGGGCATCTCGTTCTGGAAGAAGTAGGTGCGGCCGCCGTTGCCGTTCCAGATCACCTGGTACTTCTGGAAGTGCTCGACGAAGAGCCCGTACATCGTCACGTCGTCGCCGTTGACCACGAGCCCGGTGTCGGCGGTGTTGCTGGTCCAGCCGACGCCGCTGCCGTGGTCGGCGCGCCAGATCCACATGTGGTCGCCGATGACGTTGTCGCTGTTGACGACGATGCCGGTGGCCGCCTTGCCGACGCCCGCGCCGCCGACGCGGACGTAGACGTCGTGCAGGGAGGTCGGGTCGGCCGCGTGGGAGGCGGCGGAGCCGGCCGGTCCGACCTCGAGCAGGGTCTTCGAGCTGGTGGTGCCGGCGTCGAAGAGCAGGCCCGCGATCTTCACACCGTCGACGTCGGCGACGGTCATCGCGGTGATGCCGTTGTCCGGGACGAAGGTGGCGAGGCCGAGGCCCAGGACGACGGTGTCGGGGCGGGTCACCCGCAGCGTCTGCTCCAGGTGGTAGACACCCGGGGTGACCAGCAGGTTCTTGCCCGCGGCGAGCGCGGAGTTGATCTGGGACGCGGTGGCGCCCGGCTTGACGACGTAGAAGGTGTCCAGGGAGAGCGAACTGCCCGACGGGCTGCCGCCGGCCCAGCTGGTCGCGGTGGAGTTGGACCGCACCGACGGCACGAACACCTGGTAGGCGCCGTTGCCGTCGACGTACAGGAACGGCTTCTCCCGGCCGACCGGGCTCTGCGCGACCGTCGTGTACGGCGGGTTGGGGAAGCTGGTGGCCGGGGCGCCCTGGCTGCCGACGAAGACCATGTTCCAGTTGGCGCCGGTCCAGCCGCCGAGCTGGGAGTTGCGGGTCAGCCACTGCTGCTGGCTGCCGGAGTCGACCCGTCCGTCGACCTTGCTGTCGGCCAGGTAGCCGCCGCTGGACCAGCCGCCGTCGTCCAGGACCAGGTTGCCCCGCAGGTGCATCCGCCGGTACGGCGCCGCCTGCGAGACCGCCCAGCGGTCGCTGCCGTTCGTGGGGTTGACCGACAGGTTCTCGGCACCGCGCCAGAAGTTCTGCGTGGCGTTGCCCTGGAACCAGTCCGCCTCCGCGTGCACCGCGCCGTTGACGGAGACGGCGTCGGGGGTCAGGCCGAGGCCCAGGACCTGGGTGTAGAAGCCGACGTTGACGTCCGCGCTGTAGGCGCCTGGCTTGAACAGCACGGCGTAGCGTTGGGAGCCGAACTGGTTGGTCTCCTGCTGCTGGAAGATCGAGTTCAGCTTGCTCTGGATGGCCGTGGAGGACATCGACGGGTCGAACACGACGACGTTCGGGCCGAGGTCGGGGTTGCTGGTGGACTGGGTCACCGGGACCACCTGGAAGCGCTGGGCGGCGGTGCCGTTGCACGTGTACTGCACGAACTGCACGCTGTCCGCGAGCGAGGCGCCCGGATCGTCCAGGCACTTGCCGCTGCCCCGGTTGACGAAGCGGAAGGCGCCGCCGCCGTCGTCCACGGGCAGCCACTGCTGGTTGGCGCCGCCGCCGTAACTCCACAGGTGGACCTGGGCGTTGTCGGCGGTGGAGACGTCGGCGACGTCCACGACCTGGCTCGTGCTGTTGCCGTTGCCGATCCGGACGTAGCCGTCGCTGGTCGCGGTGAAGCTCCACTGCTGGGCCGTGGTGCCGTTGCACGCGTACTGCTGCACGACGGTGCCGTTGGCGGTGCCGGCGGCCTTGGCGTCGAGACACTTGCCGCCGGCCGCGTTGACGACGGTGGCGAAACCGGTCGGCAGGGCGGAGTTCGCGGCATGTGCGGGTGCGCCGCCGAGCAGGGACGCGGCCGCCACGGCGACCAGCGCGGCCGCGGTGGATCTGCCGCGGCGGGAGAGGGGAGGCACGGGTTCTCCTTGCAGGGGGAAGGGGGTGTCAGCCGGCGAAGACGCGGGTGTAGGTGCCGCCGCCGGTCGCGGGCGGCATTCCACTTCTGGTTGGCGGCGCCGTTGCAGTCGTAGAGCTGAACGGCCGTACCGTCGGCGGAACTTGCCCCGGCGACGTCGAGACACTTGCCGGCGAGGCCGGTGACGGCACCGGTGGCGGCCTGCGCGGGGGAAGCGGTGAGCAGGCCTGCGGAGAGGGTCAGGACGGCCAGGGAGAGTGTCGTGGGGAGAGGTCGGGCCATGTGCGGGGTGGCCTTTCGCGCGGGGGGAGGGGGGGGGAGGCACCCGGGAGCGCTTTCACCTTCTGAACGGCAGACGCACTCAAGGGGGCTGGTTGACCCGTGAACCTAAAGGTATGGACTACTTACGTCAAGAGGTGAAGTAAGTATTGACCGAAGGGACTTGGACGCACCCCCGCCGTCGCCCGGCGTTGGCGCACCCGTCATTCGTCAGCCGGACCGGTTTCGCCTCGCTCCCGGCCGCGATGTTTACCCGGGCCGAGCCGCACGCCGGGCGCCCCGGGCAACGACGAGTTCGTCACCATCCGCCTCTCCTCGCCTCTGCACGCGGACGAGCGCGCGTTCCGCTGACCCGCCCCGGGCGCCGGAGCGGTCGTCGCCCCCGTGACCCATCCGGCGCCCAGGCGTTCACTTCTCACACACGTCAGGAAGTCGCCGCCACGACCTCCGTCGCCTCGCCGTCCCGCTCGGCGAACTGCGTCCGGTGCAGCTCCGCGTACCGTCCGCCCGCCGCGAGCAGTTCGTCGTGCGTGCCCCGCTCCACGATCCGGCCGGCCTCCACGACCAGGATCTGGTCGGCGGCCCGGACGGTGGACAGCCGGTGGGCGATCACCACGGCGGTGCGGCCCTCCAGGGCCTCGGCGAGCGCCTCCTGGACGGCCGCCTCGGAGGTGTTGTCCAGGTGGGCCGTGGCCTCGTCGAGGATGACCACGCGCTGGCGGGCCAGCAGCAGCCGGGCGATGGTCATGCGCTGGCGTTCGCCGCCGGAGAGCCGGTAGCCGCGCTCGCCGACCACCGTGTCCAGACCGTCGGGCAGGGACCGGACGACCTCGGCGAGACGGGCGCGGCCGAGGGCGTCCCACAGTTCCTCGTCCGTGGCGCTCGGGCGGGCGAGCAGCAGGTTGGCGCGGACGGTGTCGTGGAAGAGGTGGCCGTCCTGGGTGACCATGCCGAGGGTGGCCCGCAGGGAGGCGGCGGTCAGGTCGCGCACGTCGGCGCCGCCGATGCGGACGGCACCGGCGCCGGCGTCGACGTCGTACAGGCGTGGCAGGAGCTGGGCGATGGTGGACTTGCCGGCGCCGGAGGAGCCGACGAGGGCGACTGTCTGGCCGGGTTCGGCGCGGAAGGAGATGCCGTGCAGGACCTCGGCGCCGCCGCGGGTGTCGAGGGCGGCGACCTCCTCCAGGGAGGCGAGGGAGACCTGGTCGGCGGACGGGTAGGAGAAGGTGACGTCCTCGAACTCGACCGCGACCGGGCCCTCGGGCACCTCGACGGCGTCCGGCTTCTCCTCGATGAGCGGCTTCAGGTCGAGCACCTCGAAGACCCGCTCGAAGCTGACCAGCGCGCTCATCACCTCCACGCGGGCTCCGGCGAGCGCGGTGAGCGGGGCGTAGAGCCGGGTCAGCAGCAGGGCGAGGGAGACGACCGCGCCGGCCTCCAGGGTGCCGCGCAGCGCGAACCAGCCGCCGAGGCCGTAGACGAGGGCCAGGGCGAGGGCGGAGACCAGGGTGAGGGAGGTGATGAACACCGACTGGGCCGTCGCGGTGCGCACCCCGATGTCACGCACCCGGCGGGCGCGGGCCGCGAACTCGGCCGACTCCTCCTCCGGGCGGCCGAACAGCTTGATCAGGGTGGCGCCGGGCGCGGAGAAGCGCTCGGTCATCCGGTTGCCCATGGCCGCATTCAGCGCGGCCGCCTCCCGCTGCATGCCGGCCATCCGGCTCCCCATGCGGCGGGCGGGCAGCACGAACACCGGCAGCAGCACCAGCGCGAGCAGGGTGATCTGCCAGGACAGGGTGAGCATGACCGCGAGGGTGAGCAGCAGGGTCACCAGATTGGTCACCACGCCCGAGAGCGTGGAGGCGAAAGCCCGCTGGGCGCCGATCACGTCGTTGTTGAGACGGCTGACCAGCGCTCCCGTACGAGTACGTGTGAAGAACGCGACGGGCATGCGCTGCACATGATCGAACACGGCCGTGCGCAGATCGAGGATGAGTCCCTCCCCGAGCGTCGCCGACAGGCGCCGGCCGAGGATGCCGAGCCCCGCCTCCGCGAGGGCGACCAGCGCGATGAGCAGGGAGAGCCGGACGACCGTCCCGGAGTCACGGCCCGCCACGATCGCGTCGACGACGCGGCCGGCGAGCACGGGGGTGGCCACGGCGAGGAGTGCGGTCACCACCCCGAGCAGCACGAAGCGGACGATGCCCGCGCGGTGCGGGCGGGCGAAGGCGGCGATGCGGCGCACCGTGGCGCGGGCGAAGGGACGGCGCTCCTGCTGCGCGGTCATCACGCTGTGCAGTTGCATCCATGCGGTGGTCTCCATGCTCATAGGAGAGAACGTAAGACCTCAAGCTTCGTTGAGGTCAATGTCCGCGCCTTTTCACCCCCACAGCCATCCCCGTACCCCAAGGTCTCCATGACTCCTCCCGCTCATCCGCTGCCCGCATGTAAGACGCCGTCCGCGCCCGCGCCACCTGCCGTTGACGCGGCGCGGAGAACCTCTCCGGATGTGACAGCGGTACGACTCCCCGACTTGCGCGACGGACGCCTGACCCGGCTCGCCCGGCGCGTCCCCGTGCGGCAGATCCTGTGTCTGCTTCCGCTCCTGCTCGTCGCGATCGTCGCCGTGCGGCACCGGTCGGTGCTCGTCGAGGGCTTCGGCCAGCTGCGGACGGCCGAGTGGCCCTGGCTGCTGGCGGCGGGCGGCGCCACCTGTCTGACGTGGGTGGCGGCGGCCGTCACCCGGCAGGGCGCCGTCGTCCAGCCGCTGCCCCGGTGGCGGCTGCTGGCCACGCAGTTCGCGGCGGGCTCGGCCAACCACCTGCTGCCGACCGGTCTGGGCGCGGGCGCGGTCAACCTGCGGTTCATGACCGTGTGCGGGGTGCCGCTCGCCCGCTCCTCCGCCGCGCTCGCGCTGTACCTGCTCGCCGAGTCGGTCGGCCGGCTGAGCCTGCTGGCCGCGCTGCTGCTCGCCTTCCCCGACGCGCTGCGGCTCGGCGGCCTGCTCCCGCACGGGGCCGTCGGACCGGTGCTGGCCGTCGCGGGTGCGGTGCTGGCGGTGGCGGTGGCCGCGCTGGCCCTCGTACGACGGCTGCGCACGCCCGTGGTCGGCTTCGTGCGCACCGCCCTGGGCGAGGCCCGCTCGGTGCACACGCGTCCGTCCCGGGCGCTCGCGCTGTGGGGCGGCTCGCTCGCCTTCCCGGCGCTCCAGGCGGCCGGCCTGGTGGCGGTCGGGCAGGCGCTGGGCCTGCCGGTGCCGCCCGCGCACATGGCGCTGGCGTACCTCGCCGCGACGGTCGCGGTGGCGCTGGTGCCCACCCCGGGCGGGCTCGGCTCGGTGGAGGCGGCGCTGATCGTGGCGCTGGTGGCGGCGGGCGGCCCGGTGGCGGTGGCCACGGCGGTGGTGCTCGCCTACCGCATCATCACCGTCTGGGTGCCGCTGGTGCCGGGGGCGCTGACGCTGGGGGCACTGGTGCGGCTGAAGGTCATCTGAGGCAGAGTGGCCCTCCGAGCCGCCCCCTGAGAAGGAGCATCCGCCGTGCCGGTCCGCGTGGAGCGCAAGGAACACGTCACCACGATCGTCCTGTCCCGCCCCGAGGTCCGCAACGCGGTCGACGGGCCCACGGCCGTGGAACTCGCCTCCGCATTCCGGGAGTTCGAGGCCGACGACAACGCGCGGGTGGCGGTGCTGTGGGGCGAGGGCGGCACGTTCTGCGCGGGCGCCGACCTGAAGGCGATGGGCGGCGAGCGCGGCAACCGGGTCGCCGAGGACGGCGACGGTCCGATGGGGCCGACCCGGATGCGGCTGTCCAAGCCGGTGATCGCGGCCGTTGCGGGGCACGCCGTGGCGGGCGGCCTCGAACTGGCCCTGTGGTGCGATCTCCGGGTCGCCGAGGAGGATGCCGTCTTCGGGGTGTTCTGCCGCCGCTGGGGCGTCCCGCTGATCGACGGCGGCACGGTACGGCTGCCCCGGCTGATCGGCACCGGCCGGGCCATGGACATGATCCTCACCGGCCGCCCGGTCCCGGCCCGCGAGGCCCACGACATCGGCCTCGCGAGCCGTCTCGTGCCCACCGGCCACGCCCGCGCCGAGGCCGAGGAGCTGGCCGCGGCGATCGCACGCTTCCCGCAGGCGTGCCTGCGCGGCGACCGGGCCTCGGTGCTGGACCAGGACGGTCTGGATGAGGAGAGCGCGATGCGGGGCGAACTCCGCTACGGCATGGACGTGCTGGCCGAGGGGCTCCAGGGGGCCGCACGGTTCGCCGGGGGTGCCGGGCGGCACGGGTCCTACACGGATCTGTGAACCGGCCAGACTCCTTCCGCCAGCCACTCCAGCACCGCACCACCCGTCTCCGCCCCGGCCCGGGTCGCCGCCCTGGCACGCTGTCCGGGGCGCAGCACGGCGCCGGCGGCGAAGACGCCCGGACGCGAGGTGTACGGGCCCGTGTCCAGCGTGATGCCGCCCCGGCGGGCGAGTTCGTCGTCGGGGACGAAGTCGCCGGTGAAGACGACCGTGTCGCAGGGCAGGGTGGCGGTGCGGCCGTCGCGGTGGCGGACGCGAACGCCGGACAGGCGGCCGTGACCGAGGAGCTCGGCGACCTCGGTGTCCGTGAGGAGCGGGACACGGCGGCCGAGGCGGGCCGACTGAGCGCGCAGCAGCGTGGCCTGGGAGCGAGAGTTGTCGGTCACCAGGGCGACCACCGCCACACCGGCCGTGCGCAGGGTGTCGGCCGCCGCGTACGACACGTCCTCGGCGCCCACCACCACCGCGCGGGCGCCGATCGACTGCCCGAACAGGTGCACCGCCTGCTGGAGTTCGCCGGTGGTGTAGACGCCGGCGGGCCGGGTGCCGGGCACCAGGCGGGCCGCACGGGGGCGTTCACGGGAGCCGGTGGCCAGGACGACGGCCCGCGCCGCGATCGTCTCGTGACCGCCGGCGCCGACCGTTGTGAGCACCGGGCCCGGCCGGCCGGCGGTGACCCGCGCCGGGCCGCCTGCGGCGCTCGTCGGCACGGGCCCCTGCCCGGCCGGAGCCGTCCACCCCGCCTCCGGCTGCCCGGAGGCGCCGGCCCCGGCCACGTACCCGCCCGTGCGGGCCGACGCGGCACCCCGTCCACCGCCCCCGGCCGACGGCCCCGTGTCCACCCAGTCGAGGACGGTGATCCCGGTCCGTACGACGGCCCCCGCCCGCTCGGCCGACTCGGTCAGCAGGCGTGCGTACCCGGGCCCGGTCAGCGGATGCGTCCATGTGCCGAAGCCGCCGTGTGCGCAGTGCCGCGGCACTCCCCCGGGCTGTGGCTCCCGTTCCAGCACCTCGATCCGGCCGGCTCCGGCGGCGGCCAGGCGCGCCGCGGCCGCGAGTCCGGCGGGACCGGCGCCGACGACGAGGACGTCGACCCGGCGGTCGGTGGTCATCTGCGCGCCTCCTCGAAGAGCTGCCGTACGGCCGCCCCGCAGGAGAAGCCGTGGCAGCGGCCCGCCCGGGCGCGGGTGCGGCGGCGCAGGCCGTCCAGGGTGCGCGGCGGGATCGTACTGGCGAGGGCGTCGCGGATCTCGCCGCGGGAGACGCGCTCGCAGTGGCAGACGAGGGTGCCGTAGTCCGGGTCGGCGGCGATGAGTTCGGGGCGCTGGTACGGGCGCGGGAAGGCCTCGCCGAGGTTGGGCATGCGCACGGGGTCCGGTTCCCGGGTCGGGCCGAGGTCGAGTCCGGTGTCGGCCAGCAGGCCCACGACATGGGCGGCGATGGCCATGGACGCGGTCAGGCCGGTGGAGCGGATCCCGCCGACGGTGACGTACGCCTGCTCGGGGTGTGCGGTGATGCGGTAGTCCTCGTGCTCGGTGGCTGCGCGCAGCCCGGCGTAGACGGCGGTGACCTCCTCCGCCGGCAGCGCCGGCAGGATGCGGCCGCCCTTCTCCCGCAGCAGGGCGAGGCCCTCGGCGGTGGAGCCGGTGGCCCGCTTGTCGTCCAGGTCCTCTGCGGTGGGGCCGAGCAGGACGTTGCCGTAGACGGTGGGGGCGACCAGGACGCCCTTGCCCAGGGCGGTCGGGACGGGCAGCAGGATGTGCCGGACCAGGGAGCGGGCGAGCTTGTCGTGGACGATGAGCTGGCCGCGGCGCGGGGTGACGGTGAAGTCGTCGTGGCCGAGGGCTCGGTCGAGGGTGTCGGCGTGCAGCCCGGCCGCGTTGACCAGGTGGCGGGCGCGCAGGGTGCCCCTGGAGGTGGCCAGGAGATGACCTCCCTCGCCCCGACTAACGTCATTTACCTCGGCGTTCAGGTGCAGGTCGACGCCCGCGCGGACCGCGTGGGTGGCATAGGCGAGGGTCGTCGTCCAGGGGCAGATGATGCTCTCGCCGGGTACGTGCAGGGCGCCGAGCGCGCCGGGGCCGAGGTGCGGCTCGCGGACGTACAGTTCGCCGGCGTCGAGGAGTCGGGTGTCCGGGCAGTCGTTGCGCTCGGCCTTCTCGGCCAGGTGCGGCAGGGCGGCCAGTTGCTCCTCGTCCCAGGCGACGAGCAGGGCGCCGACCCGTTCGACGGGGATTCCGGACTCGGCGGCGTAGGCGGCGAGGCGCCGGGAGCCCTCGCGGACCAGCCGGGCCTCCAGGGAGCCCGGGGTCGCGTCGAAACCGGTGTGCAGGATGGCGGTGTTGGCCTTGGAGGTGCCCTGGCCGACGTCGTCCTGCGCCTCGACCAGGGCGATGCGCAGACGGGGGTGGCGGGCGAGTTCCCGGGCGATGGCGCAGCCGACGACTCCGGCGCCGACGACCGCCACGTCGTACGGGTGCCCGGGCAACGACCCCTCGCCGGTGACCGTCATGGGCCGAGCAGGGCGGCGACCGCGCTGCGGAACCCGGCGAGGCGTTCGGCTGCCTCGTCGGCCGGGATGCGGGGTTCGTACACGGCGGCCGGCTTCCAGTCGGGCAGGGCGTCTTCGACGCTCAGCGTACGGTCCGCGCCGAGCCGGGCGAGGGCGGCGGCGCCGAGCGCGGTGGCGTCGGGGAGCGCGGAGACCTCGACAGGGCGTTGCAGGAGGTCGGCCTGGGTCTGCATGAGGAGGGCGGAGCGGGTCAGTCCGCCGTCGACGCGGAGCGCGTCGAGCGGGGTGCCGAGGTCGGCCGCGGCCGCCTGAGCCAGCTCGACCACCTGGGCCGAAAGGCCCTCGCACAGGGCGCGCACCAGGTGTCCGGGTCCGGTGTCGAGGCCGAGACCGGTCAGGGAGCCGCGCAGGTCGCCGCGCCACCAGGGGGCGGCGAGCCCGGCGAGGGCGGGGACGAAGGTGACGCCGCCGCTGTCGGGGACGGAGCCGCCGACCGGGTCGAGGTCGGCGGCCGAGGAGATGACGCCGAGCTCGGTGAGCCAGCGCACGGCGGAGGCGGCCGTGTACACCTGCCCGTCCAGGCAGTAGCTCGTGTCTCCGCCGAGCCGCCAGGCGACGCAGCTGACCAGGCCGGAGGTGCCGCGCCGGGGCCTGTCGCCGGTGTGCGCGAGCAGGAACGCGCCGGTGCCGTAGGTGCACTTGGCGGTGCCGGGCCCGGTGATGCGCTGGGCGAGGAGGGCGGCCTGCTGGTCTACGACGAGGCCCGTGAGCGGGATCTCGGGGCCGAATGCCCGGGTGACGCCGATGCGTTGAGCGTTGTCGACCACCTGCGGGAGCCGTTCGCCGGACAGCCCGTAGCTCTCCAGCGCCCGCGGCGACCACTCGGCCCGGTCCAGGTCGAGGAGCTGGGTGCGTCCGGCGGTGGCCGCGTCGGTGACGAAGGCGCCGGTGAGGCGGTGGACCAGCCAGGCGTCGGAGGTGGTGACGACGCCCTCGCGGGTGAGGTGGCGGCGGATCCAGGCCATCTTGGGTGCCGCGAAGTACGGGTCGAGGGGCAGACCGGTCAGCTGCCGCAACTCCTCGGCCTGCTCGGCGAGTTCCGCGCACACGGTCTCGGCGCGCCGGTCCTGCCAGACAAGGGCGTCCGTCAGCGGGCGGCCGGTCGCCGGGTCCCAGGCGAGGACGGTCTCCCCCTGGTTGGCCAGGCCCATCGCCACGACGGGCTCGCCCGCCTCGGCGAGTGCGCGCCGACCGGCGTCGAGCACCGAGGCGTACAGCTCGGCCGGATCCACCTCGACCAGACCGCCCGGGAGGTGACGGGGTGTCACTGCCGCGAACCCGGCGCCGAGGACACCGCGTTCGGGGCAGACGACCAGGGCCTTCGTGCCGGACGTGCCCTGGTCGACGGCGAGTACCGGCCCCGGCATGACACCCTCCCGCACCCTCGTCCGGATCGTCGAAGATCAGCGCGAACAGCCTGCCGCCGGGCCGCGTCCGGCGTCAAGCACCGCCGCTGGCCGATCAACTTCCCGTCCACATAGTTGCGTTGACAACAATGGCACGGCGGAAACGACGCCCCTATAGTGACCGCCGACCCGTGCGCGACCCTTCGATCACCGCCCGGAGGAGGGCTGTTGCTACCTCATCCCGCCACCCAGCCCGTCCGCGTGCGGACCGGGACGGGCGGCTGATGGCCAGAGATGGAGCACGCCCCTCCTACGACCCCGCCGGTCACGACGGCGCCCTGCGCACCGTACTCCAGGATCTGCGCACCGGGCGCTGGATGGCGATGCGCGCCCTGCTCGCGGACACCACGAGCTGGTGGCAGTGGACCCAGCGCACCCAGATCCTCGCGGCGGCCGCGGCCGGCACCGATGTGGTGCGGGCCTGGCTCCAGGAGGAACCGCGGAGCGTGCCGGCCGCGGTGATGCACGCCCGGATCGGCGTGGAGCGGGCCCTGCGGGCTCGACGCGAACGGCACCTGCGGACGCACGAGTTGTGGATCGAGGCGTGGGACGCCGCACAGTCCGCCAGCGAGGCCGCCCCGCGGGACCCGGTGCCCTGGGTGTGCCTGCTCGCCCTGGCCCAGCTGGATCCGGCACAGCGCTGGGACGAGCACCGGGAGCCGCCGCCGGAACCCACGCTGCCGCCGGGCCCCTGGGGGCTGCTGGCCGAGGCAGGCCGACGCGACCCGCACAACCGCGAGGCCCACCACCGGATGCTCCAGTTCCTGTACGCGATCGACACCTCGGACCGGCTCACCCAGGCCGCGGGCTACGCCCAGTGGGCCGTCGGCTCGGCGCCGCCCGGGTCCGCGCTGCACCTGCTGCCGCTGTACGTCCGGGTCGAGCGCTACCGGCGCGGCAGCGGGCACGACGCGGCGCTCGACCTGCACTGGGTGGCGGAGGACGCGGCCCGCGAGGCGCGCCGGGCGCTGCACTCCTGGTTCGAGCAGTCGCCGCGGGCCGAACGCTCCCTACTGGACCTCAACCACCTGGCCCACGCCCTGTGGGGTGCCCACCAGTTCCCGGATGCGGCCCGGGTGTTCGACACGATCGGCCCGTACTTCACGCCCCCGCCCTGGATGTACCGCACCCCGGACCGCGGCCGTGCCGTGGAGGTCTTCCTGCAGGCCAGGGACCGCTGCCGCGAGGGCGCCTGACGCCCCTTACCTTCCTCACCCCGGAGGTTTCCGCATGTCCCCCGATCCATCGCCCTCCCCCGCCCGACCCCAGCACGACGAAGAACGGCGCCTGCGCGAACTCGGCTACCGCCCGGTGCTCGCCCGCCGCATGGGCGGCTTCGGCAACTTCGCGATCAGCTTCTCGGTGATCTCGATCCTGTCCGGCTGCATGACCCTCTACGGCTTCGGTCTGGGCACCGGCGGGCCCGCCGTGATGCTGTGGGGCTGGGCGGGTGTCGGGCTGTTCGTGCTCTGCGTGGGCCTCGCGCTCGCCGAGGTCACCAGCGCCTATCCGACCTCCGGCGCCCTGTACTACATGGCCGACCGGCTCGGCGGCCGGCGCTGGGGCTGGTACACGGGCTGGCTGAATCTGCTCGGTCTGCTGGGCGCGATCGCCGGGATCGACTACGGCGCCGCCCTGTTCACCGGCGCCTTCGCCAACCTTCAGTGGGGCTTCGAACCGACTCCCGGCAAGACCATGCTGATCTTCTGCGCCATCCTCCTCCTGCACGCCGTGCTGAACCTGTTCGGCGTACGTCTGGTCAGCCTGCTCAACTCGGTCAGCGTGTGGTGGCACCTGGCCGGTGTCGCGCTGATCGTCGGGGCACTGGCGATCGTCCCGGACCACCACCAGTCGCCGTCCTTCGTGTTCACGAAGTTCGTCAACGACACCGGCTGGTCGAGCCCGCTCTACGTGGCGGCGATCGGCCTGCTGCTCGCCCAGTACACGTTCTCCGGTTACGACGCCTCCGCGCACCTGTCCGAGGAGACCTCCAACGCCTCGGTGTCGGCGGCGAAGGGCATCGTACGGTCCATCTGGGTGTCGTGGATCGCGGGCTTCGTGCTCCTCGCCGGACTGACCTTCGCCATCCAGGACTACGACGCCACGCGCACCACCGACACCGGCGTACCGCCCGCGCAGATCCTGCTCGACGGCCTAGGCACCGACGGGGCGAGCGCGCTGCTGCTCGTCGTGATCGTCGCCCAGTTGTTCTGCGGCAACGCCGAGGTGGCCGCGGCCAGCCGCATGGTCTTCGCGTTCAGCCGGGACGGCGCCCTGCCGGGCTCGCACCTGTGGCGCAGGGTCAGCAACCGCACCCAGACCCCGGTCGCCGCCGTGTGGTTGTCGGTGATCGTCGCGGGTGTCCTCGCCCTGCCGTCCCTGTACTCGGCGACGGCGTACGGCGCGGTGACCGCCATCAACGTCATCGGTATCACCCCCGCTTACGCGATCCCCGTCCTGCTGCGGCTGCGGGCGGGCGACCGTTTCCGGCCGGGCCCCTGGCACCTGGGCCGGTGGAGCAGGCCGATCGGCTGGATCGCGGTGGTCTGGGTGGCCTGTGTGACGGTCCTGTTCTGCCTGCCGCAGTCCTCGCCGGTCACCGTCGACACGATGAACTACGCGGCCGTGGCCCTCGTGGTCGTCCTGATCCTGGCCAGCATCTGGTGGTACGTGGCCCGTCGTTCGTACGGCACACCGACCACCGCCGCCTACGGCAGCGACCGCGACCAGGCCGACCTCGCGGAGGGCATCGTCTGAGCAGCCGGCCTGCGAGACCGGTGCGGCGCGGCATGGCCGGAATCCGTCCACGAGCCGGTCTGCCCCGCCACAACTGCCCACTGTCACGGGGCCCTTCGGTCCTACGCGGGATCTACTGCCTGGTAACTTCTGCGGATGATCCTTCCGCTCCGCTTGAACCGTCCGGCGCGCGCCGCACTGATATCCGCCCTCGCCCTGGCCGTGCTGCCCGCCGCACCCGCCACCGCCGCCGATGCACCGACCCCGCATCTCGACGCCGTGGAGCGCACCTTGCGCGAGGTCTCGCCCGGCCTCGAAGGGGACGTGTGGGAGCGGACGAGCGGCAACCGGCTCGACGCCCCGGCCGACGACCCCGCGGGCTGGCTGCTGCAGACGCCCGGCTGCTGGGGCGACGCCGACTGCAAGGACCGCGCGGGCACGCGGCGGCTGCTCGCCAAGATGACCGAGAACATCTCCCGGGCGACGCGGACCGTGGACATCTCCAGCCTCGCGCCCTTCCCGGACGGCGCCTTCCAGGACGCCATCGTCGCGGGCCTGAAGTCCTCCGTGGCCTCGGGCCACCATCTCAAGGTCCGCGTGCTCGTCGGGGCCGCACCCCTCTACCACATGAACGTGCTGCCCTCGAAGTACCGGGACGACCTGCTCGGCAAGCTCGGCCCGGCGGCCGATGCCATCACGCTCGACGTCGCCTCGATGACGACGTCGAAGACCGCCTTCTCGTGGAACCACTCCAAGCTCCTGGTCGTCGACGGCGAGTCCGCGGTCACCGGCGGCATCAACGACTGGAAGGGCGACTACCTGGACACCGCCCACCCGGTCACCGACGTCGACCTCGCCCTGACCGGCCCCGCCGCCGGCACGGCCGGCCGGTACCTGGACCGGCTGTGGGCCTGGACCTGCAGCAACAAGAGCAACATCGCCTATGTCTGGTACGCGTCCTCGGGCGGAGCGGACTGCATGGCCGCCATGGAGCGGGACACCAACCCCCGTGCCGTCCCGGCCACCGGCGACGTACCGGTGATCGCCGTCGGCGGGCTCGGCGTGGGCATCCAGGACGCCGACCCCGCCTCCGCCTGGCGTCCGGCCCTGCCGGACACGTCCGGCACCCGGTGCGTGCTCGGGCTGCACGACAACACCAACGGGGACCGCGACTACGACACGGTCAACCCCGAGGAGAGCGCGCTGCGTTCACTGATCTCCAGCGCGACCGGCCACATCGAGATCTCGCAGCAGGACCTCAACGCCACCTGCCCGCCGCTGCCCCGCTACGACACCCGCGTCTACGACGCCCTCGCCGCGAAGCTCGCCGCCGGCGTCAAGGTGCGGATCGTCGTCAGCGACCCCGCCAACCGCGGCGCCGTCGGCAGCGGCGGCTACTCGCAGATCAAGTCCCTCTCCGAGATCAGCGACGTGCTGCGCAGCCGGCTCGCCCGGGTCACCGGCGACGAGCGCAGCGCGACGGCGGCGCTCTGCTCCAACCTGCAGCTCGCGTCCTTCCGCAGCTCCCCGAGCGCGAAGTGGGCCGACGGACACGCGTACGCCCAGCACCACAAGCTGGTCTCGGTCGACGGCTCCGCGTTCTACATCGGTTCGAAGAACCTCTACCCGGCGTGGCTGCAGGACTTCGGGTACATCGTGGAGAGCCCCGATGCCGCCCGGCAGCTCGACGCCCAGCTGCTGAGCCCGCAGTGGGCATACTCCAAGGAGACCGCCACGGTGGACTACGAGCGGGGGCTCTGCAAGGTCTGAAGTCCCGCTGACCGCACGGCTCACGGTGCGAACCAGTGTGCCGGATACGGCAGGATGAACGATCGCGCCGACCGCCGCCGATCCGGCGGGCGGTGCGATCGCACATTCCGGACATCGAGCAGGTGACAACGTGACGAGACTTCACATCAGGCTCTGCGCAGCAGCTGTGCGCCCCGGGGGTGACCGGTGAACCGCGCGCTGACCCTGGACGACCTCGTCCTCGCCGGCATCGCCCTGGCCGCGGGCCTGGTGCTGGCCTTCCTGTCCCGCACGCTGCTGCGCTGGCTGGCCAAGCACGCCAAGCGGACCAAGTGGAGCGGTGACGACGTCATCGTGGACGCGCTGCGCTCCGTCGTCCCCTGGGCGGCGATCGCGGCCGGCGCCGCGGCGGCCGCGGCGGTGCTGCCCCTGACCCGCACCGTCCAGCACCACACCAACCAGATCCTCCAGGTGTGGCTGATCTTCGTGGTGACCCTGTCCGCGGCCCGGGTCGTGGCGGGTCTGGTCCGCTCGGTCACCCAGTCCCGCTCGGGCGTGGCGGGTTCGGCGACCATCTTCGTCAACATCACCCGGGTGCTGGTCCTGGCGATCGGCTTCCTGGTGGTGCTGCAGACGCTGGGCATCTCCATAGCGCCCCTGCTCACCGCCCTCGGCGTCGGCGGTCTGGCCGTGGCCCTCGCCCTGCAGGACACCCTCGCCAACCTCTTCGCGGGCATCCACATCCTCGCCTCCAAGACCGTGCAGCCGGGCGACTACATCCGCCTGAGCAGCGGCGAGGAGGGCTATGTGGTGGACATCAACTGGCGCCAGACGACGGTCCGCCAGCTGTCCAACAACCTGGTCGTCATCCCCAACGGCCAGCTCGCGAAGACCAACATGACCAACTACACCCGTCCCGAGCAGCAGTTGACGATCCTCGTGCAGGTGGGTGTGAGCTACGACAGCGACCTGGACCACGTCGAGCGCGTCACGACCGAGGTCATCGCCGAGACCATGACCGAGATCACCGGCGCCGTCCCTGACCACGAACCCGCCATCCGCTTCCACACCTTCGGTGACTCGCGCATCGGCTTCACGGTGATCCTCGGCGTCGGCGAGTTCAGCGACCAGTACCGCATCAAGCACGAGTTCATCAAGCGCCTGCACCGCCGCTACCGCGAGGAGGGCATCCGCATCCCGGCCCCGACCCGGACCGTGGCGCTCCAGCAGGGCGCGGTGGTGATCCCGCAGCAGCGCAGCGGGGAGGGCCTGCCCTCGAGTTCGACCGTGACCGACTAGGGCCGGCCGGTCCACGGGTCCGAGGGGCGGAACCCGGCCGGGTTCCGCCCCTCGGCACTGGTCAGAGCGTGGCCGAGTTCTCGTGCCAGTGGCCGCCGCGCAGCTGTGTCGGGCCGCGGAGGACGAACTGACCGGGGTGACCGTCCAGTCAGGGTGGCCGGGCATCCGCGGGGTCTTCGTGCCGTAGAGCCAGTCGCGCAACCAGCTGCCGGAAGGCGTACAGCACGAGCACGCCGCCCAGGTGGCGCCGGCTGTCGAAGAGGTTGACGGCGTCGGGGGCGGCGACCGGACCCGAGTCGTGGCGCCACTGGTCGCCGCGAGGGCCTTCGGGTCGTCGGAGTTGCACGGCAGCAGGCCGTACGTCTCGAACGGGAAGGCGCCCAGGCGGTCCGCCAGCCAGGTCACCAGGCCGGGCGTGAGGGCGAGGGCCGGTTCCAGGGCGGCGGCGCGGGCGGTGGGGACGACATCGCGCAGGGGCAGTCCGTGCGGGCCCTGGCGGTCCTTGACCACGTAGTCGCCGACGGTGATCTGGACGAGTTCGGTGGCGATCGGCGCGAGCGAGCAGTACGCGTACGCCGTACGGTGGCTGCGGGCAGATCGCGAAGCCGTCCGGGGTGGGCACCCAGGCGGTGTGCGGCAGGCTGCGGCGCGGGGCGGCGGAGTACTCGACCCGGACGGTCGCGGCCGCCTTCGCGGGAAGGGGGCCGAACGGGTGTGATGCGCAGTTTCTCGTCCGCCTGCTCCCAGAGGGCGGTGCGGCCGCCGACGCACACGGACGTATGTCGAGGCCGAGGGCGTCCAGGGAGAAGCGGGTCAGCGCCCAGGGGATGCGGATCCGCAGGGTTGGTGGCGGTGGCGTCGACCAGCCCGGTCGCGGGGTTGTAGGCGAGGTCAGGTGGTACGCCGACACGCGGTAACCGTCGTTGCCGAGGGCCGGGAATACGGGGTCGCCGAGGGTCTCCGGGCCCGGGTCCCCGTGTTCCCCTCCGCCCTTGCCGGGGCCGTGGAGCCCAGGGTCAGCGCGGTCGTCGTACCCATCAGCACGGCCGCGGGGGCCGTCACTCTGGTGCGCTATCTCATGATCCGCCTTCGCTCGGGCGGGCGGACGGACGGCCGGCCGGAGCCGGCCGCCGGGCAGTGGGCCGATCGCGCATGGCCGGTGAGCGACCAATTGTCATGACCACAGCGTTCGGCGGACTCGGTTGCACCCGCCTGGGCACCCTTTCGAGACACGACCCCTGTCGAGCCCGCCTCGATCACGAGATATCTTGATGTCGAGCAATGTTGCAGACGTGGAGCGGAGCACCCGGTGACTGACTCGACCATCATCTACACCTACACAGACGAGGCCCCGGCCCTGGCGACGCATTCGTTCCTGCCGGTGATCCAGGCGTACGCCTCGCAGGCCGGTGTCTCCGTGGACACCCGCGACATCTCGCTGGCAGGGCGCATCATCGCCGTCTTCCCGGAGTACCTGAACGAGGACCAGCGCATCCCGGACGCCCTGGCCGAGCTGGGCGAGCTGGCCAAGACACCCGAGGCCAACATCGTCAAGCTGCCGAACATCTCGGCCTCGATCCCGCAGCTGAGGGCCGCGATCGCCGAGCTGCAGGGCAAGGGCTACGCGCTGCCGGACTACCCGGACGACCCGAAGAGCGACGAGGAGCGCGAGATCCGCGCCCGCTACGACAAGATCAAGGGTTCCGCCGTGAACCCGGTCCTGCGTGAGGGCAACTCCGACCGCCGCGCCCCCGCCTCGGTCAAGAACTACGCCAAGACCCACCCGCACCGCATGGGCGCCTGGAGCTCCGACTCCAAGACCAACGTGGCGACCATGGACGCGGACGACTTCCGGTCCACCGAGAAGTCCGTGGTGATCTCCGAGGCCGGTTCGCTGCGCATCGAGCTCAAGGGCGACGACGGCTCGACCACGGTCCTGCGCGAGTCGGTCCCGGTCCTCGAGGGCGAGGTCGTCGACGCCTCCGTGATGCGCGTCGCCGCGCTGCGCGAGTTCCTGACCGCGCAGGTCGCCCGCGCCAAGGAGGAGGGCGTCCTGTTCTCCGTGCACCTGAAGGCCACGATGATGAAGGTCTCCGACCCGATCATCTTCGGTCATGTCGTGCGCGCCTTCTTCCCGAAGACGTTCGCGAAGTACGGCGAGATCTTCGCCGCCGCCGGTCTGACCCCCAACGACGGTCTGGGCGGCATCTTCAAGGGCATCGAGGCCCTGCCGGAGGGCGCCGAGATCAAGGCCTCCTTCGACGCCGAGCTCGCCGAGGGCCCGGCCCTCGCGATGGTCGACTCCGACAAGGGCATCACCAACCTGCACGTGCCGTCCGACGTCATCGTCGACGCCTCGATGCCGGCCATGATCCGCACCTCCGGCCACATGTGGGGCCCGGACGGCCAGGAGGCGGACACCCTCGCGGTGCTGCCGGACTCCTCCTACTCGGGCGTCTACCAGGCCGTGGTCGAGGACTGCCGCGCCAACGGCGCCTACGACCCGTCGACCATGGGCTCCGTCGCGAACGTCGGCCTGATGGCACAGAAGGCCGAGGAGTACGGCAGCCACGACAAGACCTTCGAGATCCCGACCACGGGCACCGTCCGCCTGGTCGACCAGGCCGGCAACGTCGTCCTGGAGCAGACGGTCTCCGCCGGCGACATCTTCCGCGCCTGCCAGGCCAAGGACGCGCCGATCAAGGACTGGGTGAAGCTGGCGGTCACCCGCGCCCGCGCCACCGGCGACCCGGCCGTCTTCTGGCTGGACGAGACCCGCGCCCACGACGCCAACCTGATCGCCAAGGTCAAGCAGTACCTGCCGGAGCACGACACCGAGGGCCTGGACATCCGCATCCTCGCCCCGGTCGAGGCCACCAAGCTGTCGGTGGAGCGCATCCGTCGCGGCGAGAACACGATCTCGGTGACCGGCAACGTCCTGCGCGACTACCTGACCGACCTGTTCCCGATCCTGGAGCTGGGCACCAGCGCCAAGATGCTGTCGGTCGTCCCGCTGATGGCGGGCGGCGGCCTGTTCGAGACGGGCGCCGGCGGCTCCGCGCCCAAGCACGTCCAGCAGCTCGTCAAGGAGAACTACCTGCGCTGGGACTCGCTCGGTGAGTTCTTCGCGCTCGTCCCCGCCTTCGAGCAGTACGCGGCGACCACCGGCAACACCCGTGCCAAGGTCCTCGCCGACACCCTCGACCGCGCCACGGCGACCTTCCTCAACGAGGACAAGTCCCCGACCCGTCGCGTCGGCGGCATCGACAACCGCGGCAGCCACTTCTACCTGTCCCTGTACTGGGCGCAGGAGCTGGCCCGGCAGACCGACGACGCCGACCTGGCGAAGGCGTTCGCGCCGCTCGCCGAGACGCTCACCGCCAACGAGCAGACGATCGTCGACGAGCTGATCGCCGTCCAGGGCTCCCCGGCCGACATCGGCGGCTACTACCAGCCGGAGAAGGCCAAGGCGGACGCGGTCATGCGCCCGTCGGCCACGTGGAACGAGGCGCTGGCGTCCCTGAGCTGACGCCCGTGGCGCCCGAGCCGCAGCCGTGAGTGAACCTCCGCCCCGGTCGTTGCCCCGACCGGGGCGGAGGCGTTTTCCGTCCTGACCGCGCACCACGCCACCGACAACGCCCCGGGAGCAGCCCGTGACCGACTCCGTGCCCTCGTTCGACCTTCTGCCCGGTGCCGCCGAGTCGCCCGTACTGCTGCATGTGCCGCACGCGGCGCGGGCGATACCGGGGGACGTGCGCGAAGGAATCGTGCTGGACAGCGCGGCGCTCGAGGCGGAGCTGGACCACATCACCGACGCGCACACCGACCGGATCGCCGAGCGGGCGGCCGGGCTGGCCGGACTCACGCCCTGGCGGTTCGTCAACCGGCTGTCGCGGCTGGTCGTGGATCCGGAGCGGTTTCCGGACGAGCGGGAGGAGATGCTCGCGGTGGGGATGGGGGCCGTGTACACGCGGACCACGCACGGGGGTGAGCTGCGGGCCGCGGGCACCGACCCGGAGCCGCTGCTCGAACGGTACTTCCGGCCGTACGCGCGGGCGATGGCCGAGGCGGTGGCCGGGCGGCTCGCCGCGACCGGGCGGGCCGTCGTGATCGACGTGCACTCCTATCCGAGCGAGCCGCTGCCGTACGAGTTGCACGGGGAGGGGCCGCGACCGCCCGTGTGTCTCGGCACGGACGCCTTCCACACGCCGTCGGACCTGGGGGAAGCCGCGCGGGCGGCCTTCGCGGGATGCGGGGAGACGGGGCTGGACAGTCCGTTCAGCGGGACCTATGTGCCGCTGGAGTACTACGGGCGGGACCGGAGGGTGAGCGCACTGATGGTGGAGATCCGCCGGGACACCTACATGACCGAGCCCGGCGGTCCGGCCGGGCCGGGCCTCGAACGGCTCGCCGCCGCGCTGGCCGCGCTCGTGGACGCCGTTTAGGGCCTGTTGCGAAAGTCCCGGCTGCCCGGGCTGCGCCTCGCGGTGCCGCCCGGGCAGGTGCGCAGGCGGCACAGGACGATGATCCGCGGGACCGCGGACGCTGCCCGTCGCCTGGTGACCCGGGGTCAGGCCCGCAGCCACTCCGTGACGATCACCGCGCCGCCGGTCCGCAGCCGCAGGGCGAACGGGCCGGTGGGCGGATCCTCGCTGGTGAAACGGCCCAGCGTGTCGACGGTGACGGGTCGGGCCGTCTGCGGGCCGCCCAGCACCTCGATGCGCGCCGACTGCGGCGGCAGCACCTGGCCGATCAGCCCCTCTCCGGTGACCTCGACGTCGACGGTCAGCTCGCCCGCGCGGAAGGTCAGCATCCGCGGCGCGTCCGGCACCCCCCTGACCGGCAGCGCGTCCACCAGCGAGTCGAAGGTCAGCTCGGCGATCCGGGCGTCCAGGTCGTGCAACGCATAGGCTTCCAAGGCGAGTTGGCGCAGACCTTCGGGGACGGGGTCCAGGGCGGCGGCCGCCTGGCGCAGCTCCTCCTCCAGGAGATCGCCGTCGAACTCCGCGTCGTCGAAGTCCTCCTCGGGAATTCCGTTCCCGTTCACGCCGCTCATGCCGCCCCCCGTGCGTCCAACCGGGCCCGCAGCCGACGCAGACAGCGCTGGCGCAGGGGCCCGATACTGCCGACCGCTATGCCGAGCGCGGACGACACCTCCAGATAGCTGGGCGGCGGCGAGGCCATCAGCACGCGCAGCAACTGCCTGCACCGCTCGCCCAGTGCCTCGAACTCCTGCCACAGCCGGCGTATCCGCTCGGCCTGGTCGGCCTCGTCCTCGGCGTCGATCACCGTCTGCTCCGGCGTCCGCTCCTCGCTGGCCCGGTCCAGCACCTGCGGGTCATCCGTCAGCGTCAGCCGGGTCAGCCCCCGGAGCACCTTCAGGCACTCGTGCCGGGCGGTGCTCGCCAGCCAGGCGCCCGCCTTGTCGGGCTCCCGCAGCCGGCCCAGATGCTGGGCGAAGCGGAACCACACGGTCTGATAGACCTCGTGTCCGTCGGCGTCCGAGAGCCGGTGCGCACGCACCACCGACCACACCAGCGGACTCATTCCTTCCACCAGTGCCTTCCAGGCCGCGGCGTCGCCGTCGACGGCCGACCGGACCAGTGCGCCGACCTCTGTTCGGTCCACGGCTCCACCCCTCGTGTACGGCACGTCATCGTACGCCGTGGAGCGGAGTGTTCCGGCCCTCATACGGGCTGAGCGGGGATCACGACGGAAACCGGTCGCCAGGTTGGCGGCCGGAGCACCGGAACCTGCGCCCCGCGCACCTCGGCGGACTCCGTGACGGAGCCCAGCAGTTGGGCGCGGGCCGCGCGCGGGTCGCGCTCCTTGTGCGCCGTCATGTGGGCGGCGACGAGCGCGGCGACGGCCGGGGTGGCGAAGGAGGTGCCGCTCCACTGCGCGAGCCCGTCGAACATCACCTGGTCGGGCTTGCCCGCGGTGCTCTCGCGCGCCTCGCTGAGCACGCCCGTGTGGCGGGGGTACTGGCAGGTGCAGGCGTACGTGCAGCCGAACCGGCAGGTGTCGTAGGTGGAGTGCTGGTAGACGTACGGCACGGGCGTCTCGAAGCCGGTGAGGGCACTGGTCAGGCGCTCGCCGGGGGCATAGACCTGCACCCAGGGGCCGTGGTTGCTGAAGCAGGCCTCGGACTCGCCGTCCCCGCGCAGCGCGCCGACCGACACCACGCTGTCCGCGTACTCCGGCAGGGACCCGTAGGCGGCCGGCCAGAACGGACTGTCGCTGCCGTTGTTGCCCGCCGCGGCCACCAGCAGCGTGCGCTGCTCCCGGAGTTCACGCATGAACGCCTCAAGACCGATCAGGCCTTCACCCGACCCGGTGGTGGTGCCCGCGGAGAGGCTGATGATGTCGGGCCAGCCGGCCTCGTCCACCGCCTCGAAGAGCCGCGCGCCGAACTCCGACTCCAGCATGGCGCCCACGTCGTTGAGCGTGCCCCGCACGGTGATGTCGGTGTTGGGCGCGACGGCCGCGACGATCCCGGCGATGAACGTGCCGTGGCCCACGTACTGGTGGAGCACTCCGTCGGCGTCGGTCTCGGAAACCTGGTGGTCGCCGGTGGTGTGGGCGAGGAGCGGGTAGGAGCGGTAGTCGTGCATCAGACCGGTGTCGACGACGAGAACGCCGACGGCGGTGTCCGGGTCGTGGAGGCCCTCCAGCGCCGCCGGGTTGGGCGGCTCGCTGCGCGGCGCGGGTACGGGCTCGTCGCCGGGGCAGGCGTTGACCGGGGCGATGTGCACCACGTGGTTGCGCCGGACCAGTCGGCGGCCCTGGCGGCCCTCGGCCTCCCGGAGGGCACGCAGGGCGTGCGGGACGACGTCATCGCCCTGGGCGGGGTCGCCGACCCGGATCCGGGTGACGCCGGTGCGGTTGGTCTCCGGGCCGACTCGGCGCACATGGTCGGGGACCAGGCCCTGGGTGTCGGTGAAGTGGGTGCGGACGGCGTCCTCCACCACCCGGGCCTCCTCGCCGTCGCGGGCGAGGACGACACCCTTCTCGTAGAGGAAGTGGGCGTCCTCGTCCGGCCCCATGGCCAGGGTGACGTCCGGCATGGACCGCTGGAAGTGGTCGAACTGTTCGTGGAATCGCTGTGGTGCCATGGGTGTGTCCTCCCCCTGCGACGGTCTCCGACAGTCAGAGTCGCCCGACGACCGATTGATACAGCCCGGACGTACCTCCGGTACAGCCCGAGGAGACCACGGAGAACCTGTGTGACGGGTTTGCCCAGGCCACTACCATGCGAGGGGTGACAGCGGGAAGCGAGACGGTCCTTGAGCTGCTGCCCATGGTGTTCGCCGATCCGGGCGAGGCCCGGGCACGCGCGGATCAGGTACTGCACACCGATCCGTCGCCGCTGCACGCCAGCGTCGCCCACCAGGTACTGGGCATCTGGCAGCGGGACTTCGGCGATCTGCGGATCGCGCTGCGCCATCTGCACCGGGCCCGGAACCTCGCCGCGCGCGCCGAGTCGGCCGAGCGGGAGGCGGACGTGCTCGCCACCCTGGGGGTCGCACTGGTGCACGCGGGGCGCACACGCCAGGGGCTCGCGTCGTTCGAACAGGGTGTCGCACGAGGCAGCGGACACACCAGGGCGCGGGTGCTGTACCGGCGGGCCTATGTGTGGTGGGTGCTGGGGCATCACCGGGAGGCGCTGGAGGACGTACGGCGGGCGCTTCCGGTGCTGCGGCAGGCCGGCGACGGCATCTGGACCGCGCGGGCGCTGACCCTGCGGGCGACGGTGCATCTGGCGCTGGGCGCGGTGGACCGGGCGGTCGCGGACTTCACGGCGGCGGAGCGGCTGTGGGGGACCACCGGCCAGGAGCACGACAAGGCGGACGCGGTGGAGAGCCGGGGCCTGGCCGCGTTCCGGTCCGGGGACATCCCGGCGGCGCTGCGGCTGCTGGACGAGGCCGAGGAGCGGTACGCCAAGCTCGGCACGCCCACGTTCATGCTGTCGATCCGGCGGTGCGAGGTGCTGATGGCGGCGGGGCTCGCCCCGGAGGCGCTCGCGGAGGCGGACGCGGCGATCGCGCTGCTGGACCGGATGGGCGGGCAGTCCACCCGCAAGGCCGAGCTGCTGCTGGCCGCCGCGCGGGCGGCCCGCTCGGCCGGGGAGGCGGACACCGCCGTCGCGCGCGCCGCCGCGGCCGTACGGCTGTTCGCGGGGCAGCGGCGCAGCTGGTGGGAGGCGCACGCCAGGCTGGTGCTCATCGAGGCGCGGGCGGCGGCCGGGCGCAGGTCGGGGCGGCTGGTCGCGGACGCCGCGGCGGTCGCCGAGCGGCTGGCGTCCTTCGGCTCGCCCGCGGCGCCCGAGGCCTCGCTGCTGGCCGGCCGGATCGCGCTCGCGCTGGGCCGGACGGCGGAGGCTGAGGGGCACCTGGCGGTGGCCGCCCGCAGCCGGCACGGCGGCCCGCCACCGGCCCGGATGACGGGCTGGGCGGCGCAGGCACTGCGGGCCAGGGCGGCCGGTTCCGGACGCGGCGTGCTGGAGGCGTGCCGGCGCGGCCTGGACGTCCTGGACGACCACCGGATGACGCTCGGCGCCTCCGAGCTGCGGGCCCGCGCCACCGCGCAGGGCGCCGAACTGGCCGCGCTCGCCCAGGAGGTGAGTCTCGCGCGCGGCGGTCCGCGGCGGCTGCTGGAGTGGAGCGAGCGCTGGCGGGCGACCGTGTTGTCCGCGCCGCCCACGCGGCCGCCCGCCGACCCGGCGCTGCTCGGCAGCCTCACCGCCTACCGGGAGATAGCGGCCCGTGCCACGGAGGCGCGCCGGGAGGGCCGCCCGGTCCCGGCCCTGGAGCGCGAACAGCGGCGGCTGGAGCGGGAGATCCGCTCCCGCACCCACCACATGCGCGGCGACTCGCCCGGCGACGGCGACCGGTTCGACGCGGGCCGTCTGCTGGACCGGCTCGGTCGGTCGCTGCTGGTCGAACTCGCGGTGGTGGACGGGCGGGTGCACGTCCTGCTGTGCGGGCAGGGCCGGGTGCGGCGGTTCGCGGGCGGGGCGCTGGCGGAGGCGGTGGCCGAGGCCGAGCATGTGCAGGCCGGGCTGCGGCGGCTCGCCCACCCCGGAGGCGAGGCGCGGCTGCCGCTGGTGGAGGCGGCGGGCCGGCGCCTGCAGGAGCTGCTGCTGGGCGGTGCCGCGGCGCACCTCGGGTCCGGTCCGGTGGTGATCGTGCCGCCGGGCGCGCTGCACCGGGTGCCGTGGGCGCTGCTGCCGGCGCTGCGGGAGCGGGTGCTCAGCGTGTCGCCGTCGGCGTCCAGCTGGCTGCGGGCCCGGGAGACCGAGCCGCCGCCCGGCGGCCGGCACGTCCTGGTGCGCGGCCCCGGCCTGGCAACGGGCGGCGCAGAGGTGCCCGAACTGGCGGACCGGTACGGCACGGCGACGGTCCTGGAGGGCGACGCGGCCCAGGTCCCCCGTGTGCTGGAGGAACTCGACGGCGCGGCCCTGGCGCACCTCGCCGCGCACGGCACGTTCCGTGCGGACAGCCCGCTGTTCTCCGCGCTGGGGATGGCCGACGGCCCGCTGATCGTGCACGACTTCGAGCGCCTGGCCCGCAGCCCGTACCGGATCATCCTCTCCAGCTGCGACACCGCCCGCCTGGCCTCGGTCGGGGCCGACGAACTCCTCGGCCTGGTCACCGCGTTGCTCCCGCTGGGCACGGCCGGGGTGGTGGCGAGCAGCGCGCCGGTCAACGACGCCGCCGTGGTCCCCCTGATGCTCGCCCTCCACAAGGGCCTCGACGCGGGCCTCAGCCTCGCCGAGGCCCTCCGCGACGCCCGGGCCGCCCAGCCCGGCGACCCGGTCCACCAGGCAACGGGCTGGGCTTTTGCGGCGTTCGGGGCGGCGTGAGTGACGCCTCGCTCACGCCGGCTCAGCCAGGTCGCTCAGCCAGGGCAAAGCACCACGATCACTCGCGCCCAGCCTGGTGTACGCGCTGTACAGATGGTTCCCGACGGTCCGTACGGACAAGGTCAGCCGCTCGGCTATCTCCCGGTTAGTGAGCCCGGCCGCCGCGAGGGTGACGATCTGCCGTTGCCGCGCGGTGAGTTCACCGAGAACGAGCCCGGCCAGTGCCGGCGTCCGCGCACCCTGGCAGCGGCGCGCCAGCGCAACCGCCCGGGTCCGGGAGAGACGCGCGGCACGCGGATCGCGGTGTGCGCGTACGGCCTGGGCGTGCGCCTCGGCCGCGAACAGCGCGAAGCCCCGCTCCTCCAGTGTCTCGGCGACCCGGTCCAGGCCTGGCCCGTCGCCCCGGGCGAGCGCCTCGGCGTGCCGGGCGAACACTCCGTCGGCCGGCAGGAGTCCGGCGGCCCGCTCGGGCACACCGAGGCGTACGGCGTCGTAGCGGGCGAACACGTCGTCCCCGGTGATCGCGGCCAGGGCGGCCGTGAGGTCGCCGCGGGCCGCCGCGGCCCACCGGTCCGCTCCCGTCGTCTCCCCCAGCTGACCCAGAATTAAGTCGAGTTCCGTTGCGCAGAGCGCGTCACCGGGCGCCGCCCGCAGGCCTTCGCGCGCCCATGCGGTCGCCTGGCGCAGCTCGCCGCGCAGCCGGGCGTACCGGGCGCGTACGACCGCGTACCCGCAAGGGACGGGCAGCCCTTCGGACAGCAGCCAGTCCCCCACCGGCGTCGGAACCGCCCGCACGTCCTGCAGCGCCAATCCGCGCTCCAGGCAGGCCTGTTCGACGTCCAGTGCCGGGCCGCACCGGTCCGGTGTGCGGGCCAGCCGGCGGGCCCGCAGCCGGCCGACGGTGGCGCGCAGGGCCGAGCCGTGCAAGGGGTGGCTCAGGGTGACCGAGCCGTGGTCGTCTACGTGGATCAGGCCCTCCGCCTCCAGGCGTTCGAGGACGTCCAGGTCGAGGTCGTCCAGGGCGATCGGCAGGGGCTCGGCGAAGGCGAGGCGGTCGAGTGTCTCGCGTTCGCCGGGGCCCGGCCGGTCCAGGACGTGGGCCAGGCGGTCGCGGACGGTCGCGGTGACCGGGACCGGGCCGCGCCACGCCCACTCGTCGCTGCCCGGGAGACGGGTCAGCCCGCCGGACCGGCGCAGCGCCCCCAGCAGATCCCGCAGCAGCCGGAGATCGCCCCGGCACATCCGGTGCAGCCGGTCCACGGTGAGCGCCTCCAGACCGGCTGCGGAGAGCAGCTGGGCGGTGTCCTCGCGGGGCAGCGGCTCCAGGGGCAGACGGGGCAGCAGCTCCCCCGTCCACAGCCGGGACACCGCCTCCGGCGCCGGCACTCCGTCGGTGGCGGTCACGGCCAGCCGGGTGCGTCCGTGCACGGCGAGCTGGTGGACGAGCGCGGCGGAGGCCTCGTCGAGCAGGTGGGCGTCGTCGACGACGAGGAGCCGTACGCCGGACAGGAGCTGCACCGCGCGGTGCAGCGAGACGGTGTCGGGCAGCAGGTGCGCGAAGGCCGCGAAGCGCAGTCCGCGGGTCTCGGGCGTGCCGGTCACCCGGGCCCGGTCGGTGCCCAGGACCGCCTCGGTGATCAGCCGGGTCTTGCCGCAGCCCGCCGGTCCGGTCACCGCTATGCCCGGCCGTCCGACCGCCAACGACCGTCTCACCAGCTCCAGTTCGTCCTCCCGCCCGGCAAAAGGCCAGGGCAGTTCGAGGGTCTTGGCGTCCTGTTCGTAAGTCGTCACACCAACTGGAGTCCGCCTACTCAGATTTGATACAGGGCGACTTGAGTAGCCCCCGACTCAGGCGTGAGACGCGCGCAGGCGGCACTCTGACAGCCCAGGCCACGGTCCGACGCCGGGGGATGCGGTCCGGCGGACGCCACCTTCGGGGGAGGGAGACGTCCGCCGGACTCGCCGTGGTGTCAGGGGAACGTCACGAGGCAGCCCGCTTGGCCGGGGAGCCGGTGTCGGGGTGGGCGAGGCCGAGGTGGTCGCGCAGGGTGGTGCCCTCGTAGTCGGTGCGGAAGACGCCCTGTTCCTGGAGGAGTGGTACGACCTTGTCGGCGAAGGCGTCCAGGCCGCCCGGCGTGATGTGCGGGACGAGGATGAAGCCGTCGGAGGCGTCCGCCTGCACGAAGTCGTTGATGGTCCGGGCGACGGTGGCGGGTGAGCCGACGAAGGTCTGCCGGTTGCCGGTGTTGATGACCAGATCGCGGATGGACCAGTGGTGGGCGGCGGCCAGCTCCCGCCACTCGCGGGCGATGGCGACCGGGTCGCGGTACATCCGGACCTGGGCGCGCCCGCGGGAGATGTGCTCGTCGCTCACCACCGGGTCGACGTCCGGTAGCGGACCCTCCGGGTCGTACGCGGACAAGTCGCGGTTCCAGACGAACTCCAGGTGCTTGATGGCGGTGGCGCCGCTGACCTGCTGCCGGCGCACCTCGTGTGCCCGTTCGGCGGCCTCCTCGTCGGTGTCGCCGAGGACGAAGGTGGCGGCGGGCAGGATGAGCAGCTGGTCGGGCCGGCGGCCGTACGCGGCGAGGCGTGCCTTGACGTCCGTGTAGAAGGCCTGGCCCTCCTTGAGGGTGGCGTACCGGCTGAAGATCGCGTCCGCGCTGGACGCGGCGAACTCGCGGCCCTCCTCGGAATCGCCGGCCTGGAAGATCACGGGGCGGCCCTGCGGGGAGCGCGGGACGTTGAACCGGCCGTGGATGTCGAAGTGCTGCCCCCGGTGCACGAAGGCGCCGGCCTTGGCGTCGGCGAGGAAGGTGCCGGTGGCCCGGTCGGCGAGGATCTCGTCGCCGCGCCAGGAGTCGAAGAGTTCGTTCGCCGTGGCGAGGAACTCCTTGGCCCGGGAGTAGCGCTCCTCCTGCGGCAGGAAGCCGCCGCGGCGGAAGTTCTCGCCGGTGAAGGCGTCCCAGGAGGTGACCACGTTCCAGGCGGAGCGGCCGTCGGAGAGGTGGTCGAGGCTGGCGAACTGGCGGGCCACCTCGTAGGGCTCGTTGAAGGTGGAGTTGATGGTGCCGGTCAGTCCCAGCCGGTCGGTGACGGCGGCCAGCGCGGCCAGCACGGTGAAGGTGTCGGGACGGCCGACGACGTCCAGATCGTATATCTTCCCGCCCTGTTCGCGCAGCCGCAGTCCCTCGGCGAGGAACAGGAAGTCGAACTTGGCGCGCTCGGCGGTGCGGGCGAAGTGCGCGAAGGAGCTGAACTCGATGTGGCTGCCGGCGGCCGGGTCGCTCCACACGGTGGTGTTGTTGACGCCGGGGAAGTGGGCGGCCAGGTGGATCTGCTTCAGCGGCTTGCTCATGGTCGTACGGTCCTTCGGCTCAGGCGACGGCAGTGGCGTAGCGGTTGGCGGGGCGGGCGAGGCCGAGCAGACCGCGCAGGGTGCCGGCCTCGTAGGCGTGCCGGAACAGGCCCCGGCGCTGCAGCTCGGGCACGAGTTCCCGGCTGATCCGGGGCAGGTCGTGGCCGAGCACGGCGGGCCGCAGCCGGAATCCCGTCAGGCCACCCTCGCTCAACTCCTTGAGCAGATCGGCGAGTTGCGCGGCCGTACCGGCGAAGATGCGCGCGTCACTCGTGTACGGCTCCCCCGCGAGGGCGTCGAGGCGCTCGCGGCGGGCCGCGGCCGCCGCCCGGTCGTCGTCGAGGAAGACGACGAGGTCGCCGAAGACGTGCAGCGGCTGGTCGGCGCGGCCTGCCGCGGCCTGCTCGGCACGTATCTCGGCGACGATCGCACGGGCCTGGTCGACGTCGTGCGGGGTCACGTATCCGATGTCGGCCTGCCGGGCCACGAGCCGGTAGGGAATCGTGTCGTGGGCCAGTGCGGTGACGACCGGCTGCCCCTGGGGCGGGCGGGGCGTGATCGAGGGGCCCTTGACGCTGAAGTGCCGGCCCGCGAAGTCGATGTAGTGCAGCCTGTCCCGGTCGACGAAGCGGCCCGTGGCCGCGTCCCGGATCTCCGCGTCGTCCTCCCAGCTGTCCCAGAGCCGGCGTACGACCTCCACGTGGTCCGCGGCCTCGTCGAACAGCTCGGCGACCAGCCCCCGGGCGAACGGGCTGTCGTAGGCGTCGATCTGGGGGAGCGTGCGGCGGCCGAAGTGGGCCGCCTCGTTCGGCCGGGCGGTGATCTGCACGCGCAGTCCGGCCCGGCCGGTGCTCACATAGTCGAGGGTGGCGATCGCCTTGGAGATGTGGAACGGCTCGGTGTGGGTGGCCACCACCGTCGGCACCACGCCTATGTGCCGGGTCAGCGGGGCGATGCGGGAGGCGATGAGCACGGCGTCGAGGCGGCCGCGAACCTGGTCGGTGCGGTCGTCCGGTTCGAGGAAGCGGGAGGACTGCGGGCCGAGGCCGTCCTCGATGGTCACGAAGTCGAGCAGGCCGCGCTCGGCCTCGGCGACCAGGTCGGCCCAGTAGCCGGCGGTGAACAGGTCCCGGGGCCGGGCCACCGGCTCGCGCCAGGAGGCCGGGTGCCAGCCGGTGCCGTCCAGGGCGACGGCAAGATGCAGGGAAGGGGAGGGCGTTGAGGACACGTGGGTGCCTTCCTGGAGGTCCGTACATGAACACCGGCTCGCGGCGTGGGGCGTCGGCGGCGGGCGAGGACGGCAGGCTGAAGCCGGGGCGTGGCTCGAACAGGAGCCGTCAGGCCGGGGAGACGTCAGGGGCGACAGAGTGCGCCGGCCACGCGCTGGAGGTCTATGTGCGGCCGGGAGTGAAGACGGACGGAGCGGTACGCGTGCGGGGCGCGCAGCGCGAGGAGACGGCTCACGGCCCACACCTCCGTCCATCGGGCGCGGCGGGCCGGGTCGGCGTCCGCCTGGCGGATCTCGTCATGAGTCGGAACGCCCGGGCGGTGCCGGATGTTCCCGTCGACCGGTCAGGAGTTGTTCAATGGCAGCCCGGGCGGGTTGACCTCGGCCTTGCCCACGGCCTCGGCGGACAGGTTGTAGGCGGCCAGCCACTTGGCGTACTGCCCGTTCCTGATCAGATGGTTGATGGCGTCCGCGATCGGCTTGGCGAGCCCGTTGTCCTTCTTCGTGGTGGCCGCGATCAGGCCCTGGAGGCCGGCGCCGGCCCCGGAGAAGGTTCCCGCACTGCGCGTCGGGTGGGGCGAGTCGGCGGACTGCTTCTCGTGGTAGGCGAGGCCGGGGTTGGCGCCGAAGTACGCGTCGATCTTGCCGCCGGTGAGGGCCAGGTAGGTGGCGTTCTTACTGGCGAAGTTCTTGACGGTGAGGGTCTTGCCCTCCTGCTTCAGCTTCGTCTGCCACTCCAGCAGGATCTTCTCCTGGTTGGTGCCGTTGTCCACCGCGACCGTCCTGCCCGCGAGGTTCTCGTAGTCGCCGTCGAAGTTCCAGGTGCTCTTCTTCAGCACTTCGAAGCCGAGGTTGTCCTTGCGGTAGGAGGCGAATTCGTACTTCTTCTTGCGTTCCTCGGTGTCGGTGATGTTGGAGAAGCCGACGTCGACCTTGCCGCTGTCGATGCCGACGAACATGTTCTCCCAGGTGAAGTTCTTCACCTCCGGCTTCAGGCCCAGGACCGCGGCGACCAGACGGCCGAAGTCGGGTTCGGCGCCGGTGAGGGACTTCTGGTCGGAGCCGACGTAGGCCAGCGGCGGGAAGCCGTCCGGGAGCGCACCGACGGCGATCTCCAGCCTGCCGGTTCTGCGGACGGACGCGGGCAGTTCGGCGCTGATCGACCTCACTTCGGAGACCTTGAGCCGGGTCTCGGTGGCCGCACCGTTGGACACCTGCCCCACGGTCACCGTACCGGCGGCGTCGGTCGTGGTCGCGGCGTCGCTGTCACCGCCGCAGGCGGCGAGCCCGGTGGCGAGGGTGGCGACGGCGGTCGCCGCGGTGATGCCGCGTGTCAGGCTGCGTCGGGAAAGGTGGCTGGGCATGGCTGTCCTTGTCGTTCGGTGGTGAAGGTGATGAGGGGTGCAACAGGGGGGAATTCAGAGGACCTTGCTCAGGAAGTCGCGGGTCCGCTCGTGCCGGGGCCGGTCCAGCACCTGGGCGGGCGGGCCCTGTTCGACGATCCGTCCGCTGTCCATGAAGACGATGCGGTCGGCGACCTCGCGGGCGAAGCCGATCTCGTGCGTGACGATGACGAGGGTGGTACCGCTGCTCGCCAGGTCCTTGATCACGGAGAGGACCTCGCCGACGAGTTCGGGGTCGAGCGCCGAGGTCGGCTCGTCGAACAGGATGATGCCGGGGCGCAGCGCCAGGGCGCGGGCGATGGCGACGCGCTGCTGCTGGCCGCCGGACAGTTGCCGCGGGTAGGCACCGGTGCGGTCGCCGAGGCCGACCCGGGTGAGCAGTTCACGCGCCCGCTCCTGTGCCTCCGCCTTGGTCAGCCGCCTGGTGGCGACGGGCGCGGCGGCGACGTTGTCGAGGACGGTCAGGTGCGGGAAGAGGTTGAAGTTCTGGAAGACGAAGCCGATCCGGCTGCGCTGGGCCAGGATGGCCCGTTCGCTCAGCTCCTTCAGCCGCTCGCCCTGCCGTCGTACGCCGATCAGCTCGCCGCCGACGCTGACGTACCCCCTCTCCGGTTTCTCCAGGTGGTTGATCACCCGCAGCAGTGTGGACTTGCCGGAGCCGGACGGGCCGAGGACGACGGTGACCTCGCCGGGGCTCACGGTCAGATCGATGCCGTCGAGGACGCGGTGGGCGCCGTACCACTTGTGGACGTCGTGGACTTCGAGAGCCGCGGGAGCGGACTCCAGGGTCTTGGTCATACGGCGGCCTCCCGGCGCAGCCGGGCCCTCAGGTCGGTGAGGCCGGCGCGCGCCTTCTGCAACGGGGTCGGCGGCAGGCCACGGGTGGCGCCGCGGGCGAAGTAGCGCTCGACGTAGTACTGGACGACGGACACGATGCTGGTGAGGATCAGGTACCAGACGGTGGCGACGAGCAGCAGCGGCACGATGTCGCCGGGGTAGGTGCTGCCCATCGTCTGCACCGAGCCGAACAGGTCGAGCAGCGAGACGTAGAACACCAGGGACGTGCTCTTGACCAGGCCGATGAGCTGGTTGACGTAGTTCGGGGTGATGGACCTCAGGGCCTGCGGGAAGACGATGCGGGTGAACTGGTAACTCTGCGGCAGGCCGAGCGCGGCCGCCGCCTCGTGCTGGCCCTGGTCCACCGAGAGGATGCCGCCGCGCACGACCTCGGCCGCGTACGCCGCCTCGTTGAGGCTCAGTCCGACGACGGCGACCGTCATGTCGGTGGCGAGCCGGGACTCGTCGAAGGTGACGAACGCCGGCCCGAAGGGGACGCCGAGGCTCAGCGTCTTGTACAGGGCCGAGAAGTTGTAGAGGAAGAGCAGGACGACGATGAGCGGTACGGAGCGGAACAGCCACGTGTAGGTCCAGCTCACCGCGCGCAGCACCGGGCTGCCGGATTGCCGGCCGAGGGCCAGCAGGATGCCGCCGAGCAGTCCGAACACGGCGCTGAGCGAGGCGACTTCGAGGGTGACGGCGAGCCCGTCGAGGATGGTGGGACGCAGGAACCAGTAGCGGAAACGGTCCCATTGATAGAAGGGGTTCGCAGCCAGTCCGTGCACGATCTGTGCGACGAGCACGAGGGCGACGGCGGTGGCGATCCACCGGCCGGGTCGGCGCAGTGGCTGAACTCGTTGTGCGGTAAGAGTTCTTGACAGGGTGTCGATGGATGGCGCCTCGACGAGGGACACGGCGGCGCCTGGGGGTTCACTCATGGCGGGCTCCGGCGGAGTCGGACACCCCGGGATCACGGCTTGTCGGCGTGGGCCACGACGGCGCTACGGCACGAACGGCACACGGGATCGCACGGGAACCGGGGGCTGGGCGGACAACGGCACACCGCACGCGGGGTGTGCGTCAGGAACGCGGGGGCTGAAAGGTGACGTCAGCCCCGGCAGCGGGCACGGCCCGGTGCGGTACACAGTGCGCTGTTGACGCGGAGCAGATCGACGGCGCGGTCGGCGACGAGGAGCCCGGCGTACGGCGCGACGCAGCTCCGGGTGCGGCTCGCGGCCGTCCTGGGAGCTGCGTACATGGCGTCACCTGTCACTGTTCCGGCCCCGCGGGGCCCTCGCGCTTACCGAAGACGTCGTCCGGTCCGGTCGTCACCTGGGGCACCCCACCGCGGTGCGAGGGTTGCCGGTCAGCGAGCCAGGGCTTGGCGCTGACGCTCATGACCGTTCTGAGCGGTAAGTAAGTCACTCGGCCGTTCGAATGTCAACGGCTGTCCGAGGATTGGACCTTGTCCGGCCCGCTCTCACCTGCGCGAAGTCCCCGTGGTGTCCGCGGCATGGCCCGTCCAGTCCAGGATCTGGACCGCGGCTCCGGCGGCCTCGAGGCCCTGGCAGTGGCCGTGGTGGCGGCGGGCGATGCCGTCGAGGTCCAGGTGGGCGCGGAAGGCGGGACGGGCAGCCAGGCGCCGGGCGTGGGCCCACACCGACGGGTGGCCGGCGATGCGCTGCACGGCGGAGGCGTCGAGGTGACAGCGGTGCACGGTGTCCAGCTGCACCAGGGCCACCCACAACTCGACGTCGGCGGCGGTGAGTCGGTCGTCGACGAGGTACTCCTCGCCCGCCAGGTACCGCTCCAGCCTGCTCAGCGTGTCCAGCAGCACATCGAGGGCCGCGGCCCGCTCGGCGGGGTCGGCGTCGGCCTGTCCGGCGCGCTGCGCGGCCTCCTGGATGCCCTCGGTACAGAGCCGTTCGACGGCCTCGATCTGGCTCTCCGTACCGCACGGATACAGCGAGAGGCGGCCGTCGCGAGGGAATCGGTCCAGGTCCCGCAGGATGTCCGGGGCATGGGTGCTGACGATGCGTCCGGACCAGTCGTCGCTGAGCACCGGCGCGAGCGCCGGCCCGGTGTAGTGGTGCGCGCTCGCCTCGTACAGCGGGCGCAGGTCCGAGTGGCCACCGCCGGGACAGTCCGGGAGCGCGGGCAGGAAGCTGACCGGACAGCTGTCGTCGAGGCCGAGGAGGCTGTGCCCGATGGCCAGGCGCAGCCCGTCGGGGCAGGCCGTGGACACATGCAGCCGGTAGCGGTGCGGCACGGCGTAGTGGCCGCTGCGCGCGTCCCGGCCGATCCGGCCCCGGAAGGCGGGCGCGGTGCGGTGGACGGACGGGACGGCGGCGAGCGGAGTGATGGACATGCGTCTCCCCTGATGCGGGCGCGCGGACGTACGCGCGGCGGAAGCGTCGTCGGTGGGTGGCTGCGCGGGGCGGACCCGGCTCGGCGGTGCGGGGCTCGCCGCGGGGACGGGCCCGGCTCGGCGCCGAGGGCGGTCTCAGCCCCGGGGGCTGATCGCGCTGCAGACACGCAGCAGGTCGATGTGCAGGCGGGAGGTGAGAAGGGGTGCGTACAACGGCGTACGGCCCGCTCGGCCGGCGACCGCTTCGAGGCGCACCATGGTTCCCTACCTATTCACTAGGATTCCCTCCCTGGAGTGTCGATCCGGCGTCGCACGACGTCAAGGGGGCGTCCACGCCTGGGACTCCGGGTGGGCGACAGCCGCCGAGCCGCCCCGACTGCGACTGCGACTGCGACTGGGGGGTGATCTACATCAAGGTCTCCGGCTACCTGCCGATGTGCGGGCACGGCACGATCGGTGTGGCGACCGTGCTGGTCAACGGCGGCAACTTCTACGCCATCCTGCCGCTGGAGGAGTTCGGGCTGCCCTTCGACCGTGCCCGCAAGGACGGCATCCTCGCCGCCGGAGCCGGTCCACCCGGAGGACCCGTCCATCCGCGGCTGCCATCACGTCCACCTGCTGGCGCCCGGCGTCAACCGCCCGCCACTCCCGGCATGCGATGGCCATCCATCCCGGCTGGTTCGACCGCTCGCCCTGCGGCACGGGTACGAGCGCGCGCATGGCGCAACTGTATGCGCGGGGCGAACTTCCCTTGCACGCCGAGTTCGTGAACGAGTCCTTCATCGGCGCCCGGTTCACCGGACGGCTGCTGGGCACGACCGAGGTCGCCGGCCTGCCCGCCGTCCTGCCGAGCTTCACCGGCCGCATCTGGATCACCGGCACGGCCCAGTACCTGCTCGATCCGACCGACCCGTTCCCGGAGGGCTTCGTCCTCTAGCCACGGATTAGACTTCGATGATGCGTGACATGGCACAGCGCCCGCAGCAGGCGAACCCACCCGCACTCCCCCGGCTGGGCGGCCGGCGGAGCAGCTTCCGCGAGCGGGTCGCCGACGCGCTGCGGGCCGCGCTGATCGCGGGCGAGCTGCTGCCGGGCGAGGTCTACTCGGCGCCGTCGCTCGCGGCCCGCTTCGGCGTCTCGGCGACGCCGGTGCGGGAGGCGATGCTGGACCTGGCCAAGGAGGGTCTGGTCGACACCGTGCCCAACAAGGGCTTCCGGGTCACCGCGGTCTCCGACAAGCAGCTGGACGAGTACACCCACATCCGTGCGCTCATCGAGATCCCCACGGTGGTGGACCTGGCCCGCACCGCCGACCGGGTCTCCCTGGAGGCGCTGCGCCCGGCGGCCCGGGAGATCGTCACGGCCGCGGCGGCGGGCGATCTGATCGCCTACGTCGAGGCCGACACGCGCTTCCACCTCGGCCTGCTCGCCCTGGCCGGCAACGCGCACCTGGTCGAGGTGGTGGCGGACCTCCGCAAGCGCTCCCGCCTCTACGGCCTCACCGCCCTGGTCGAGGCGGGCCGCCTGCTCGCCTCGGCCGAGGAGCACCTGGAACTCCTGGACGCCCTGCTGGAGCGCGACGAGAAGGCCGTACGGGAGATCATGACCCGTCATCTGGGCCATGTGCGCGGCCTGTGGGCGGCCCGGGACTGACCCCGCATGCTCAGCCGGGAGCGGCGGGAAGGTCGTCGAGGAAGGTCGCCGTCGGTACGTGGAACAGGCACCCGGTGACGGCCGTCGAGTAGTCGAGGATGCGGTCGTGCGCGGCCCGCCCGTCGCCGAGGAACATGTTCCTCAGCATGTGTTCGGTCACGTCCGGAGTACGTGCGTAGCCGATGAAGTACGTGCCGAACTCGCCCGTTCCCAGCGTGCCGAAGGGCATGTTCTCGCGCACGATCTTGCGCTCGTTGCCGTCCTCGTCGGTGATGGTGTTGAGCGCCACGTGGGAGTCGGCGGGCTTGACGTCGTCGGGGAGTTCGACGTTGGCGAGCTTCGTCCGCCCGATCACCTTCTCCTGTTCCTCCGCCGGTAGCGCGTCCCAGGCCGTCATGTCGTGCAGGTACTTCTGCACCACCACATAGCTGCCCCCGCGGAAGCCGGGGTCCTCGTCGCCGATGAACACCGCGTCGTTCGCGCGCCGGCCCCCGGGGTTCTCGCTGCCGTCGACGAACCCGAGCAGGTCGCGCTCGTCGAAGTACCTGAAGGCATGGACCTCGTCGACCACCGTGACCGCGCCGCCCAGGCACCGCGTGATGAGCCGGGCCAGTTCGAAGCACAGGTCCATGCGGCGGGCGCGGACGTGGAAGAGGAGGTCTCCCGGGGTGGCCGGGGCCCGGTGGCGCTCGCCGTTGAGTTCCACGAACGGGTGCAGGTGCCGTGGGCGCGGTCCGCGAAAGAGCCGGTCCCAGGCGTCCGACCCGATGCCGACGACGCAGGTCAGCCGGTCGTCGGGGGCGCGGAAGGCGACCGAGCGACACAGGCCGGAGAAGTCCTCCAGCAGGTCACGGACGGTCCCTTCACCACCGGGCGCGATGGTGACCACCAGGAACACGGCGGCTCTGGCGGGTTCGACGATCACGGCCTGCGACTGGGGCACGACCCGGCCTCCTCATGAGTGCGGCTCCGTCCGTCACGCGAGGGACCGTCCGTCCCTGGTCCCATCCTGCTGCGTCCGGAGCGAAACCGCGCGAGAACGTCACCCGCTGACGAACTGCACGACGAGGCTGATGGCGGTGGCGAGGATGCTGGTGCCGAAGACGTACGACAGCAGGGTGTGCCGCAGCACGATCGAGCGGATGGCCGTACTCGACACGGACGTGTCGGACACCTGGTAG
This sequence comes from Streptomyces sp. NPDC031100, assembly GCF_055570785.1. Taxonomy (NCBI): domain Bacteria; kingdom Bacillati; phylum Actinomycetota; class Actinomycetes; order Kitasatosporales; family Streptomycetaceae; genus Streptomyces; species Streptomyces sp. NPDC031100. Next base: position 256,303 of record NZ_JBVIGN010000003.1, read on the forward strand.
GTCATGCCGAGGTTGTAGCTGAAGTAGAAGAAGTCGCGGTACGCCGGTGGCCGGCCGGAATTGAAGTCGATGCCGCCGGCGGCGGAGTAGTAGACGTAGGCGTAGCGGGTGGCGTACATCAGGTGCAGGGCGGCCCAGGCCATGAACACCCCGAACAGGGCCATCCCGGCGCCGATGTGGCCGGTGTCGGACCTGCCGACCAGGAGCAGCAGCACGATGGCGAGCAGTCCGCACGCGGCGACCGCCACGACCACGAGTTCGTCGAGGAGGGGCCGCAGGTCCTCACGCCGGGCGTTGCGGTGGGTGGCCGTGGCGTCCATGGGCCACAGCACGATCCAGCCCGCGAGGACGAAGGCCAGTTGCGTCGCGGCGATCCCGGCCAGCGCGCCCAGCGCCGGCCGGGTCGTCAGCCCGACGGTCGAGCCGACCACGGCTCCGACGGCGACCGCACCGGCCAGCCGGGGCACGGCGTCCAACGGCAACGAGATGCTCATGCGCCAGCAGAGTAGTCCGTGACCGGCGTGCGGCCCGCTGGACGGCGAAGGGTCGTGCAAGAAACCTCTTGCACGACCCTCGACCTGCGTTTCGCACGTCGGGACGACAGGATTTGAACCTGCGACCCCTTGACCCCCAGTCAAGTGCGCTACCAAGCTGCGCCACGTCCCGTTGCGACCTCACGCGGGGTGTCCCGCGTGATCACGCAGGTCAACCCTACCGCACGCGCGCGGGTGCCCGTGTCGCCCCCGCCGGAACGGCATCCGCCGTACGGCTCGTGCGGCGGACCGGGACGAGGAGGGCGGCGCCGGTCGCGGCCAGGCAGAGGAGGGCGAGCAGGGCCCAGCCGTGGGTGTAGCCGGAGGCGTAGGGCAGGCCGGAGGGCTGGAGGCGGCCGGTGACCAGGACGCTGGTGAGGGCGGCGCCGATGGAGCCGCCTATCGTGCGGATGTTGGCGTTCATGCCGGTGGCCGCGCCCGTCTGCTCGGGAGGGACGCTGCCCACGATCAGGTTGGCCATGGAGGCGAAGGCGAGTCCGATGCCGAAGCCGAACAGGCCCGCGACGACGGCGATCTGCCACTGCGCGTCATGCCAGAGGGTCAGGAAGCCGCAGGCCAGGGCGCCGAGTGCGGCGCCCGTGGTGAGCAACGCCTTGGCGCCGACGCGGGGTTCGAGCCGTCCGGACAGGACGCCCGACAGGAACATCGCGAGGAGCATGGGCAGCATGAGCAGGCCGGAATCGGTGACGCTCGCGCCGAAGCCGTAGCCGGCCGCGGACGGCGTCTGGACGAAGCCGGGCAGGAAGGACCAGATCGCGTACATGCCGGCGCCGAACAGCAGGGCGGCGGCGTTGGTCGTCCACACGGCGGGCAGGCGCATCACGCGCAGGTCGATGAGGGGGGTGCGGGAGCGGGCCTCGGTGGCCAGCCACAGCGCGAACAGCACCGCGGCGGCGGCGAACAGGCCGAGCACCTTCACCGAGCCCCAGCCCCATCGGCCGGCCTGGCTGAGCGGGAGCAGCAGGGCCACCAGCCAGGCCGACAGCAAGGCAGCTCCGAGCCAACTGACCTGCCCCTTGGCCGGGTTGGGCGACTCGGGGACGTAGCGCAGGGCGATCAGGACGGTCGCGGCGACGACGGCCACCGGGATCCAGAAGAGCCAGCGGTAGTCGAGGGCGGAGACGATGGGCCCGGCGGCCACCACGCCCACGCCGCCGCCCGCGGCGATCACGGCGGACAGGTTGCTGATGGAGCCGCTCACCTCGGACGGGGCGAACTCGTCGCGGATGATGCCGAAGGAGAGCGGGAAGAGGGCGCCGCCGACGCCCTGGACGACGCGGGCGACGATCAGCACGCCGATGGACGGGGCGAGCGCGGCGAGGAGACAGCCGGCGAGGACGGCCACCAGGACCGCGACGAGGGTGCGTTTCTTGCCGACGAGGTCGCCGACGCGGCCGAGGATCGGGGTGAAGACCGAGGCGGACAGCAGATAGGCCGTCATCACCCAGGTCGCGGTGGACTGCGAGGTGTGCAGCGCGTGCTGGACGGTCGGCAGGGCCGGTGCGATCAGCGACTGCAGCATGGCGAACACGCCGGCACCGGTCGCGAGGACCGCGAAGGTGAGGCGGCTGGACGTGCGGGGCATGAAGAAGCCTCTCCGGAATCCGTACGCGGAGGGTGGGAAGTCTGAGATGTCGGGCGGTGCGCCACGCGCAGGGCCCGTACCGTCGGGGTGCCGGGGAGCCGGCGCCGGGACGCGTCCGTCCACGGCGAAGCCACCCCCGCACTGCTAAAGTGGAGGTACCCCTCCACTGTAACGGAGGCATACCTCCGGTTCAACCGATTCCCTTCCGGGAGGCAGCTGTGACGGCCACGCCGTTCCCCGTCAGCGAGCTCGTCGCGGCCCGCCGGCCGCACCGCAAGGACGCCGCCCGCAACTACGACGCCCTGCTCGTGGCCGCCCGCGAGGCGTTCGCCGAGCACGGCGCGGAGGCTTCCCTGGAGGACATCGCCCGCCGCGCGGGCGTCGGCATCGGCACCCTGTACCGGAACTTCCCCACCCGCCGCGACCTCTTCGAGACCGTCTACGCGGACGAGGTCAACGCCCTGTGCCGGGCCGCGATCGAGCTGACCGACCGGGAACCGTGGGAGGCGCTCACCGCCTGGCTGGACCGGTTCACCGGCTACATGGTCACCAAGCGCGCGATCCGTGAGGCCCTGAACGACGAGTCGGACATCTTCGTGGCCTGCCGCGAGTCGATGTACGCGGCCGGCGGCCCGCTGCTGGAGCGCGCCCAGAAGGCGGGCGTGGCCCGGACGGACATGGACTTCGGCGATCTGCTGCGGATGGTCGCCGGCATCACGGCGACCGCGTTCGACGACGACGCCCAGCGCGACCGGGTGCTGTCCATCGCCCTGGACGGGGTGCGTACCGGCCGCTGAGGTCAGCCCTTCAGCGGGTGGCCGGGCGCCGGCGCGGCCGCGATGCGCTCGGTGATCGTCTGGGCCGTGTTGCCCTCGGGCGCCTTCTGTCCGACCATCGTGGACACGGCGATGGCCAGCCGCTTCTCGGGCAGATAGGCCTGTACGGCCGCGAAGCCGGCGAACGACGGGTTCTGCAGGACCCAGCCGTGCTGGTAGACGACGCCCACCCCGGGGCGGTGGTCCAGGACGGGTCCCAGTAGGTGGCGTCCTCGTAGGGGCCGCGTTCGTCGTCTGCAGCGCTGTGGCGAGCAGCGCGGCGGCACACAGGGGGCCGTACGGGCCCGGCGCGAGCGCGACCGTCGCACGCCCCGGGAGGCCACTGCGTCCCGTGCTGCGCCGGAAGCCGTACGGCCCACCGCACCCGGCATGCTTCCAGGGTGCGCCCGTGGTGTCCGGCCCGCAGCACGAGGAGCTTCAGGTGCGTTCCAGTACGAGGTCGAAGCGGGCGTGCCGGAACGGGTTCGGTACGCCGAACTCGCGGGCCAGCGACGGGTCGTCGGTCGGGGTGAAGTCCTTGACCAGGCTGTCCTTCACGGCGAACACCGCGTCCGAGTCGAGGTGGGCGCCGCCCGCCACGAAGAGGTGGGTGGTGACCGGGGCGTGGCCGTCGGCCGTCGCGAGGAAGTGGATGTGGGCCGGGCGGTACGGGTGGCGGCTGGTGGCCGCCAGCAGGGTGCCCACGGGGCCGTCGGTGGGGATCGGGTAGGTGCCGGGCACGCAGGTGCGGAACCGGAAGGCGCCCTCGGCGTCGGCGGTGAACAACCCGCGTCCGTTGCCGGGCGGTTGCAGGTCCGGGCGCTGCACGTCGTAGCAGCCGTGCCCGTCGGCCTGCCAGACGTCCAGGACCGCGCCGGGCAGCGGCGTGCCGTCGGCGGAGCGGACCCGGCCGCTGACCACGCAGGGTTCGCCGTCGCCCACCAGGTCGATACTGTCGCCGAGTTCCCGGGCGGGGGACTTGGCCAGGTGGAAGGGGCCGAGGACCGTCGACTCGGTGGTGCCGGGCGCGCTGTGGCCGTGCAGCGTCTCCACCAGCATGGACAGGCCGAGGACGTCCGAGAGGAGGATGAACTCCTGCCGGGTGTCCGTGCAGGCCCGGCCCGTGGCCGTCAGGAAGCCGATGGCCTGCTCCCACTCCGCCTGCGTCAGCCGGGTCTCGTGGACGAAGGCGTGCAGATGCCGGACGAGGGCGGTGAGCAGGTCGCGCAGCCGGGGGTCGGCGGTGGTGCGCAGGCTGTCGAGGGCCTGACGGGTCACGGCGTCGGCGTCTGTCTCGGGCGCCGCGTCTTTGGAGGTCATACCGACTCCATGCCCAGCGGCCCACCCGTCGCCTACTTGATGAGCGCGTTGGCCACCACCACGACCACCCCGAGCACCGCGTCCACGAGGCCGATGAGGGCGGCGGCCGGCCAACTGCGTGCCGACCAGCGAGCGGTGACCAGGCCGAGGGTGAAGAGGATCGCGATGTTCAGGGCGAACACCGGATACTCGACGCCCTTCGGGTGCCACCAGCCCCAGCCCGCGCCCGCGAGCAGGAAGACCGTCGGCAGGACGGCCGTGACCAGCGGCCACTCGTCGACGAGGCTGCGCAGCACGTCCCAGCGGCGGTGCGGGGCGCGCTCGGCGATGTAGTGGGCGTAGCCGTGGGCGAGGGCGATGGGGGTGCCCCCGCGTGAGCTCGATTCGAGCGTGGGGGAGAACGCGGTGACGAGCAGCCAGAGGGCGTCGTAGCGGCGGCTGATGGCGGAGCTGTGGCCTTCCTGGCTGAGGGCGGCGACCATCGAGCTGGCCAGGACGGCGCCGTAGACCCCGCCGAACAGGACGGCCTCGTGCGTGTCGTGCTGCCGGTGCGGCGCGGCCGCGGCCGCCGAGGAGTCAGCCATGCACCCAACGATCACCCGCGCCCCGCGCCGCCGCCAGTCCGGGCGGCCCGACGAAGTGTCCTCCCACCAGCCCCGATGCCGCACACTCTGTCGACGGCGAGGCGGGCCCGACGCTGGTTAGGGTCGCCCCATGACGCACAGCTTCGCGCTCCACATCCCCGACGCCGACCTCGAACCCGAGCCCCTCGACCCGGCGCAGATCGTCTCCGGGAACCCGGAGGTGACCGGGAAGGTGGTCTGGGAGTCGGCGGACGGCCGCCAGATCCGCGGGATCTGGCAGATCACGCCGGGCGTGGTCACGGACACCGAGGCGGACGAGCTGTTCGTGGTGGTCAGCGGTTCGGCGACGATCGAGGTCGAGGGCGGGCCGACGCTGCGGGTGGGGCCGGGTGACATGGCGGTGCTGCGCGCGGGCGACCGTACGACGTGGACCGTGCACGAGACGCTGCGCAAGGCGTACGCGATCAACCTGTGAGGTCTGGGGGCGCCGCGGTGGTGCCCCGGATCTCCAGCGTCGGTACGGCGAGGTGGACCCGGCCCGCTCCCCCGGGCGTCTCGAAGCGGTCCAGGAGGCAGCGGGCGGCGCGTCGGCCGACCTCGTGCGGCGCGGTGTCGACGGTGGTCAGCCAGACGTGCCGGAGGCGGGAGATGCTGGTGTTGTCGTATCCGGCCACCGACAGGTCGTACGGCACGCGCAGGCCCAGTTCCGCGGCTGCCGAGAGCGCGCCGACGGAGGCCATGTCGTTGACGGCGAACAGGGCGGTGGGCCGGTCGTGGCGGCTGAGCAGGCGTACGGTGCCCCGGTAGCCGCCCTCCTCGGTCAGGTCGCCGGGCTCGACCAGCGGCTCGGCGCCGTGCGCTCGCATGGCCGCCTCGAAGCCGTGCCGGCGCAGCTCGCCGACGGCGCCGTGGCCCGCGAGATGGGCGATCCGGCGGTGGCCGAGTCCGAGCAGATGCTCGGTGGCCAGCCGGGCCCCGAGTGCGTCGTCCCCGGCGACGACGTCCACGCCCGGCGGCTGCGGCTCGCGGGCGCCCGCCACGACCACCGGCATCCGCCGGGCGAGCGCGCCGAGCCCGCCCGCGCCCGGGACCGTGCCGACCACCACCAGGCCGTCGGCGCCGAGGTCCAGGAAGGGTTCGGCCAGGTCGTGGCCCATCCGACGGTTCAGACGGGCGTCGGCGAGCAGCATGTGGAGGCCGGCCGCGTGCAGCAGGGAGTTCAGGCCGTCGAGGAGGTCGACGAACCAGGGGTTGCGCAGGTCGTCGAGGAGGACGCCGACGGTGCGGCTGCGCTGCTCGCTGAGGCTGCGCGCGGCGGCGTTGGGCCGGTAGCCCAGCTCGCGTACGGCCTTCAGGACGGCGTCCCGTTTCTCGGCGCGGACCTGGCCCGAGCCGCGCAGCACCAGGGAGACCAGCGATTTCGACACTCCGGCCCGTTCGGCCACATCGCGGATCGTCGGCGGTCTCATGGGATGGACCGTTCCATGCGCCGTACCGGACTGTCAAAGGGTTGACACGGAACCATTCTCCCTTACCGAAGGGTTGACTCGTGCGCCATGTCCGTACAAAGGTGGCCCGGACAGGATGTGGACCGGTCCAAAGAGGGGCTGTCATGGTGGATGCGCTCGGTGTCGCCGTCGTCGGGTTCGGCTGGATGGGGCGGGTGCACACCCAGGCCTACGCCCGCGTCCGGCACCACTTTCCGCAGCTGCCCCTGCGGCCCGAGCTGATCGCGGTCGCCGAGGAGGTGCCGGGCCGGGCCGAGGAGGCCGCCGAGCGGTTCGGGTTCGCCTCCGCCACGCGCGACTGGCGCGAGGTGGTCGCCGACCCGCGCGTGCAGGCCGTCAGTGTCACCGCGCCCAACTTCCTGCACCGGGAGATCGGCGTGGCGACGGCCGAGGCGGGCAAGCACCTGTGGATCGAGAAGCCGGTGGGCCTGACCGCTGCGGACGCCCGCGCGGTGGCCGACGCGGTGGCCAAGGCGGGGGTCCAGGGAACGGTCGGCTTCAACTACCGCAACGCGCCCGCCGTGGAGGCCGCCCGCGACCTGATCGCCGCCGGGGAGATCGGCACGGTCACGCATGTGCGCATCCGCCTGTTCAGCGACTACGCGGCCCACCCGGACGGCGCCCTGACCTGGCGGTACGAGCGTGAGCGCGGCGGCAGCGGGGTGCTCGGGGACCTGGCCTCGCACGGCGCCGACCTGGCTCGCTTCCTGCTCGGGGACATCGCCTCCCTGACCGCCGACACCGCGATCTTCGTCCCGGAGCGGGCCCGCCCGGCAGGCGCCACCGCGGGTCACGCACTTGCCTCCGGCGGCGAACCTGGCCCGGTCGAGAACGAGGACTACGTCAGCTGCCTGCTGCGCTTCGCCTCCGGCGCGCGCGGTGTCCTGGAGGCCTGCCGGGTCTCGGTCGGCGAGCAGAACAACTACGGCTTCGAGGTGCACGGCACCAAGGGCGCGGTGTTCTGGGACTTCCGCAGGATGAACGAGTTGGCGGTCAGCCGCGGCACGAGCTACCAGGACCAGCCGGTGAGCACGGTGTATGTCGGCCCGGGCGACGGCGAGTTCGCCGCGTTCCAGCCGGGCGCGGCCAACGCGATGGGATACGACGACCTGAAGGTCATCGAGGCGTACCGCTTCCTGCGCTCGATCGCCGAGGGCACCCCCTGTGGCACCACCCTCGCCGACGCGGTGCACAGCGCGGCCGTGCTCGACGCCATGACGGAGTCGGCCGCGCGCGGGGCGTGGGTCAACCTGTCGGTGTCGTAGGCATGTTGTAGGGGGTGACCACCTGGATCGCGGACGGCAGGACCGGTCCGGCGGGCGGCAGGGCGCCGTGGAAGCGCATCACCTCGTGACAGGCCTCGCGCAGGTCGTGCCGCAGGTCGTGGTGGAGGACGGCGGACAGGCGGTGCTCGCGCAGCAGGCGGGTGTTGTCGTGGTCGAGGTCGTGCGCGACGAACACCGCGCAGTCGCGGCCGAGGTCGGCGAAGGCGCGCAGGGTGGCGTTGTTGCCGCCGCCGATGGAGTACACGGCGCGGATCTCCGGGTCGCGTTCCAGGGCGGCACGGACGAGGTCGTACTGGCTGGCGTCCAGGCCCTGTCCCTCGGCGATCTCCACCAGGGTGCGCTCCGGGTGCCGGGCCCGCATGACGCTCCGGAAGCCCATCTCGCGCTCCTCCTCGTTGCGGAAGAAGCCGCTGCTGAGGCTGGTGAGGACGTTGCCGGGCCGGTCGCCGAGCCACTGGCCCATCAGGTAGGCGGCGGTGGCGCCCGCGGCCCGGTTGTCGATGCCGACGTAGGCGAGGCGGCCGGTGGCGGGCAGGTCGGTGACCAGCGTGACGACCGGGATGCCGGCCGCGGTGAGCCGGCCGACAGCGGCGGTGACCTCGGGGACGTCCGGTGCCTTGAGGATCACGCCCTGCGAGCCCCGGCGGGCGATCCGGTCCAGCGTTCTGACCTGCTCCGCCGCCGGGCCGGTCTCGCGGAAGTGGAAGCGGGAGCGGACCACGGCCGGGTGCAGCGAGGGCAGCTCGGCCTCCAGGGCGGCCCGCACGGCCCTGGTGAACCGCTCGGGTGCCTGCACCACGATGTCGACCATGAACGTACGGCCGACCAGCCGGACCTGGGTGCGCTGCCGGTCCAGGTCGGCGATGGCCCGGTGCACCTCCCGGGCGGTGCTCTCCCGCACCCCTCCCCTGCCGTTCAGCACCCGGTCGACCGTGGCCTCGCTGAGCCCTGCCTGACGTGCGATTTCCCGGAGGGGGAACGGGTGGCCCATGGAACGGCTCCTTGACGGGTTTTTGATGGCTGCCTGCTGGTTGTTCGAGGGGTTTGTACTGACAAGAATGACAGGGCCGCGTCGCTCCCGTGACCGAAAGAAGGACACCGATGTCCCTCACCACTGCCGCAGGCCGGGCCCGGCTGTCCGAGGAGGACTGCGACCTCGATGCCTTCCGTGCGCTGGTCGGGAGGACGACCGATCTCGCCGCGTACCCGCATGCCACGTCCGTGGCCGAGAACGTGCTCGTCTACGACGGCGAGCGGCTGCGGGCGGCCGGCGACCGACGGGCCCTGATGGCCGAGCTGGTACGGGCCCTGGCCGACGGCCCCGGGATCGTGGTCGTCCGGGGTGCCTTCCCGGACCCGGCGGTGGTGGACCGGGTCACGGCCGTGTTCGAGGCGCTGATCGCCGAGCAGCGGGCCTCGGGCGCGCAAGCCGGGGACCACTTCGCGAAGGCGGGCGCCAACGACCGGGTGTGGAACGCGCTGGAGAAGACGGCCCTGTACGACCCGGAGGGGTTCGCCGACTACTACGCGAACGACGTGCCGGCCCTGGTCGCGGCGGCCTGGCTGGGCCCCGGCTACCAGGTGACCTCACAGGTCAACGTGGTCAACCCGGGCGGCGCGGGGCAGACCGCGCACCGCGACTACCACCTCGGCTTCCTGAGCAACGCCGTGGCGGCCGCCTACCCGGCGCACGTGCACCGCCTCTCCCCCGTGCTCACGCTCCAGGGTGCGGTCGCCCACTGCGACATGCCGGTGGAGTCCGGTCCGACGCTCTACCTGCCGTACTCCCAGCTCTTCGAGCCGGGCTGTCTGGCCTGGCGGCTCCCGCAGTTCCGGGCCCACTTCGAGGCGCACCACGTGCAGCTGCCGCTGCCCACGGGCGACGCGGCCCTTTTCAACCCGGCGCTCTTCCACGCCGCCGGGACGAACCGGACGGTGGACGTGCGGCGCACCGCCAACCTGCTCCAGATCTCCTCGGCCTTCGGGCGCGCCATGGAGACGGTGGACCGGGAGGCGGTGGCGAACGCGGTCTTCCCGGTGCTGCTGCAGCGCAGGGCCGGGGGCGCGGGCGAGGAGTGGCTGGAGAACGTCGTCGCGGCGAGCGCCGAGGGCTACCCCTTCCCCACCAACCTCGACAGCGACCCGCCGGCGGCGCTCTTTCCGGGCCGGCTCCGCCGTCGCAGGCGGACGTCGTGCGGCGGGCGGTGTGCGAGGAGTGGACGCCGAACCGTCTGAGAGCGCAGCTGCGGGCCGGCGCCGAGCGGCGCGAGAGCTGAAAGGGCAAGGACATCATGGGACTTCACGACGGACTTCTGCGCGACAAGGTCGTCCTGGTCAACGGTGGCAGCCAGGGGGTCGGCGCCGCGATCGCGCGGGCCGCCGTCCGTGCGGGCGCCGTCGTGGCCGTCACCGGGCGCCGCCCCGAACCCGGTGAGGGGCTGGTGGCCGAGCTGGCGGCGGCCGGCGCCAAGGCGATGTACGTCCGTGCCGACCTGGCCGACGCCGATCAGGCGAAGGCGGCCGTGGCCGAGGTGGTCGACGCGTACGGCCGGATCGACCGCCTGGTGAACTCGGCGGGGCTGACCTCGCGGGGCACCCTGCTGGACACGACGCCGGAGCAGTTCGACGCGCACATCGCGATCAACCTCAAGGGGCCGTTCTTCGCGATGCAGGCGGCGGTCTCCGACATGGTGTCCCGCAAGGCGCCCGGCACGATCGTCAACATCATCACCTCGTCGGCGCACGGCGGTCAGCCCTTCCTGGCGCCGTACGTCGCCGCGAAGGCCGGCCTCGTGGGCCTGACCCTCCCCCACGCTCGGCTTCGCTCGCGCGGGGGCACCCCCATCGCGGCGCACGCCCACCGCTTCGACCGGATCCGGATCAACGGCCTGAACATCGGCTGGACCGCGACGGAGGGCGAGGACGCCACCCAGCGTTCCTTCCACGGCGCCGGCGACGACTGGCGGGAGCAGGCCGCCGCGCGGCTGCCGATGGGCAAGCTCGGCCAGCCGGACGAAATCGCCGACTTCGTGGTCTTCCTGCTCTCCGACCGGTCCGGGGTGGTCACCGGTTCGGTGATCGACTGGGACCAGAACGTGGTCGGCGGCCTCGACTAGTGCCCCGGCAGGCAACGTTTGCCCGACGGGCGAACGTCGCCTGTTGGGGCACTGGCTCTCCCCTTCAGCACCATCGCACCTTAGGAGCTGCACCCCATGCGTATTGGAATCCTCGGCCTCGGCCGCATCGGCGCCTTCCACGCCGAGACCCTCTCCGGGCTCGACGCCGTCGAGTCCCTCGTGGTCACCGACCCGTTCGCGGACGCGGCCAAGGCCGCGGCCGAGCGGTTCGGGGCCGAGGTCGCCGACTCGCCCGAGGCGCTTTTGGCCGCCGGCGTGGACGGCATCGTCGTGGCAGCCGCGACCGACGCCCACCCCGCGCTGATCCGGGCCGGCGTCGAGGCGGGCGTCCCCGTCTTCTGCGAGAAGCCGGTCGCCCGCACCATGGCCGAGGGCGTCGAGGTGCTCAAGGCCGTGCAGGGCTGTGACGTGCCGATCCAGATCGGCTACAACCGCCGCTTCGACGCGGGCTTCGTCGCCGCGCGGGCCGCGGTCCAGGCCGGCGAGCTGGGCACGCTGCACACGGTCCGCTCGACGACCCTGGACCCGGCGCCGCCTCCGGCCGCGTACATCGCCGCCTCCGGGGGCATCTTCCGCGACTGCTCCGTCCATGACTTCGACATCATCCGCTGGGTCACCGGCCGCGAGGTCACCGAGGTGTACGCGGTGGGCGGCAACCGGGGCGCCGACTACATCAGGGAGGCGGGCGACGCCGACACCACCGGCGCGATTCTCACGCTGGACGACGGCACGATCGCGGTGGTCTCCAACTCCCGCCACAACGCCCGCGGTTACGACGTCCGCATGGAGCTGCACGGCTTCCAGGACTCGATCGCCGTCGGCCTGGACGACAAGCTGCCGCTCCGCTCGGTCGAACCCGGCGTGACCTTCCCGTCCGGCACCCCGCACGACTTCTTCATGGACCGCTTCACCGCGGCCTACCGCGCCGAACTCACCGCGTTCACCGAGGTCGTGGCCGGCTCCCGCCCGTCCCCCTGCACCATCGAGGACGCCTTGGAGGCCGGCTGGATCGCCGAGGCCTGCACGCTGTCCCTGCACGAGCACCGTCCGGTGACGATCGCGGAGGTGCGGGGGGCCTGACGGCCGGGGCACGGCCCACCGTGCCCCACCCGCACGCCTGCGGGCCGGGCCCCTGCAAGGGGCGCCGGCCCGCAGCCCGTCCGCCGGTCTCCGCGTGGATGACCTCGGCCACGCCGAACTCGAGGCGGACGTACCTGGGGACCTCCTCGACGGCCCTCGGTGACCACCATCGGAACCCCACCGAGAAAGCCCACCGAGAAAGCCCACTTGCCGCTCAGGCGGCGCCGTCCCGCTCAGTGCGGCTCAGAGGCAGTACCGCACCAGCCACTCGTCCGCGCTGTAGCGGTCGCGCGCCGGGTCGGGCAGGGTTGCCGGCCTGGTCTCCACCATGTCCTCCGGGCGTATCCGCTCGGGCAGACGGGCGAAGCGGCCGTGGCGCGCGGCGCCGGCCGCCTCGGTGGCCGGCTGTGGCGTCTCGGTGGCCGGCTGTGGCGTCTCGGCGGCCGGCTGGGGCGTCGTCTCGTGGAGTTCCGTACGGTCTGCCATGTCGTCCTCCCGTCCTCGCGGGCGTTCCCCCGTCGTTCTCAGAAACGCCCGCACGCCCCCGTTCGTTCCCGCCCCGCCCCGGACCGAACCCCTCAGGCGCCGCAGGACCTCAGGAACCTGCGCGTCCGGACCGCGATCGGCAGCGGCCTGTCGGGCTCGCACGGGTACATGTCCTGCTCGACGATCGCGAACAGCTCCACGCCGAGCCCCTGGGCCGCCTGCAGGACCGGGCCCAACTCCGGGATCCCGGACGGCGGTTCGCACATCACGCCCCGCTGCACCGCGGGCCCGAACGGCACCTCGTTCGCCACGACCTCGGCCAGGATCTCCGGGTCGACCTGCTTGAGGTGCAGGTAGCCGATGCGCTCGCCGTAGGTCTCGATCAGATTGACGCTGTCACCGCCGCAGTAGGCGTAGTGCCCGGTGTCCAGGCAGAGGTTGACCAGCTCGGAGTCGGTGGAGTCGAGGAAGCGCTCGACGTGGTCCTCGGTGTCGATGTGCGTGTCGGCGTGCGGGTGGACGACGATGTCGAGGCCGTACGTCTCCTTGACCTCGTGGCCGAGGCGCTCCATCCCCTTGGTCAGGTGCGCCCACTGCTCGGCCGTCAGCTCCGGCGGCTCCAGGATCTCGGCGGTCTTGTCGTCCCGCCAGAAGGAGGGGATGACGACCAGGTGCCGCGCGCCCATCGCCTGGGTGAGGGAGGCCACCTGGCTGACGTGGGCCCACGTCTCCTCCCACACGGAGGGGCCGCGGTGCATGCCGGTGAAGACCGTGCCCGCGGACACCTTCAGGTTCCGCCGCACCAGCTCGTCCGTCAGCCGGGCCGGGTCGGTGGGGAGATAGCCGTACGGGCCCAGTTCGATCCAGTCGTACCCGGCCTCGGCCACCTCGTCGAGGAAGCGTTCCCAGGGGACCTGCTGCGGGTCGTCCGGGAACCAGACACCCCAGGAGTCGGGGGCCGAGCCCACCCTGATGCGGTCCAGAGGGGTCGGGTTCGCCATGTCAGGTGGTCCTTTCCTGGGGGTTCGCCACGGGTGCGGTGAGGTCCTCCTCCTCGGGGAGTTCCTCCACGTCGACGCCCCGTACCTGCGACAGCTCGTGCTTGAGGGCCGCGAGTTCGGCGCCGCCGGCCATGTGGTTGGTCAGCTCCTCCAGGCTGATCTCGCTGCGCTCGGCGCTGAGTTCGAGGGTGCCCAGGCGCAGCACGGTGAAGTGGTCGCCGACCATGTAGGCGTGGTGGGGGTTGTGGGTGATGAAGATGACGCCGAGGCCGCGTTCGCGGGCGGCGGCGATGTACTTCAGCACGACACCGGACTGCTTGACGCCGAGCGCGGCGGTGGGCTCGTCCAGGATGAGGACGCGGGCGCCGAAGTAGACGGCGCGGGCGATCGCCACGCACTGGCGCTGGCCGCCGGAGAGCGTGCCGATGGGCTGCTCGAGGTCGTCCAGGACGATGCCCATGTTGCGCAGTTCCTGGTCGGCGGTCTTCTTCATGCGGTCGATGTCCAGGCGGCGGACCGGCCAGGGGCCCTTGGTCATCTCCGAGCCGAGGAAGAAGTTCCGCCACACCGGCATCAGGGGCACGGTGGCGAGGTCCTGGTAGACGGTGGCGATGCCCTTGTCGAGGGCCTCGCGCGGGGTGGTGAAGCGCACCGGGGTGCCGTCGACGAGGAACTCGCCCTCGGTGTGCTGGTGCAGCCCCGAGATGATCTTGATGAGGGTGGACTTGCCGGCGCCGTTGTCGCCGAGGACGCAGGTCACCTGGTTCGCGTGGACCGTGAGGTCGACGCCGTGCAGGGCGCGGATGTTGCCGTAGGACTTGCCCGCGCCGCGCAGTTCGACGATCGGGCCGTCGTGGGCGGGCGCGGCGTCCTGAAGGACGGCGCCGTGGGTTCCGGTTCCGTTCGTGGTCATCGGTGTCACCTCCGCGTCGCCGTGCGCTGGACCCACAGATTGATCAGGACGGCGCCGAGCAGCATCACGCCGAGGAAGGCCTTGAACCAGTCGGGGTTCCAGCCGGCGAAGACGATGCCCTGGTTGACCATGCCGAACATGAACGCACCGAAGACCGGGCCGATCGCGGAGCCGGAGCCGCCGGTGAGCAGACAGCCGCCGATGACCGCCGCGGCGATGTAGATCAGCTCCTGGCCGACGCCCTCACCGGACTGCACGGTGTTGAAGGAGAACAGCTGGTGCATGCCCACGAACCAGGCGCCGAGGCCGACCAGCATGAACAGCGAGATCTTGGTGAAGGTGACCGGGACACCGACGGCGCGGGCGCTGTCCTTGTTGCCGCCGACGGCGAAGATCCAGTTGCCGTACTTGGTGCGCAGCAGCACCCAGGTGGCCAGGGCCGCGAAGACCAGCCAGTAGAAGACAGTGATCTTCACCTCGACGCCGCCGATGTCGAAGGACGACGCGAAGATCTTCTTGGCCTGGTCGAAGCCGTCCATGTTGCTGATGTCGTCGGTGGCCACGTTGGTGGTGACCAGCTTGGTCACCGCGAGGTTGGCGCCCTGCAGGATCAGGAAGGTGCCGAGGGTGACCAGGAAGCTGGGCAGCCCCGTCTTGACCACCATCCAGCCGTTGAACGCGCCGATGGCGAGCGAGAGGACGAGGGCGACGATCACCCCGGTCCACACGTTCACGGTCAGCTGGTAGCTGAGCATGCTCGCGGTGAGCGCGGAGGTGATCACGGCGACGCCGGAGGACAGGTCGAACTCGCCGCCGATCATCAGCAGGGCGACCGGGAGGGCCATGATGCCGATGGTCGAGGACTGGTAGAGGACCGTCGCGATCGAGCTGCCCTGGCGGAGCGAGGGCGCCATGATCAGGAAGAAGGCCAGGACGGCCATGGCGCCCAGGAAGACTCCGACTTCGGGCCGGGCCAGCATCCTCAGGGCGAGGGGGCGCCGGGCGGTGCGGCCGTCCTTCTCCTCGGGGCCGGACGCCGGCGGCCTCCCGACCGCCGGCTCAGCCTGCTGGGTCATGCTCATCACCGGGTGCCCTTCGCGGCGAACTGGGCGACCTGGTCGACGTTGGACTTGTCGACGAAGGCCGGGCCGGTGAGCACCGGCTGCTCGCCACCGCCGCTGTAGTTGCCGTTGTTCTTGTACAGCCACAGGGAGTCGATCGCCAGGTAGCCCTGCAGGTACGGCTGCTGGTCCACCGCGAACTGGATGGTGCCCTTCTGAATGGCGTTGGTCAGGTTCTTGTTCAGGTCGAAGGTGGCGACCTTGGCCTTGCTGCCCGCGTCGCCCACCGACTGCACCGCGGTCAGCGCGAAGGGGGCGCCGAGCGTGACCACGTAGTCGATGGCGCTGTCCTGCTTCAGCTTGGCCGTGATCGTCGACTTCACGGACGGCATGTCGGTGCCGTTCACGTACAGCGTCTCAGTCGTGCCGGAAAACGTCTTCTTCACGCCGTCGCAGCGCTGGGTGAGGCCGATGTTGCCCTGCTCCTGGATCACACAGACGGCCTTCTTGGCGCCGACCTCGTTCAGCTTCTTGCCGAACGCCTCGCCCGCCACCGACTCGTCCTGCCCGAAGAACTCCAGCAGGCCGAGCTTCTTCCAGTCGCTGACCCCGGAGTTCAGGCCGACCACGGGGATCTTGGCCGCGGTGGCCTTGTTGACCACGTCCTTCATGGCGTCCGGCTTGGCCAGGGTGATCGCGATGCCGTCGACCTTCTGGTCGACCGCGTTCTGCACCAGGTTGGACTGGTTGCCGGCGTTCGGGTCGGCGGAGTAGATGAGCTTGACGTTGTCCTTGGCGGCGGCGGCCTCGGCGCCCTTGCGGACGATGTCCCAGAAGGTGTCGCCCGGCGACTGGTGGGTGACCAGCGCGACGGTCATCCGCGGGGTGTTCGCCTTGCCCGCCGAGGCGTTCGCCCCGCCCTCTTCAGACTTCTTCCCCCCGGAGCTGCTGGAGCAGCCGGCGAGGGTGAGTGCTGCCGCAGCGGCCATGGCGACGACGGGGGCCAGTCTGCGGGAGCGGGAGTGAGAAGAGCGGTCCATCGTTCCTGCACCTCACTGTGGATCGGGGGGAAGGACGCTGTTGCGTTGGGACGGGATACAAGTCCCTGCAGACCTCGCTGTCAATACTTTGTTAAGACATCATTTCACAAGCAGGTCCGAATGTAAGTACAAACCATTGACAGTGCCGCCCGTCGGAACCTAGACCTGGGAGGCATGAGCCACTCGACGAGTGACACGACGAGCCGTCCGACCGTCGCCCAGGCCCTGGCGCGATTCCTGTCCGCCCAGTACACCGCACGCGACGGCGAACGGCACCGGCTGATCGCATGCATCCGGGGCATCTTCGGACCCGTCGGACACGCCCGCCGGCCCGACCGCCTCTCGGCGCAGGCCGTGACGACGTCCACCGGCCCCGGCGCGACGAACCTGGTCACCGGCGCCGCCCTCGCCACCGTCAGCCGGCTGCCCGTACTGCTCCCGCCCGGCGACTACTTCGCCACCCGCTCGCCCGATCCGCTGCTGCAACAGCTGGCGCACCCCGGCCAGTTCGACACGTCGGTCAATGACACCGTGCGCCCGGTGTCCCGCTCCTTAGACCGGATCACCCGCCCCGAGCAGCTGATCCCGTCCGCGCTCCAGGCCATGCGCGTCCTCGCCGACCCGGCCGAGACCGGCGCCGTCACCCTCGCCCTGCCGCAGGACGTGCAGGCGGAGGCGTACGACCGGCCGGAGGAGTTCTTCGCCGACCGCACCTGGACCGTGCGCCGGCCCGCCCCGGACCCGGCGGAGCCGGCCGAGACCGTCCCGTCGATCTGGGAGGCCCGCAGGCCCCTCGTCATTGCGAGCGGCGGTGCCCATGACAGCCGCGCCGAGGACGCGCTGCGGGTCCTGGTGGACGCCACCCGCATCCCGGTCGCCGCCACCCAGGCCGGCAAGGGCTCCCTGCGGCACTACGACCCCGCCGACCTCGGCGGGATCGGCCACACCGGGGTCGCCGACGCCCTCACCCGCACCGCGTACGAGGCCGAGTACCGCGCAGGCGACGAGAACGCCGTACCGACCCGACCCGGACGCAGGTGCTCGGCGCGCTGGACGGGGCCGTCGGGGACGAGGACGTGGTCATCAACGCGGCGGGCTCGCTCCCCGGCGACCTGCACGAACTGTGGCGGGCCCGGTCGCGGCGCCAGTACCACCTGGAGTACGGCTACTCGTGCATGGGCTACGAGATCCGGCCGCGATCGGCGTCCAGCAGGCGGCACCGGACACGGTGGTGTGGGCGCAGGTCGGCGACGGCACCTGTCTGATGATGCCGACCGAGATCGTCATCGCCGCAGCCGGAACGGCTGCCCGTCAAGCCGGCCCTGGTCCGGAACCACGGGTACGCCGCCATCGGCGGCCTGTCCGAGTCGGCCGGCGGCGAGCGCTCCCCCGGCGGAGGCCTGGTGGGACGTACCCGTCGCCGAGACCGCCACCCGCGCGAGGCGGCCGTACACGCCCCCGAGGACTACGACCGCCAGGTCGCCGACCGCCGCCGGCACCTGTGAACCGCCCTACCCTGCCCGCGATATGGAAGAAGGTGCCCCGTGGCGAGGACCGGTGACTCCGCTCGTCCCGTGACCGTCTCCCCTCTCGACACCCTGGACTTCGACCTGGACCGCACCAGTCCGGTGCCGCTCTACTACCAGCTCGCCCAGCAGCTGGAGGCGGCCGTCGAACACGGGATCCTCGCCCCGGGGAACCTCCTGGGCAACGAGGTCGGCCTGTCCGCGCGCCTCGGCCTGTCCCGGCCCACGGTCCGACAGGCGATCCAGTCCCTGGTGGACAAGGGGCTGCTGGTGCGCCGCCGCGGTGTCGGCACCCAGGTCGTGCACAGCCAGGTCAAACGGCCCCTGGAACTGAGCAGCCTCTACGACGACCTGGAATCGGCCGGGCAGGGCCCGACCACCCGGGTACTGCGCAACGAACGCGTCCCGGCGACCCCGGACGTCGCCGCGGCCCTCGGCGTCGCGGAGGGCGCCGAGGTCGTCGTGCTGGAGCGGCTGCGCTGCACGCACGGCCGGCCGGTGGCGTTCCTGTGCAACTACCTGCCCGCGGGCCTGCTCGAACTCGGCACCGAGCGGCTGGAGTCGACGGGTCTGTACCGGATGATGCGCTCCGCGGGCATCACCCTGCACAGCGCCCGCCAGACGGTCGGCGCCCGCAGCGCCACCGCCGAGGAGTCCGCCCTGCTGGACGAGAAGGAAGGCGCGGCCCTGCTCACCATGCAGCGCACCGCCTACGACGACACCGGCCGGCCGGTGGAGTACGGCACCCATGTCTACCGGGCCTCGCGGTACGCCTTCGACTTCCAGCTACTGGTCAGACCCTGACAGCCGCTGGTCAGACCCTGAAGCGGAACCACTCGTGTTCACACAGCCCCCGCGGCCGCGGCTGCCGCGGGGGCCGTTTTGCCTGTCCTGCACCAACGGCGCAGGTGACGGTGACGATTACGTTTCGGGCAAGAGACACCCCAGTGCGACCGGAGCTATTGACGCATGAGCGGACATGGGGCTGTTATTACGCCCACGATGTTCGGTCGAGTTGGTTTCTGATCGGTTTCGAGGACCTTTCGGTGATCGGCTCATCCCCTTGACCGAACCCTGTTTCCTCAGGAGCCGCCATGCGCCTCTCCCCCTCCGGTCTTTCCGTCCCGGGTCCCAGTCGCCGCTCGCTGCTGCGCGGAGCGGGCGGTGCCGCCCTCCTCGCCGGCGCCGGCATACCCCTGCTGTCCGCCTGCGGCGGCAGTGGCTCGTCCTCCGACCCGAAGACCGTCACTCTCGGCTCCAACGCCTCGGACGCGGTGCCGAAGAAGGCCTTCGAGAGCGTCTACGCGGACTTCAAGAAGCAGTCCGGCATCACCGTCGATGTGAACACGAAGGACCACAACACCTTCCAGGAGCAGATCAACTCCTACCTCCAGGGCACGCCGGACGACGTGTTCAACTGGTTCGCCGGTTACCGCATGCAGTTCTTCGCGGCGAAGAAGCTGGCCACGCCGATCGACGACGTGTGGGCGAAGATCGGGGACAACTTCCCCGAGGCCATGAAGAAGCTCAGCAAGGGCGAGGACGGCAAGTACTACTTCGTGCCGCTGACCACGTACCCCTGGGCGGTCTTCTACCGCAAGAGCGTCTTCCAGCAGCACGGTTACAAGGTCCCCGCCACCTGGGACGAACTGGTCGCCCTGTGCAAGCAGATGAAGAAGGACGGCCTGGTCCCGATCGCCTTCGGCGACAAGGACGCCTGGCCGGCCATGGGCACCTTCGACCAGATCAACTTCCGCCTCAACGGCTACGACTTCCACGTCCAGCTGATGGCGGGCAAGGCCTCCTGGACCGACGCCAAGGTCCGGGCCGTCTTCGACCACTGGGCCGAGCTGCTCCCCTACCACCAGGAGGGCTTCATGGGCCGCACCTGGCAGGACGCCGCCCAGTCGCTGGTCTCGAAGAAGGCCGGCATGTACCTCCTCGGCTCCTTCGTGGCCCAGCAGTTCACCAACAAGGCCGACCTGGACGACCTCGACTTCTTCCCCTTCCCGGAGATCAACTCCGCGTACGGCCAGGACACCGTGGAGGCGCCCACCGACGGCTTCATGGTCAGCAAGAGCCCGAAGAACCACGCCGGTGTCGTCAAGCTGCTGGAGTACCTGGGCTCCCCGGCGGCCGAGCAGGTCTACCTGAAGACCGACCCGAGCGTGGTGGCCGCCTCCTCCAAGGCCGACACCTCCGCGTACTCGGCGCTGCAGAAGAAGGCGTTCGACATGATCAGCGGCGCCAAGACCCTGACCCAGTTCATGGACCGCGACTCCCGCCCGGACTTCACCTCCACGGTGATGCAGCCCTCGCTGCAGAAGTTCCTCCAGAACCCCAAGGGCGTGGACAGCCTGCTGTCGTCCATCGAGCGCCAGAAGAAGCAGATCTTCGCGTCCTCGTGAGCAGCCCGATGACGACGGACACGACGACGAAGTCCCCGGAGGCGGCCGCCGTGCCGCCTCCGGGCGCTGCTTCCCGCACTCCGCGGGCCACGCAGGGCCACCGGCGCCTGCTGACCCGCCGTGACCGGTTCACGCTCGCCCTGATGGCGGGCGTGCCCACGGTCCTGCACGTGATCCTGGTCTGGGTCACGGCCCTCGCCTCCATCGCGCTGGCCTTCACCACCTGGGACGGCATCGGGTTCGACTCGATCAAGTGGGTGGGCCTCGACAACTTCAAACAACTCTTCAGCGACAACCCGCAGTTCTGGCCGGCCGTCCAGCACAACGTCATCTGGTTCGTGGTGCTGATCCTGATCCCGACGCCGCTCGGGCTGTTCCTGGCCGTGCAGCTGGACAAGAAGATCCGGTTCAGCCGCGTCTACCAGACCGCGTTCTTCCTGCCGGTCGTCATCTCGATGGCGTGCATCGGCTTCGTCTGGCAGCTCGTCTACAACCCCGACACGGGCCTGATCAACAGCATCATCGGCGCCAACAAGCCCGGCCACTACATCGACTGGATCGGCGACCCCAAGCTCAACCTGTGGGCCGTCCTGATCGCCGCGTCCTGGCGGCACACCGGCTACATGATGATCCTGTACCTGGCCGGCCTGAAGAGCGTCGACCCGTCGCTGCGCGAGGCGTCCGCGCTGGACGGTGCGGGCGAGTGGCAGACGTTCAAGAACGTCATCTTCCCGACCCTGCGCCCGACCAACACGGTCGTCCTCGTCGTCACCATCATCGAGGCGCTGCGCGCCTTCGACCTGGTCTTCGTCTTCAACAAGGGCGCACAGGGCACCGAGTTGCTGTCGATCCTGGTGACGAACAACATCATCGGCGAGTCCAGCCGCATCGGGTACGGATCGGCCATCGCCGTCGTGCTGCTGGTCATCTCCCTCGCGGTGATCATCCCGTATCTGATCGCCACCTTCCGGAAGGAGCGGCGCGCATGAGCACCGTGAGCGCGCTCGGAAAGCAGCGTGCCCCGATCCGGCCGGCCCGGATCCTGCTGCACGTCTTCCTCGCGGGCACCGCCCTGGCCTGGCTCGCCCCGCTGCTCTGGGCGATCTTCTCGGCCCTGCGCCCGTACAGCGAGACCAGCGCCAAGGGCTACGTGTCCTGGCCGGACACGCTGAACCTCGACAACTTCAAGAACGCGTTCACGCAGTCCGACATGCTGCACTACTTCGGCAACACGCTGGTCATCGCCGTACCGGCCGTGCTGCTGACGCTGTTCCTGTCGTCGATGGTCGCGTTCTACGTCAGCCGGTTCGACTTCCGTCTCAACCTGGCGCTGCTGCTGGTCTTCACGGCCGGCAACCTGCTCCCGCAGCAGGTCATCATCACCCCGCTGTACCGGCTGTACCTGCTCACGGACCTGCCCGGCATCACGGCGAGCGGCAAGCTGTACGACTCCGCGCTCGGCCTGGTCCTCATCCACGTGGCGTTCCAGTCCGGGTTCTGCGCGTTCGTGCTGAGCAACTACATGCGCTCGCTGCCGCACGAGCTGACGGAGGCCGCGCTGGTCGACGGCGCCTCGGTGTGGCGGCTGTACTGGCAGATCACGCTGCCGCTGTGCAAGCCGGCGATGGCGGCCCTGGCCACCCTGCTGTCGATCTGGATCTACAACGACTTCTTCTGGGCCCTGGTGCTGATCTCGACCGGCGAGAACATGCCGATCACCTCGGCGCTGAACAACCTCTCCGGCCAGTACTTCACCGACCCCAACCTGGTGGCCGCGGGCGCCCTGCTCACCGCGATCCCGACGCTGATCGTGTACTTCGCACTCCAGCGCCAGTTCGTCAGCGGCCTGACCCTGGGCTCCAACAAGGGCTGAGGCGCGCGTACTTGAAAGAGAACGAAGAAAACCCAGTGAAACGCACCCTGTCCGTCCCCGGCCTCGCCTACGGCGGCGACTACAACCCCGAGCAGTGGCCCGAGGAGGTGTGGGCCGAGGACGTACGCCTGATGCACGAAGCGGGCGTGAACATGGTCAGCGTCGGCATCTTCTCATGGGCCCTGCTGGAGCCGTCCGAGGGCGAGTACGACTTCTCGCGCATGGACCGGATCCTGGACCTGCTGCACGAGAACGGCATCGCCGCCGACCTGGCCACGCCCACCGCGGCGCCGCCGGCATGGTTCTTCCGCGCCCACCCGGAGGCGCTGCCGGTCGACCGTGACGGCCGCACCATCTCGTACGGCAGCCGCCAGACGTTCTGCCCGTCCAGCCCCGCCTACCGCGAGGCCGCCCTGCGCATCGCGGGCGCGCTGGCCGAGCGGTACGCCGGTCATCCGGCCGTCGCCATGTGGCACGTGCACAACGAGTACGGCTGCCACAACGCGGCCTGCTACTGCGACACCAGCGCGGCAGCCTTCCGCCGCTGGCTGCGGGCCCGCTACGGCGACGACCTGGCAGCCCTCAACGACGCCTGGGGCACGACCTTCTGGTCCCAGTGGTACTACGCCTGGGAGGAGATCCTGCCGCCGCGCGCCACCGGCGCCGTACCCAACCCGACACACCAGCTGGACTGGCGCCGCTTCTGCTCGGACGAGCTGCTGTCGCTGTACACGGCGGAACGGGACGCGCTCCGGGCAGCGGCCCCTTCGCTCCCCGCCACCACCAACTTCATGGTGATGGCCACCTTCGACGCCCTCGACTACTGGCGCTGGGCACCGGAGCTGGACATCGTTGCCAACGACCACTACCTGATGTCCACCGACCCCGAGTCGGAGATCGACATCGCGCTGAGCGGCGATCTGATGCGCTCGCTGGCCGGCGGGCCGTGGCTGCTGATGGAGCACTCCACCGGCGCCGTGAACTGGCAGCCGGTCAACCGGGCGAAGAACCCTGGTGAGTTGCGTCGCAACGCGCTGGCCCATGTGGCGCGCGGAGCCGACGGCATCGCGTACTTCCAGTGGCGGGCGGCGAAGGCGGGCGCCGAGCAGTGGCACTCGGCGATGCTGCCGCACGCGGGCACCGACAGCCGGATCTGGCGGGACGTAGTGCGCCTGGGCGCCGACCTGAAGGCCCTGGCCGAGGTCCGCGGCAGCACCGGCACGGCGGAGGTCGCGATCGTCTGGGACTGGAACGCCCGCTGGGCCCTGGAGCTGCCCTCCCAGCCGAGCGGCGAGCTCCGCTACCTGGACCTGGTCCGGGCCTGGTACGAGCCGCTGTGGCGCGCGGGCGTGGGCGTGGACTTCGTACCGCCGGGAGCCGATCTCTCCGCCTACCGCCTGGTCCTGGCCCCGAACCTGTACCTGGTCGACGACGCTGGCGCCGCGAACCTCACGGCGTACGCCGAGCGCGGCGGCACCCTCGCCGTCGGCTTCCACAGCGGGGCGGTGGACGAGAACTGCCATGTACGGCTGGGCGGTTACCCCGGGGCGTTCCGGGACGTGCTGGGCGTCCGCTCCGACGAGCCCTTCCCGCTGCTGACCGGACAGCAGGTCGCTCTGACCGGTGCGGTGCCTCAGGGGGCGACGGGCACCCTGTGGTCGGAGCACCTGCGGCTGGAAGGCGCGGAGTCGCTCGCCGCGTACGCGGACGGTCCACTGACCGGAATCCCGGCGGTCACCCGGCACGCGTACGGCACGGGCGCCGCCTGGTACCTGGCCACGCTTCCCGACCCGGCCACGCTGACCGCTCTCCTGGACCGCATCCGTACCGAGGCGGGCGTGGAGCCGGTGCGGACCGCCCCGGCCGGTGTGGAGGTGGTCCGCAGGCGCGGCCCGGAGGCTGACTACGTCTTCCTCATCGACCACTCCGGGCGGGGCGCGCAGGTGCCCGTCGCCCCGGGTGCCACGGACCTCCTCACCGGCAAGGAGACGGCCGGCTCGGTCACGGTCGCGCCCGGGGACGTGGCGGTCGTACGGGAGCCGCGCGGTCAGTGAGCGAAGTCCAGCCGGGCGCGCTGCTCCTCTCCTCCGGCTGGGCCACCGAGGAGGCCCCCGGCGAGCTGGAGGACCGATGCCCGGGCTGCCCCTCGCGGCACCGCTGGACATATCCCGGCGGAAGGCACTTGCCGGCGCATTTTTTGCGGCTTACGCAGGGCCTGACGACACAAGAAGCGGCGATTTGTTCGCAGGTCAGGGCATCGCTGACCATGGGCTCGCCCGGCGATCCCGGGAACTCCAGTTCGATGAGAGGTACACCCACCCATGCACGTCACCGGAACCGCCCAGCAGCCGGCTCCGGCCCCCTCGGCAACCCCCGAGGTTTACGCCGAGGACTCCCACGGCAGCACCGACAGGCACGCCCGCCGCTTCGGACTGCCCGTCGCGACCGCCCTGGTCATGGGCAACATCATCGGCGGGGGGATCTTCCTGCTCCCGGCCTCCGTCGCCCCCTACGGCACGGTCGGCCTGGTCGCCTTCGGTGTCCTCACGGTCGGCGCCATCGCCCTCGCCCTGGTCTTCGGCCGGCTCGCCGAGCGCGACCCGCGCACCGGCGGCCCCTACGTCTACGCCCGGGAGGCCTTCGGCGACTTCGCCGGCTTCCTCGCCGCCTGGGCGTACTGGATCACCACCTGGGTGTCCAACGCAGCGCTCGCCGTCGCCGCCGTCGGCTATCTCGACGTACTGGTCCCGGTCAACGACCACCGCTGGACCGCGTGCCTGGCCGCACTGACGCTGCAGTGGCTGCCCGCGCTCGCCAACTTCGCCGGCACCCGATATGTAGGCGCGGTCCAACTGGTCTCCACCGTGCTGAAGTTCGTGCCGCTGCTGCTCGTCGCGGTCGGCGGGCTGTTCTTCTTCGACCCGGAGAAGCTCGGCCCGTTCAACGCCACCGGCGGCAGCGCCGTCGGCGCGGTCTCCGCCTCCGCCGCCCTGCTGCTCTTCTCCTACCTCGGTGTGGAGTCCGCCGCCGTCAGCGCGGGCGAGGTGAAGAACGCCCGCCGGAACGTGGGGCGCGCCACCGTGATCGGTACGGCCGGTGCCGCGCTCGTGTACCTGCTCGGCACGCTGTCCGTCTTCGGCACGGTCGCACACGACCGTCTGGTGACGTCCACCGCGCCCTTCTCGGACGCCGTGAACACCATGTTCGGCGGCACCTGGGGTGGTTGGGCCGTCGCACTCGCCGCGCTGGTGTCGATGACCGGCTGCCTCAACGGCTGGACGCTGCTGAGCGCCCAGACCCCGTACGCCGCCGCACGGGACGGCCTGTTCCCGGCAGCCTTCGCGCATCGCCGCCGGGGCGTGCCGACCGTCGGGGTCGGTGTCACGGTCGCCCTGGCCTCGCTGCTCACTGTCTACAACTACCTGTCGGGCTCGGCGAAGGTCTTCGAGGTCCTGGTCCTCGTCACGACGTTCACGGCGACCGTGCCGTACCTGCTGGCCACGGCCGCCCAGGTCTTCCACCTGGCCACCGGCCGACGCAAGGCGGTCGACCGGGCGCGGTTCGTCCGTGACTCCGTGATCACCGCGACGGCGGCCGCCTTCTCCATCTGGCTCGTCGCGGGCGCGGGCTACGCGGCGGTGTATCAGGGCGTGCTGTTCCTGTTCGTGGGGATCATCGTCTACGCCGTGATGGCGGGCCGACGCGGACGGAAGGCGTGATCCGGCCACGGCGTTGACGCCCCATGCCGTCGATCGGTCCCCGAAAACGATCGAGGGGCCGTGTCAGATCCCTCTGACACGGCCCCTCGACTCACGTTGCCGCAAGTCGGGACGACAGGATTTGAACCTGCGACCCCTTGACCCCCAGTCAAGTGCGCTACCAAGCTGCGCCACGTCCCGATGCGCTCACTCGCGGTGACCCGCGTGATCGCGCGAACAGAACTTTACCCCATGGGCGGGGGTGCGCCGAAGAGGGACCGGGGCAGGGCGGGGACAATCGGTCGTATGGGAAACGCGGGCGCAGCGGCAGGGCGGTCGGAGAGCAGTCGGGAGCGGGACGTGGCGGGGGTGTCGCAGGGCGGCCGGGACCGGGACGTGGCGGGGCGGGCGCGGAGCGCGCGGCCGCGGGACGGGCTGGGGCGGCCGCTGTCGTACGGGGCGCAGGGTGTCGCCCGGCAGCCGGAGGGGGTCGTGCGGACCCCGCAGGAGACGGTGACCGAGGCGCAGGCGCTGCTCGACGCGGGTAAGCCCTTCCACGCCCACGAGGTGTTCGAGGACGCCTGGAAGTCGGGTCCCGAATCCGAGCGGACGCTGTGGCGGGGGCTGGCCCAGCTGGCGGTGGGCCTCACGCACGCGGCTCGCGGCAACGCCACCGGCGGGGCACGGCTGCTGCGGCGCGGCGCGGGCGCGATCGAGGAGTGGGCGGCCGAGAAGGGCGAGGCACGGCCGTACGGGATGGATCTCGCCGGGCTCACCGGGTGGGCACGGGCGCTGGCCGTGCGGGTGGCGGGAGGGGAGGGGCCTGTCGACGCCGGGGCCGAGGCGCCGCGGCTCGGTTGCTGAGCCGGGTCGGCGCGGGGCACGCGGAGGCGGTGGGCTCACCGTCAGTGGCATGCGGCAGACTCGGGGTGTGCGAAAGATTCATGTCATCGGTATCGGTGCGGGCGATCCTGACCAGCTGACCCTGCAGGCGGTCAAGGCGCTGCGGAGCACGGACGTGTTCTTCCTGCTCGACAAAGGCGAGGTGAAGAGCGATCTGACCCAGCTCCGCCTGGACATGCTGGACGCACACCGGCCCGAGGGCGGGTATCGGGTGGTGGAGGCCCGGGACCCGGAGCGGGACCGCGCGGCGGGCGGGGCGTCGTACTCGCCGGCCGTGGAGGACTGGCGCAGTGCGCGCGCCGGGATCTACGAGCGGCTGATCGCCGGGGAGCTGGGCGAGGACGGCACCGGGGCGTTTCTGGTGTGGGGGGATCCGTCGCTGTACGACAGCACGCTGGCGATCCTGGAGGAGGTGCTGGAGAGAGGCGCGGTGGAGTTCGAGTACGACGTGGTGCCCGGCATCAGCAGCGTCTCCTCGCTGGTCGCCCGGCACCGCACGGGTCTGAACCGGGTGGCGCGGCCGGTGCAGATCACCACGGGGCGCCGGCTGGCCGAGGGCTTCCCGGAGGGGGTGGACGACGTCGTCGTGATGCTGGACGCACACCAGACCTTCCGGCAGTACGCCGAGGAGGACATCGACATCTACTGGGGCGCGTACATAGGCACACCGGACGAGATCCTCGTCTCCGGCCCGATCGCCGAGGCGGGCCCGCGCATCGAGCGGCTGCGCGCCGAGGCCCGGGAGCGCAAGGGGTGGATCATGGACACGTATCTGCTGCGCAGGCATGCCGATCCCGAGAGACAGGGTGAGCAGCAGCCTCGGTGATCAGGGGCCGTCGAAGCCCAGGCGGTGCAGTGCGGTCGTCACGTCCGGTACCGGCGTCACGCCGTCGGGGAGCGGGGGGCGTCGTACGACGACCACGGGCAGCCCGAGTTCCCGTGCCGCCGTCAGCTTCGCGGCCGTCGCCTCGCCACCGCTGTCCTTCGTCACCAGCACGTCGATGCGGTGGGCGCGCAGCAACTCGGTCTCCTCGGCGAGGGTGAAGGGGCCGCGGGCCAGGATCACCTCGGTGTGCGGCGGCAGGGGCGCTTCGGGCGGTTCCACGGACCGCACGACGAAGTGCAGGTGCGTCAGGTGCGCGAAGGCCGCGAGGCCCAGGCGGCCGGTGGTGAGGAAGACCCGGCGGCCCAGGCCGGGCAGGGCCGAGGCGGCCGAGGCCAGGGATTCGGCGTCGTACCAGCGGTCCTCGGGGCCCGGCCGCCAGCCGGGGCGGCGCAGGACGACCGCCGGAACCCCCGTGGCCGCCGCCGCGCGGGCGGCGTTCGCCGTGATCGACTCGGCGAAGGGGTGCGTCGCGTCGACGACGGCGTCCACCTCGTGCGCGCGCAGCCAGTCGGCGAGCCCCTCCGCGCCGCCGAAGCCGCCGATCCGTACCTCGCCGGCCAGCGCTCCCGGGCGGGTGACCCGACCCGCCAGCGACGTGGTGACCCTGACTCCGGGGCGGGCCGCGAGGTCGGCGGCGAGGACGCGGGCCTCGGTCGTGCCGCCGAGGATCAGGACGTGCGGGGACATGAGGGTGAGCGTAGGGGATGCCCTGATGTGCCTGGATCCGCGGGGAGCCCCCACCCGCTAGGGTCCGGGCATGGCTTCCGTGGCGTCCGTGCGTGCCGTGCTCATCGACATCGACGGGGTGCTCACCGTGTCCTGGCGGCCCCTGCCGGGCACGGTGGAGGCCCTGCGGGCGGTCCGGGAGGCCGGACTTGGGGTCGCGCTGGTGACCAACACCACCTCCAGGACGCGTGCGTCGATCGCCGAGACGCTGTCCGCTGCCGGTTTCGACGTGACCGCACAGGACGTGCTCACCGCGCCCGCGGTGACCGCGGCTCACCTCGCCGAGCACTTCCCCGGCGCCCGCTGCGCCCTCCTCAACAGCGGGGACGTCCGGGAAGACCTCGCGGGCGTCACGCTGGTGGACGAGAGTCCCGATGTGGTCGTCGTCGGAGGCGCCGGTCCCGAGTTCGGCTACGCGGAGCTGAACCGGGTGTTCGGACATCTGCAGCGGGGTGCGCGGCTGGTGGCCATGCATCGCAACCTGTACTGGCGGACGGACGCCGGTCTGCAGTTGGACACGGGTGCCTTCCTCGTCGGGCTGGAGAAGGCCGCGCGGGTCGAGGCGGAGGTCACCGGCAAGCCGTCACCCGCGTTCTTCGAGGCGGCACTGGCCCGGCTGGGGGTCGGCGCCGACCGGGCCCTGATGGTGGGCGACGACATCGAGTCGGACGTACTGGCGGCGCAGCGGGCCGGGATCACCGGTGTCCTGGTGAAGACGGGCAAGTACCTGCCGGAGACGCACGAGAAGGCGAGCGGTACCCCGGACCACGTCGTGGACTCCTTCGCGGACCTCCCGGCGCTGCTCGGGCTACCGCAGTAGCAGCTGCACACCGCCCACGATCGTCGCCGCGATCACCAGCTGCTCGAACAGCCGCTGGTTGATCCTGGTCACAGCCCACGTGCCGAACAGCGCACCGGGCACGACGAACACCGCGAGTGCGGCGTCAAGATGCAGTGAGCGGCCGTCGATCAGGCCGAGTCCGGCGCTGAAGGGCACCTTGGACACGTTCACGATGAGGAAGAAGAAGGCCGACGTGCCAAGGAACCCGAGCTTGCGGAAGCCCGCGGACAGGAGATACATCGACATCACCGGCCCGCCCGCGTTCGCGACCATCGTCGTGAACCCGCCCAGGACGCCGTACGAGCGGGCCTTCATCCGGCCCGCCCGGGTGGTCACCGCGTCCGGTTCGTCCCCCGCCTCGGCCCGGCGGCGCCGCCACAGCGTGACCCCGGCCATCAGCAGCAGGATCGCACCGATCGAGGTCCGTACGATCGCGTCGTCGGCCCACACCAGGAACAGCGTGCCGACCACCACGCCGACCGCGACCGCCGGGAACAGCCGCCACAGCGTGGGCCAGTGGGCGTGCCGCCGGTAGGTGAGGACGGCGAGCACGTCGCCCGCGATCAGGACCGGCAGCAGGACGCCGGTGGAGGCGCGGGCGGGCAGGACCGCCGCGAAGACGGCGAGACTGACCGTGTTGGCCCCGCTCACGGCGGTCTTGGAGAAGCCCACGAGCAGCGCCGCGAAGGCGAGCGCGGCGAACTGCCAGCCGGAGATGTGCCAGAGAGTCATCGTGTTCATGCGAAGACCGATGCTATGCGCACGCAACCGGCGGCGTAAGGACCGTCTCGCAGGGCGGTCCTCACGACCGTACGGCCGGCTGGTCCTCACGACCGTACGGCCGGCCGGATCTCACGACCGGACGGCCGGCCGGATCTCACGACTGTGCGGCAGGCCGGTCCCAACGCCCCGCGTACCGGGCGCGCAGCTCCCGCTTGAGCACCTTCATGCTCGGCCCGAGCGGCAGCGCGGCCGCGAACTCCACGCGCCGCGGGTACTTGTGCCGGCCCAGGTGCTCCTGGGACCAGTCGATGAGGCCGGCCGCGTCGGGGGCGCTGTCGCGGGCCGGGACCACGACGGCGCACACCTCCTCGCCGTGCAGCTCGTCGGGCAGGCCGATGACGGCCACCTGGGCCACCTCGGGGTGCCGCATCAGGATCTCCTCGACCTCCCGCGGGTAGACGTTGTAGCCGCCGCGGATGATGACGTCCTTCTTGCGGTCGACGATCCTGAGGAAGCCCTCCTCGTCCTTGGTGCCGAGGTCCCCGGTGCGGAACCAGCCGTCGACCACGGCCTCGGCGGTGGCCTCGGGACGGCCGAGGTAGCCGGAGAAGACGTTGTGACCGCGGATGACGACCTCGCCCAGCTCGCCGGGCGGCAGGAGTTCGACACGGCCCTCCAGCTCGGCGCGGGCGATCTCCACGTCGACGCCCCACAGCGGGTGGCCGATGGTGCCGGCCCTGGTGCCGAAGACGGGCTGGTTGACGGTGGCCGTGGGCGAGGTCTCCGACAGCCCGTACCCCTCGTAGATCTTCGTCCCGAACGCGGCCTCGAACCGCTCCAGTACGGCCACCGGCAGCGAGGCGCCGCCGGACATGCACACGCGCAGCTCGGGCAGGGCGGCGGCATCCGCGGCGGCCGCGGCGAGGGCCACGAACATGGTCGGCACACCGTGGAAGGTGTTGGCGCCCTCCTGCACCATCAGCTCGATGGCGCGGGCGGCGTCGAAGCGGGGCAGCAGGACGAGCGTGGCGCCCGCCCGCCAGGTGGAGTTGAGCGACACGGTCTGGCCGAAGGCGTGGAAGAGCGGCAGCGCGCCGAGCGCGATGTCGTCGGCGCGGACGTCGTTGGCGTCGAAGGCGTTGACGGTGGCGTTCATCACCAGGTTGAAGTGGCTGAGCACGGCGCCCTTGGGGACCCCGGTCGTGCCGCTGGTGTAGAAGATCACCGCCGGGTCGTCGGCGGCGCGGGTGACATAGGCGGGCAGCGGCGTGGCGTCGGCCGCGAGCCGGTCGAACTCCTCGCCCAGGGTGACGACTTGGACGCCGACGGCTTCGGCGGCGGCCCGTCCGGTCTCCGCCTGCGCCGGGTGCACGAGCAGCAGGGTCGCGCCGCTGTCCCGCAGGACGTGCTCGACCTCCCCGGCCGACAGCAGCAGGTGCACGGGGACCACGACACCGCCGGCCGCGGCGATCGCGTTGTAGGCGACCGGGAACTCGGCGGTGTTGGGTGCCATCAGCGCCACCCGGTCGCCCGGTCGTACGCCCAGGCCGGTGAGCGCGCCCGCCCGGGCCAGAGCCTTCCGCCACACCTCCGCGAAGGTGAGCCGCAGTTCGCCTTCGACAAGAGCCGTCTTCTCGGGGCGGCGCCGGGCGTTCTCGGCGAGGATGGCGGCGACGGACAGGGTTGCCATGGAGTGGTGCTCCGTTTCCTTGCTGCGGCTCGTGCTACCGAATCCCCTTGCGGGGAGCCCGTGTTGAAGCGCGGCTAGTGCCTGTCCACCAGCACGGCGCTCCCCTGCCCCACCCCCACGCACATGGTCGCAAGGCCCCGCTCCGCGCCCGTGCGCCGCATCCGGTGCAGCAGCGTCGTCAGGATGCGGGCGCCGGAGCAGCCGAGCGGGTGGCCGAGGGCGATCGCGCCGCCGGTGGGGTTGACCAGGTCCGGGTCGATGCCCAGTTGGTCGACGCACGCGAGTGCCTGGGCCGCGAACGCCTCGTTGAACTCGGCCTCCTGCACGTCACCGATCTCCCAGCCGGCCCGGGCGAGCGCCTTGCGGGTGGCGGGGACCGGGCCGATGCCCATCACGTCGGGGTGGACGCCCGCCGAGGCACCGGCGACGTACCGGCCGAGGGACTCCAGGCCCAGCTCGTTCAGGGCCTCCTCGCTGACGAGCAGGAGTCCGGCCGCACCGTCGTTCATCGGCGAGGCGTTGCCCGCCGTGACCGTGCCGCCCGCGCGGAAGACGGGCTTGAGGCGGGACAGCTTCTCCAGCGAGGTGTCCTCGCGGACGCACTCGTCCTGCTCGACCGTGATGCCGTCCGGGCGCTCCACGGGCAGGAGTTCGTCGTCGAAGTGGCCGTTCTTGCGTGCGGCGGCGGCCCGTTGGTGGCTGCGCAGCGCGAACTCGTCCTGCCGGGCGCGGGAGATGCCGTACCGCTCGGCGACCTCCTCGGCCGTCTCGCCCATGGACAGCAGGCCGTGCAGGTCCTTCATGGCCGGGTTGACCAGGCGCCAGCCGAGACGGGTGTCGTGGGTCTCGATGCGGTGCGGCAGGGCCTCGTCGGGGCGGGGCAGCACGAAGGGGGCGCGGCTCATCGACTCGGAGCCGCCCGCGATCACGATGTCGGCCTCGCCCGCTGCGATGGTACGCGCCGCCGTGGTGACCGCTTCGAGGCCGGAGGCGCAGAGCCGGTTGACGGTGGCGCCGGGCACGGACTGGGGCAGGCCGGCCAGCAGTGCGGCCATGCGGGCGACGTTGCGGTTGTCCTCGCCGGCCTGGTTGGCGGCGCCCCAGTAGACGTCGTCGACGCGGGCGGGGTCGAGCGCGGGCACGTCGGCCACCAGGTGGCGGATCACCGTCGCCGCGAGGTCGTCGGGCCGTACGGAGGACAGGGCTCCGCGGAGCTTGCCGATGGGGGTGCGGCGGGCGGCCGCGAAGTGGACGGGACGCACGGCTGGGACTCCTGACCGACGACGCTGTGGATCAGCACGGACTATGGGTGGCAGAGCCACTTAATTAGCACTGCTAGTTTTTGACTATAGACCTCCGACCCGCTCGCTGGGAAGATCTCCCGGAACCTTCACCGAGGCAACCGGAGGAGACATGCCCCACGTCCGCGAGCACGTCCTCGACGGCATCGTCGTACGGGAGTGGCCGCACCCGCAGCCGCGCTGGCTGGCGCTGGTGGTGCACGGGTACGGCGAGCATGCGGGCCGGTACGACGAACTGGCGGGCGTCCTCGTCGGGCACGGAGCGGCCGTGTACGGGCCGGATCACGTCGGACACGGAAAGTCGGCCGGCGAGCGAGTGGTGATCGAGGACTTCGAGGACGTCGTCACGGATGTGCACGCCGTGGCGGATCTCGCCCGCGCCGCACATCCGGGCCTGCCGCTCGTCATGGTCGGGCACTCCATGGGCGGTCTGATCGCGGCCCGGTACGCCCAGCGGTACGGCACCGAGCTGAGCGCGCTGATCCTGTCCGGGCCGGTGATCGGCGTCTGGGAGCTGCCCGGGCGGCTGCTCGCCCTGGACGAGATCCCGGACACGCCGATCAACCCGGCCGCGCTCTCCCGCGACCCGGCCGTGGGCGCCTCCTACGCCGCCGACCGGCTGGTCTGGCACGGCCCGATGAAGCGGCCGACGCTCCAGGCGTTCGTACGCACCCTGGAGTCCGTCGCCGAGGGCGGGGACGTCGGCCCGCTGCCGCTGCTGTGGCTGCACGGGGACGACGACCGGCTGGTTCCCCTGCCGGGGAGCCGGGTCGGGGTGGAGCGGCTCAGCGGCGGCCGGCTGACCGAGCGGATCTTCGCCGGGGCGCGGCACGAGGTGTTCCACGAGACGGACAGGGCTGACGTCTTCGCCGAGTTGATCCAATTCCTGGACGCAGCACTTCCCGCTGATCAGGCATCAGGTGACCGCGGACTGCCTGCGCAGCGTCCCGTGATCATGTCAGACTGCGCGCACGCCCCGGACGTCGAGGGGCGCGTCGAGCGGAGGAGCAGCACGTGACGGGGACCGAGCCGGCAGCCCAGGGGATCGACACCACGCGGCCGCATCCGGCCAGGGTGTACGACTGGTTCCTCGGCGGCAAGGACAACTACCCCGTCGACGAGCAGCTGGGCCGGCAGATCACGGCGATCGACGCGGGTGCCCCGCGGGCCGCCCTCGCCAACCGGGCCTTCATGCGCCGCGCCACCCGTGCACTGGCCGAGGAGACGGGCATCCGCCAGTTCCTGGACATCGGCACCGGCATACCGACCGAGCCCAACCTGCACCAGATCGCCCAGTCCGTCGCCCCGGACGCCCGTGTCGTCTACGTGGACAACGACCCGATCGTGCTGGCCCACGCGAACGCACTGCTGCGCGGCACGCCCGAGGGCGTGACCGAGTACATCCAGGCCGACGCCCGCGATCCGCTCGCCATACTCGAACAGGCGGGCCGCGTCCTGGACTTCGACCGCCCCGTCGCCCTGTCCCTGATCGCCCTGCTGCACTTCATCGCCGACGAGGACGGCGCCCACGACCTGGTCACCACGCTGGTCGACGCGCTCGCCCCGGGCAGCTGCCTGGTGCTGTCGACGATGACGGCCGACTTCGAACCGGAGAACGTACGGCGGGGGATCGCCGCGTATGCGGCGGGCGGGGTGACGCTGGTGGCCCGCTCGCAGGCCGAAGTGGGCTGGTTCTTCAAGGGACTCGACCTGCTGGAGCCGGGGGTCGTATCGGTGGCGGACTGGCGCGCCGAGGAGCCACCGGCGGCGGAGGGCCCGATCTCCCTGTACGGCGCGGTGGGCCGGAAGCCGGCGGCCTGATCCCGCGACAACCCCGACCAGCCGGGCCGCGAGCCCGCGGGCGACCCCTTTTCCACGTCCGCAGCCTTCCCCCGCCACAACCCCGGCCTGCCCGGCGGCAAGCCCGCGGGCGGCCCTTTTGCCAAGCCGGCGGCCCGCCCCCACCCGCAGCCCGACCGTGGCCGACGCGGTCGACGGCATCGAGGCGCTCGGTCGCCGACCTCTTCGCCGAACCCGCCGCCGGGGACGGCGGCCGCCTCCGGGCCGAAGTCGAGCACCTCGGCGGGGAGTTGGAGGCGCTTCGCGTATGAGGAGGAGCACCTGCCGCCCGCGTTGACGGGCACTGCGGAACGGTCCTAGGTCAGCGGCAGCGGTATCCCGAGGACCTCGGCGACGGTCCGCAGCACGCCGTTGTCGTTGTTGGACGGGGCGAGGTGCCGGGCCCGGCGGAGGACCTCCGGGTGGGCGTTGGACATGGCGAAGGACCACTCGGCCGCGTCCAGCATCTCCAGGTCGTTGAGGTAGTCGCCGAACACCATGGTCTGTGCGGGTGTGATGCCCAGGTCGCGCTGCAGCCCGCGCAGGGCGGCGCCCTTGTTGGCGGTGCGGTTCATGACGTCGACC
The DNA here is from genome assembly GCF_055570785.1 of Streptomyces sp. NPDC031100. Classification (NCBI taxonomy): domain Bacteria; kingdom Bacillati; phylum Actinomycetota; class Actinomycetes; order Kitasatosporales; family Streptomycetaceae; genus Streptomyces; species Streptomyces sp. NPDC031100. Next base: position 291,672 of record NZ_JBVIGN010000003.1, read on the forward strand.
CAGTGCTCGCCGGAGACGACGACGTGGTGGGTGGCGGTGAACGCCCCGAGGGCCGGGGCGGTGGTGTGCTCGGCCGACCCGAAGTCGAACAGCGCCACCTTGATCACGTCGTCCTCGACGGCGGTGACGTCCTCGACGATCCGGTGCTCGACGTAGTACTTGCGCACCTCCGCCAGGAACGCCTCGTCGGTCCGCTCGACGTACGCCGACCGCTTGCCGCAGACCACGGCGCCGACGTCGACGCCGTCCGCGACCAGCCGCCGTACCGTCCGGGCGAGGTCCGCGGCGACGGACCGATCCAGCGGGTCGGAGCTCAGCTCCAGGCCGTCGCGGACCACGTACGTCCCGTTCTCCGCGATGAACACCATGCCCTCGGCGACCTCGGCGAACTGCCGGGCCAGTGTGGCGTACTGGCGGCCGCTCGCCGGGCTGAACAGCACCCCGCGGCGACGCAGTTCGGCGAGCATCGGCCACAGGCCGTCGGGTATCCGCTTGGTGTCGTCCAGGAGGGTGCCGTCCATGTCGGTGACGACGAGCCGGATGTCGGCGGTGCCGGCGGACGGCGTGGGGGTGTCGAGGAGGGGCGCGGGCGTGGCAGGCATGTCCTTCTTCCGGCCGGGAACGGGATACGGGCAGGCGTCCAGTGTTCCTCATGCGCCTGCATACACCGGGGCGCCGCGGAGGGTGCCCGAGCCGTCACGGTGCGCGTTTCCCGGGACAACGCGATCAAGGCGGCGGCACAATGACGGCGGACACCCACGTGAGAAGGGCGGCGACGTGAGCGAGGGCGATTCCCCGACGACGGGCTCGGCGAGGCTGAACACCTCCGTGGCGCACAACGCGCGGGTCTGGAACTACTGGATCGGCGGCAAGGACAACTACGAGGTCGACCAGCGCGTCGGTGAGCACGTCGCGGGGATGTTCCCGGTGATCCGGGCGGTGGCCCGCGCGGACCGGGCCTTCCTCGGGCGGGCGGTGCGCTTCCTGGCCGCCGAGCGCGGGATACGGCAGTTCCTCGACATCGGCACCGGACTGCCGACCGTGGACAACACCCACGAGATCGCCCAGCGGATCGCGCCCGAGTCGCGGATCGTGTACGTCGACAACGACCCGATCGTGCTCGTGCACGCCCGCTCGCTGCTCACCAGCTCCCCCGAGGGTGTCACCGACTACATCGACGCCGACGTGCACGAGCCGGACGTCATCGTCCAGCGGGCCGCCGAGACGCTCGACCTGGACCGGCCGGTCGCGGTCATGATGCTGGGCATCCTCAACTTCGTGATGGACACCGACGAGGCCCGGGACATCGTGCGGCGGATCATGGCGGCGGTCCCCTCCGGCAGCTACCTGGCGCTCACCCACCCGACCTTCGACGCCGAGGTGGGCGGCGAGGGCAACTTCGCCGCCATGGAGTTCTGGAACGCCAACGCCACCCCGCCGATCACGGCCCGCAGCCGCGCCGAGATCGCCTCGTTCCTCGACGGTCTGGAGCCAGTCGAGCCGGGTCTGGTGCCGTGCTCGCAGTGGCGCGCCGAGCCGGATGCCGCCGTGGTACCGCAGTACGGCGCGGTGGCCGTGAAACCCTGACCCCGGCCCCGCGGGGCCGAGCCCGTCGAGGAGGACCCATGACCACCCTTGCCGACCCGGTGCCCGGCGGGCGCCCCGGTGATCTGAGGCGGGTCGCCGGGCTCACCGCCGAGCTGGCCGCGCAGGGCGTGCACGGGATCGTCCTGGCCTATGTGGACACGGCGGGCATCGGCCGGGTCAAGACGGTCCCGACGGCACGGCTGGAGGCGGCCGTGGCGTGGGGTGTCGGCATGTCGCCGGTGTTCGACACGTTCCTCGCCGACGACTCCAGCGTCACCACCGACGTCCTCGGCTCCCCCGACGGCGACCTCAGGCTCTACCCCGACCTCGACCACCTCGTCCCGCTGGCCGGGCAGCCCGGCTGGGCGTGGGCGCCCGTGGACCGGATCACGCAGGAGGGCGAGCAGCACCCCGGCTGCGCCCGGACCTTTCTGCGCCGGATCGTCGCGGACGCCGCCGACCGCCACGGCCTCGCCTTCAAGGCGGCCGTCGAGGTCGAGTGGGCGGTCGGGCTCGGCTCGGCACCCGGCGGGGAGTTCGTCCCGGCGGCCTCCGGACCGGCCTACGGCGCGGTCCGGCAGGTCGAGCTGAGCGACTACACGGCCGATCTGCTGGCCGCGTTCGCGGCACAGGGCGTGGACGTCGACCAGATCCATCCGGAGTACGCGGCCGGGCAGTTCGAGGTCTCGGTGGGCGCGCTGGACCCGGTGGCGGCGGCCGACCGCAGCGTGCTGGTGCGGCAGACGATCCGGGCGGTGGCGCAGCGGCACCACCTGCGGGTCTCCTTCGCGCCCGCGTATCTCCCCGAGGGTGTGGGCAACGGCGGCCATCTGCACCTGTCCTGCTGGCGCGACGGGGTGAACCTGCACTCCGGCGGCGCGGGCCGGTACGGCATGACGGCCGAGGCGGAGTCGTTCGTGGCCGGGGTCCTCGCCCGTCTGCCCGGGCTGACGGCGGTGACCGCACCGAGCCCGGCCAGCTATCTGCGGCTCAAGCCCTCCCAGTGGGCGGGGGTGTTCACCGCCTGGGGCCGGGAGACCCGCGAGGCCGCGCTGCGGATCGTCACCGGCACGGCGGGCCACCGGGACCAGGACGCCAACCTGGAGATCAAGCCGGTCGACCTGGCCGCCAATCCGTATCTCGCGCTGGGCTGCGTCATCGCCGCCGGTCTCGACGGGATGACGGCGTCCCGGCCACTGCCTCAGGAGATCACCGGGGACCCTGCCCGGTACGGCCCGGACGAGGCGGCCGCCCTCGGGGTGGAGCGCCTGCCGACCTCGCTGCCGCAGGCCGTCGAGGCGTTCCGGGCCGACCAGGTGCTGCGGGCCGCGCTGGGCCCGGTCCTGGCGGACGCGGTGACCGCCGTACGGCTCGGGGAGGCGGCGGCCGTCGACGGCCTGGACGACGCACAGGTGGCGGCCGCCTACCGCTGGACGTACTGACGATGCCCGCGCCCGGCCCGGTGCACGAGGCCCTCGCCGCACTGCCCCTGGTGGACCACCACTGCCACGGCGCCGTGACGGCCGACCTCGGCCCCGGGGAGTTCGAGTCACTGATCACCGAGGGCGAGGCCTGGCCGGGCATGTCGACCTTCGACAGTCCGGTCGGCGTGGCCGTACGCCGCCACTGCGCACCCCTGCTGGACCTGCCCCGGCACGCGCCCGCCGCCGACTACCTGGCCCGGCGCTCCGCGCTCGGCTGGCGCGAGGTCAACCGCCGCTTCCTGACCGCCGCGGGAGCCGAGGTCTTCTGCGTCGACACCGGTTACGCCCCGCACCCCGTCACCTCCCCCGCCGAACTGGCCGCGGCCGCCGGCGCCGCCGCCTTCGAAGTCGTACGGCTGGAGCAGGTCGCCGAGGCCGTGGCCGCGCGGGGCGTGGAGGCGGGCGAGTACGCGGCCCTGTTCCGGGCGGCCGCCGAGGAGGCCGTACGACGGCCCGGCGTGGTCGCGGTGAAGTCGGTGGCCGCCTACCGCACCGGCTTCGAACTCGCCCCCGAGCGCCCCACGGAGGCGGAGGTGACTCAGGCGGCCCGGCGCTGGCTCGCGCACGGCGGACGCCTGACCGACCCGGTCCTCGTACGGCACCTGCTGTGGACGGCCGTCGACCTCGGCCTGCCGCTCCAGCTGCACACCGGTTTCGGCGACGCGGACGTACGGCTGCACCGCGCCGACCCCGCCCTGCTCACCGACTGGCTGCACCTGACGGCCGGCACGATCCCGGTCCTGCTGCTGCACTGCTGGCCGTACCAGCGCCAGGCCGCCTATCTGGCCACGGTGTTCGAGCGGGTGTACCTGGATGTCGGCCTGGCCCTGCACTACACCGGCCCGGCCCGCTCCCGGGCGGTGCTGGAGGAGGCGCTGGAGATCACCCCGTTCCGCAAACTGCTGTACAGCTCGGACGCCTATGGTGTGGCCGAGTTCCACCACCTGGGTGCGCTGTCCTTCCGAAAGGGGTTGGCCGACATGCTGGAAGCCCGGGTGGACGCCGACGAGTTGAGCCTGCCCGACGCCCTGCGCATCGCGGCCTGGACGGGCCGCGACAACGCCCGCCGACTGTACGGACTGCCCGGAAACGATCCGTCCCGCCACTGAGCGGGCGCCCCACTCGGAAAGTATGATCAAGCAATGTCTGACATGACCGAAACCACGCCAGGCTGGCTGACCACGGACGAGCTGGAACTGGCCAGGGCCCGGATGCCGATCCTGTACGTCGAGGCCGTGCCCGTGCGCGTGGACGACAGCGGCGAAGTCACGAGCATCGGACTGCTGCTGCGCATCGGCCCGGACGGAACGGTCAGCCGGACCCTGGTCTCCGGGCGCGTCCTGCACCACGAGCGGGTCCGTGACGCCCTGCTGCGCCATCTGGAGAAGGACCTCGGCCCGGTCGCGCTGCCCCGGGTGCCTGCCTCGCTGCAGCCGTTCACCGTCGCGGAGTACTTCCCGACGGCCGGCATCACGCCGTACCACGACCCGCGCCAGCACGCGGTCTCCCTCGCCTACGTCGTCCCGGTGACCGGCGACTGCCGGCCCCGGCAGGACGCGCTGGACCTGGTCTGGTTCACCCCGCAGGAGGCCGTCTCGGAGGCCGTGCAGAGCGAGATGCCGGGCGGGCACGGGGTGCTGCTGAAGCAGGCCCTCGCCCACGTCGGCGTCGTGTCCTGACGCGCGTGCCCCAGGGCCTGGCCGGCGGCAAGGGGGGCAGGGGCGGCTGACGTCAGCCCTCCAGCCGGCCGATGGCCCAGCGGGCCCAGTCCCGCTCCATCTCGGCCCAGCGCAGGCCGTACTCCAGGGCGATGAGTCCGTTGACGGTCAGCGGGCCCTCCTCGCTCTCCAGTGCGGTCCGCAGCGCCGTGAGCCGCTCGTGGTCGGCTGTGGCCCGCTCCTCCCGCTGGGCGAGGATCGCGCGGGCCTGCTCCGGTGTGGCCAGGTTCAGGAAGAACACCTTCAGCAGCAACTCGCTGCGGCGCGGCGATTGTTGCGTCGGCGCCGTCAGCCAGCTGTCCAGCTCCTTACGTCCCTGTGCAGTGACCGTGTACTCCTTGCGCCGGCGCGGACCCTCGGCCGAGACTTCGACGAGTCCGGCCTCCGCGAGCCGGTTGAGTTCCCCGTACATCTGACTCTGTGTGGCAGGCCAGACATGGGCCAGCGACGTGTCGAAGAGCTTCATGAGGTCGTAGCCGCTGGCGGGCCGGTCGACCAGCAGGCCGAGGAGTGCGTGACGAAGGCTCATACCCTCCACCGTAACTCCACCATTGACATGTCGTACCCGACATCTTAACTTCGACATGTCAGTAGTGGAATATCGCACCGGATCCCCGACCAAGGTCCGGTCCTCACCCCTCGGAGGGGTCTGCAATGCACTACCTGCGCGGCTTCGCCCCCTGGATCGTCTACGCCTGTCTCTCGCCGCTCGGCTGGCAGTGGAGCGCCCTGGCCGGCCTGGTCACGGGCCTGGCCCTGATAGCGGTGAACCTCAAGGCGGGCATGGCCCTCGACGCGCTGATCCTGGAGTGCAGCACGGCCGTCTTCTTCATCGCGCTGACCGCGGTGGCGTTCGCCGCCCCGCACTCCTCCGTCTCCCACTACGGCGGGGCGCTGTCCTTCGCCTGGCTGGCCGTGACCTCCTGGGCCACCCTCGTCCTGCGCCGGCCCTTCACCCTCGGCATCGCCCGCCGGACGACCCCGGAGAAGTTCTGGCACACGCCGCAGTTCCTGCGCATCAACGTCGTCATCACAGCGGCCTGGGCGGCGGCCTTCACCCTCACCGCGATCGCCCTGACCGCCTGCGGCCTGGCCGGCGCGGGCACGGGCCTCAAGATCACGATCCAGGTGCTGGGCTTCGTGGCACCGGCCGTGTTCACCGCTCGGTACCCGAAGATCATGCAGGCGCGCTACGCCCGGATGTCGGCGGCGGGCTGACGCCGACGGGTCGACCCGCCACCGGCGGCCCCACCGCCACCATCCGGGCATGGCGTGCCGCTGGTGGAGCAATGGCCGTTTGTCCTGGTCGGTCCACCGTGCCACGCTGTGGTCTCGAAGGCACGAGATCACGGCAGGAGTCCGGAATGCACCGCTCTGGCAGGCGCTCGTGACGGAAGGGGAGAAGGAAGGGAGCGGGGGGAAGAGACGGGGACGGGGACGGGGACAGGGACGGGCGAGGGAGCCGCACCTTCCCGAACTGCACGTGCGCCTGCGTTCCGAACTGGGCCGGATCGACGAGCAGCTGCGCGACCTGCTCTCCGCCATGGACCGGCTCCAGGGCCTGCTGGACGCGGTGGTGGCCATCAGCCGTGAGGTGGAGCTCCCCGCGGTGCTGCACCGTATCGTGACCACCGCCATGGACCTGGTCGGCGCCCGCTACGGGGCACTGGGCGTGCTCGCCGAGTCCGGCGAGCGCCTGGAGCAGTTCATCGCGGCGGGACTGTCCGAGCAGGAGCGCGCCGACCTGGCCGAGACCGAACTGCCCCGCGGGCTGGGTGTCCTCGGCCAGCTGATCCACCATCCCGAACCCCTGCGGATCGACGACATCGCGGCCCATCCGTCCTCCACCGGGTTCCCGCCCGGCCACCCGCGCCTGCGCACCCTGCTCGGTGTCGCCATCAGCGTGCGCGGCGAGATCTACGGTGACCTCTACCTCTCCGAGCGTTACGACGGACAGCCCTTCGACGTCCACGACGAGAACGTCGTCGTCGCCCTGGCCAGCGCCGCGGGCATCGCCATCGAGAACGTCCGCCTGTTCGAGCGGGTGCGGGTCGGAGCCGAGCAGTTCCAGCGGCTCCTGCTGCCCACGCTGCCCGACCTGCGGCCCTTCACCGCCGCCGCCGTCTACCGGCCGGCCGCCGAGCCCAGCCAGCTGGGCGGGGACTGGTACGACGCCATCCTGCTGCCCGACCATGTCGTGGCGGTCGTGATCGGTGACGTGGTCGGTCACGATCTGCGGGCCGCTGCCGCCATGGCCTCCACCCGGAACATGCTGCGGGCGCTGCTGTTCGACCAGAGCCGTCCGCCGGGCGCGGTCCTCGCCCAGCTCGACCGCGCCCTGGAGACCATCACGAACAATCCCGTCACGACCACCACCCTGGCCCGCATCGAACCGGAGGTGTCCGGCTGGCGGCTCCGCTGGAGCACCGCGGGCCATGTCCCGCCGCTGCTGATCACCCAGGAGCGCCGGGTGGAGTACCTGTTCGCCGAGCCCGGACTGCCGCTCGGCGTCGACACCTCGCAGCCCCGCCCCGACCACTCCCGGCTCCTGACCCCGGACACCACCGTGGTCTTCTTCACCGACGGCCTGGTCGAACATCCCGACTACTCCATCGACGAGACCCTGGACAAGCTGGCCGAGCTGGCCGCGGTGCACGCCGCCCTGCCGCTGCCCGAGCTGGTCCAGGCACTGGCCGATCACCACCCCAGCGACGGCCACGACGACATGGCCATCGTCGCGCTGCGCACCCCGCACGCGTGACCCCGGCCGAGCGGTGCCGTGGAGGATCCGGGGAATCCGACGGATGATGGGCTTCGGGGCGATGTCGACACGGAGGTCGCCCGATGGCTGTCGTGCGGCATGAACGGCTCCGACGCGGCGGGTTGACCGCGCTGGAGGCAGCTGTCGTCGCCGCGCTCTATTTCGGCTCGGCCGAGGTGGGACTGCTCCAGCAGCTGGTGCGCGGCCAGGTCACCCCGCTGTGGCCGCCGAGCGGTATCGCGGTGGCGAGCCTGCTCCTCCTCGGCCCGCGCGTCTGGCCCGGGATCGCCCTCGGCGCGTTCCTGGTCAACGTCTCGCCGGGACCGACGCTCCTGGCCGTGCTCGCGATCACGACGGGCAACACCCTCGCGCCCCTGTGCTCCTACGGCCTGCTCCGCCGTACGGGATTCCACAAGGAGCTGGACCGGCTGCGGGACGCCCTCACACTGATCTTTCTCGGAGCGTTCACCGGGATGCTGATCAGCGCCACGACAGGCAGCGGGACCCTGGCCCTCTCCGGTGTTCTGGGCACCGGCGACTTCTGGCCGACGTGGTCGGTCTGGTGGACGGGCGACGCGATGGGCGTGCTGGTGGTCACGCCGTTTCTGCTCGTCCTGCGCTCGGCCCGCCTGCCGCGGCACGCGCCGCTGTCCTGGTGGGCGGAGGCGCTGCTGCTGGTGGTGGCCACCGTCGTCGTCGGCTTCCTCGAGACCGCTCACGCACCGCTGCTGTTCCTCGGCTTCCCGCTGCTGATCTGGGCGGCCTTCCGCTTCCAGCTGGCCGGGGCCGCGCCCTGCGCGCTGGCCGTGTCGACCTTCGCGATCATCGCCGCCGCCCGGAGATCAGGCCCGTTCGCCGGTCACGACCTGCTCACCAACATGATCACCCTGCAGGCGTTCAACGGTTCCGCCGCGTTGACCGCGCTACTCCTCGCAGCAGTCGTGAGCGAGCGGAACCAGACCCAGCGGGAGATCGCGCGAGCCTGCACCCAGATCGCCGGAATGGTGGCCAGGGTCGCCACCGGCGACCACCGCGCGCTGCGCGCCGCCGAGGAGGCGCCCGGAAAGGCGACGGAAGACCCGCAGACACGACAAAAGCCGTCTCCTCATCCCTGAGAAGACGGCCTCCGACCGGCATTCACGCTGGTCGGGACGACAGGATTTGAACCTGCGACCCCTTGACCCCCAGTCAAGTGCGCTACCAAGCTGCGCCACGTCCCGGTGCCGTTTGACCTGGGGTTTCCCCGGTCGAAACGCGCAGGGAAACAATACCGCACTCGGGTCGGTGGTCGCGCACCCATTTCCGGTCGACCTCAAGGTTGGTTGAGGTTGCACGATCTTCAACATGAAGATCGCAGCGGCCCGACCGGGTGCTGGTGCCGGGGGCCGAGATCGGCAGCGGGTCGCTCGGCCACGGGCTGCCGATCGCGGTCGGTACCGCACTGGGGCTGCGCGCCCAGAGGCTGGACGAGCCGGCCGAGCCACGCCCGGCCCGGCGGGATCGCGGCCCGCTTCGAGGCGGCGGGCTGGTCCGCGGTGACCGTCGACGGCCGGGACCACGCGGGCCTGTACGCCGCGTTCACCGCCCCGCATCCGGGGCGCCCGCATGTGGTCGTCGCCCGCGTCGAGCCGAAGAACGCCTGAACCCCTATTTCACCCTTGAGAGGGACCTGTTTCACCCTTGAGAGGGACCTGACCCCATGGACACCATGCGTGACCTTTCGCCCCCGTCGTCTCCCGGCTGCTGGACGAGGACCCGCGGGTCGCGGTCGTCCTCGCCGAGATCGGCAAGGACGGCTTCGCCGAGGCCCTGCGCCGGCATCCGGACCAGGTGATCAACGTCGGCATCCGCGAGCAGCTGCTCGTCGGGGCGGCCGCCGGGCTGGCGCTCACGGGGCTCCGGCCGGTCGTGCACACCTTCGCCGGCTTCCTCGTGGAGCGGCCCTTCGAACAGATCAAACTGGACCTCGGGCACCAGGGCACGGGGGCGGTGCTGGTGAGCGCGGCCGACGGCTGGACCGTCCATGTCCCCGGGCATCCCGACGAGGCCGAGACGCTGCTGCGGCGCGCGGTCGCCGCGGGCGACGACAAGGTGTACGTCCGGCTCAGCGTGCAGGCCAACCGGCAGGGGCTCGCTGTCGACGGGGAGCATGTCCGCACGGTCCGGGAGGGGCGCTCCGGTGTGGTCCTCGCGGTCGGGCCGATGCTGGACTCGGTGCTCGACGCCACGCAGGACCTGGACGTGACCGTGCTGTACGCGACGACGGTACGGCCCTTCGACGCGGCCGGGCTGCGCCGGGCCACGGAGGCGGCGGACACGGACGTCGTGCTCGTGGAGCCGTACCTCGCCGGCACGTCCACGGCCGCCGTGAGCGAGGCGCTGGCCGATGTGCCACACCGGGTGCTGGCCCTCGGCGTCGGCCGACGCGAGCTGCGGCGGTACGGGACGATCGAACAGCACATGGCCGCGCACGGGCTCGACACACGGAGCCTGCGGGAGCGGATCGGCGCCTTCGCGGGCGCGGGACGGGCGGCCGTACGGGCCTGACCGTGGAGCGGCTCAGGCCGGGCGCGACCGATCCCCTGCTCAGTGCGTGAGCGCCTGCCCGTCGGCTCGCACCAGCCCCCGTATCGCGGGGACCGAGAGCAGGGCCGCCGCCACGACCAGGCTGGTCGCGGCCGACACCAGGAGGACGTGATCGGCGCCCAAGGCTCCGGCCGCCGGGCCCGCGAGGGCCTGGCCCACGGGCATCATCGCGAGGGAGCCGGCCACGTCGTAGGCGTGGATGCGGTTGAGGACGTCGGCCGGCACCTGGGTCTGCACGCTGGTCGCCCACATCACGCCCCAGAACGACATCCCGGCCCCCGCCACCGCCGCCCCGATGGCCATGGCGGGCACGCCGAGTCCGGCGCCGACGGCCGCCGGGAAGCCGAAGAAGGCGAACAGGGCGAACGCGCCGGCCCGCAGCATGCGGCGGGGCGCAGTCTGAGGGCGAGCAGGCCGCCGATCACGGTGCCGGCGCCGAGGGCCGAGTTGACCAGGCCGTAGGCGCGGGGGCCGTGCTGCTGGACGACCTCGGTGGCCACCAGCGGGACCGTCGGTCCCCATACGGCGATCATGTACACGCACCACACCGCGATCACGCCCCACAGCCAGGTCCGCGACCGGAACTCCCGCCAGCCCTCGTCCAGATCGGCACGGAAGGCGCGCAGGGCGGGACCGGTGGTGCGGGTGCCCGCAGGGAGCGGGGGCAGCCGGAGCAGCAGCAGGCACAGCGCGCTGACGGCGTAGGTGGCGGCGTGCGCGGCGAACACACCGCCGGGCGAGGCGAAGCCGACCAGGAGGCCGGCGACGGCCGGGCCCGCGAGCTGCGCGGCCGACTCGGCGATGCGGATGGCTCCGTTGGCGCCCTGGATGTCGGTGGCGAGCCGGGGCACCGTACTGGCCACGCCCGGCTGGAAGACGGCTCCGGCCATACCGCCCACGACGCCGATCGCGCAGATCTGCCACAGGACCACGTGCCCGGCGAAGAACAGGCCGGCGGCGAGGGACTGGGTGACGAGCCGGACCAGGTCGGCGCCGATCATCAGCCTGCGGGTGCTGAACCGGTCCGCGATCACCCCGCCGAAGACGACGAGCCCGGCGAAGGAGGCGGCCGAGGAGGCCATGGCGAGGCCGACCGCGCCCGCTCCGTACCCGTGCTCCAGCAGACCGGCGGCGAGGGCCACGGGCAGCATGGTGTCGCCGAGGCGGGCGACGGCCCGGGCGACGAAGAACAGGGCGAAGTCCCTCGACCAGACAGCCGGGGTCGCGGGATCGGTGCCGGTCTTCCGCCTGGCCCGGTCGGTGAGGTCTCGCCGTGCGTCCGTACCGGTCACTCGTGTGCTCCCCTCCCTGCCCCCGGGGCGTCCCCGCCGCGCGGGATCATGCCACGCCGCCCCGGCACCCGCCGATGGATTTTCAGCGGCCGCCGGGCATGCCCAACTCGGGGTAGGCATCCAGGAGTCGGGGCGGGGCGGCCTGGCGCCAGGAGTCGGCGAGGATGTCGCGCAGCTCGTCCTCGTCCTCCAGGGCGGCGAGTCTCGCTCTCACCCAGGCGAACTGGGCCTCGTGGTCGGCGATCCAGAACTTCTTCGGCTCGGCCATGACCAGTTCGTCGCGCTCCTCCTTGGGACAGCGCACGGCGATGGACGTCTCGTCCTCCGGGAGCGTGGCGAACATCTTCCCGGCCACCCGGAACGTGGGCATGCTCCAGGCGATCTTCTCCGTGGTGTCCGGCAGGGACAGGGCGATTCGGCGTACGTCTTCAGCATCGGGCATGCCACGCACCGTAGCCCCTGCCACTGACAGTCACCCGGTCGACGGTTCCTCCTGGTCGAGGGTCATCCGGTCGGTGAGCCCACCCGCTTGTAGTAGAGGGTCGTCGGGCGCAGTGTGCCGGACGGGTCGGCCGCGTAGTCGGGGATGGTGCCGGCCGGGGTCCAGCCGGCCGAGCGGTAGAGGTGCTCGGCGGGGCTGCCGGTCTCGGTGTCCAGGTGGAGGAGGGTGATGCCGGTGGCGGCGGCCGCGTGCTCGGCGGTGGTCAGGAGTCTGCGGCCGAGGCCCTGTCCGCGCGTGGAGCGGTGCACCATCAGCTTCACGAGTTCGGCGCGGTGGCGGCTGTTCGGCTTGTCGGGCAGGGCCAGGCTCACCGTGCCCGCCACCCGGCCGGTGCCGTCCACGGCCACCCACACCGCCAGCCGTCCGGCGGCAACGGCGTCGGCCCGCTCCCGCCACCAGACGGCGGCCTCGGCCTCCCCGAGCGGGGCGAGGAAGCCGACCGAGGCGCCCCCGGCCACGGTGTCGGCCAGCAGGCCGGCCAACTCGGCGCTGCCGTCCCGTATGTGAGCGTCGTTCCAGCGCAGCACCCTCACGGCCGCACCACCGCCAGCACATAGCGTGCCTCCCCGGGTCCGGTGCAGCGGAACCTCGTCGGTCCGAAGACGCGCATCCGCAGGCAGTCGCCGGGGTCGAGGCGGTGGTCCGTGTCGCCGACGGTCACCTCCAGCGCGCCGTCGAGGACCCACAGATGCTGCTCCAGGCCGGGCACGGGCGGGCGGTCGTACGCGATGTCGGCGCCCGGGGCGAGCCGGCCCTCGACCAGTTCGCCGCGCAGACCGGCGTGCGGCGGGGACACGGACCGGCGGACGAACCCGGAGGCGCGGTCCTGCCAGACCTGCTGCTCGGCGGCCCGTACCAGCGGGGCGGGCTCGGCCTCGACCTCGCTGAGCAGCTGGGACATGGTGCGTCCGTAGACATGGCAGAGGCGGTTGAGGAGGGCCGCCGTGGCGCTGATCTCGGCGCGCTCGGCCCGGGACAGGGTCGACCTGCTCACTCCGCTGCGCTCAGCCAGCTCGCCCAGGGACCAGCCGTGCTCGGCCCGCAGCGCGGCCAGCCGGGCGCCGATCCGGGTGTCGACGGGGTCAGGACCTTCGATTCTCATATCCGGCACGCTATCCCGGATATGAGACGGGCTTGTTACGGAAGACTCACGCCTGAGCCGCCGCCTCCACCAGGGCCTCGAGCACCTGGCGGATCAGCGGGTGGCCCTCGGCTCCGCGCCGTACGGCCGCGAAGACCCTGCGGGTCGGGGCCACGCCGTCGACGGGGCGGACGACCACGCCGGTGAGGTCCATGCCGCGCAGCGCCGAGCGCGGTACGAGGGCCACGCCCGCGTCGGCCGAGGCCAGGGCGACGACGGCGCGGAAGTCGTCGGAGGAGTGCTCGAGGCGGGGCTGGAACCCGGCGCTCTCGCAGGCGAGGACGACCACGTCGTGGCAGGGGTTCCCGGGGTACGGGCCGATCCACACGTCCTTGGCCAGCTCGGCGAGCGGCACCTCGGGGACGTCGGCGAGGCGGTGGCAGACCGGGACGACCGCGTCGAACGGCTCGGCGTACAAGGGGACGTGGGTGAGCCGGGGGTCGTCGGCGGGCGGGGCGCCGCGGTACTCGACGGCGACCGCGACGTCCACCTGCCGGTCGAGCACCATGGGCAGGCTGGCATCGCCTTCGGCGTCCTGGACGTGGATGCGTATGCCGGGCGCCGAGGCCGAGAGGCGGGCCACGGCGGGCGCCACCACCTGCGCGATGCCCGTCGCGAAGGCGGCCACGGTGACCGTCCCGGCCTCCCCCGAACCGTAGGCCGCGAGCTCCGCCTCGGCCCGCTCCAGCTGCGCGAGCACCGCGTTGGTGTGGTTGAGCAGGATCTCGCCGGCCGGGGTGAGCCGGACGCCCTTGGCGCTGCGCTCGACCAGGCGGTGGCCGGTCTCCTGCTCCAGGGCCGCCAGCTGCTGGGAGACGGCGGAGGGGGTGAGATAGAGCGCGGCTGCCGCCGCCGTGACCGTGCGGTGGTCGGCCACCGCACGGAGGATGTGGAGCCGCCGCGCTTCGATCATGGATCAATTATCTCAAGGTGTCCGCGCCGATCAGGACACCCGATCGGGCCGCGCAGACCGTGTCTCCCGTTCCCGCCGTACCGATCAGGCCTCCAGCTCCGCGCGGGCCGCCACGAACGCGTCCACGGCACGGTTGACGTCCTCGGTCGAGTGCGCGGCGGACAGCTGGACGCGGATGCGGGCCTGGCCCTGCGGGACGACCGGGTAGGAGAAGCCGATCACGTACACGCCCCGCTCCAGCAGCAGCTCCGCCATGCGGGCCGCCTTGGCCGCGTCGCCGATCATGACGGGCGCGATGGCGTGGTCGCCGGGGAGGATGTCGAAGCCCTCCTCGGTCATCCGGCTGCGGAACAGCACGGTGTTCTCGGTGAGCCGCACGCGCAGGTCGTCGGCCGACTCCAGCAGGTCGAGGACCTTCAGGGAGGCGGCGGCGATCACCGGGGCCAGGGTGTTGGAGAACAGGTACGGGCGGGAGCGCTGGCGCAGCAGGGCGACGATCTCGGCGCGGGCGGCGACATAGCCGCCGGAGGCGCCGCCGAGCGCCTTGCCGAGGGTGCCGGTGATGATGTCGACGCGGTCCATGACGCCGTGCAGCTCGGGGGTGCCGCGGCCGCTCGGGCCGACGAAGCCGACGGCGTGCGAGTCGTCGACCATGACCATCGCGTCGTAGCGGTCGGCGATGTCGCAGATCTCGCCGAGCGGGGCGACGTAGCCGTCCATCGAGAAGACGCCGTCGGTGACGACGAGCTTGCGCCGCGCGCCGCCCTCGGTCGCCTCCTTGAGCTTGGCCTCCAGGTCCGCGAGGTCGCGGTTGGCGTAGCGGAAGCGGCGGGCCTTGGACAGGCGGATGCCGTCGATGATGGAGGCGTGGTTGAGGGCGTCGGAGATCACCGCGTCCTCCTCGCCGAGCAGGGTCTCGAAGACACCGCCGTTGGCGTCGAAGCAGGAGGAGTAGAGGATCGTGTCCTCCTGGCCGAGGAACGCGGACAGCCGCGCCTCCAGCTCCTTGTGCACCTCCTGGGTGCCGCAGATGAAGCGCACGGAGGCCATGCCGTAGCCCCATCGGTCCAGCGCCTCGTGGGCGGCCGCGATCACCTCGGGGTGGTCGGCGAGGCCGAGGTAGTTGTTCGCGCAGAAGTTGAGGACCTCGCCGGGTCGGCCGCCGGCGCTGACGTTGACGGTCGCGGACTGCGGGGTGTCGATGACCCGCTCGGGCTTGTGCAGGCCGGCGGCGCGGATCTCGTCGAGGGTGGCGCGCAGGTCGTCGCGGACAGAGGTGAACATGAGGAAGCTCCTAAGGCTGTACGAGAGTTACGCAGTCCAGTCGAGGATGACCTTGCCGCCGGTGCCGCTCGCCGCGTCGGCGAAGGCCGCCTCGAAGTCGCGGTAGTCGTACCGGCCGGTGATCACGGGGGCGAGGTCGAGGCCGGCCTCCAGCAGGACCGACATCGCGTACCAGGTCTCGAACATCTCGCGGCCGTAGATGCCCTTGATGGTGATCATCGAGGTGACGATCCGGGCCCAGTCCACCGGGAACTCCTGGGACGGCAGGCCGAGCATGGCGATCCGGCCGCCGTGCGTCATGTTGGCGATCATGTCCTGCATGGCCTCGCCTCGGCCGGACATCTCCAGGCCGATGTCGAAGCCCTCGCGCAGGCCCAGCTCCCGCTGGCCGTCGGCGATGGAGGTCCGGGAGACGTTCAGGGCGAGGCTCACGCCGATCTTGCGGGCGAGGTCCAGGCGTTCCTCGCTGACGTCGGTGATGACGACGTTGCGGGCGCCGGCGTGCCGGGCCACCGCGGCGGCCATCAGACCGATCGGGCCCGCGCCGGTGATCAGGACGTCCTCGCCGACCAGCGGGAAGGACAGCGCGGTGTGCACGGCGTTGCCGAACGGGTCGAAGATCGCGGCCACGTCGAGGTCGAGGGGGATGCGGTGCACCCACACGTTGGAGGCGGGCAGCGCGACGTACTCGGCGAACGCGCCGTCCCGGCCGACGCCGAGGCCGACCGTGGCCCGGCACAGGTGCCGGCGGCCGGCCAGACAGTTGCGGCACTTGCCGCATACCAGGTGGCCCTCGCCGCTGACCCGGTCACCGACCCTGATGTCGGCGACGTCCCGGCCGATCTCCACGACCTGCCCGACGAACTCGTGCCCGACCACGAGCGGCGTGCGGATGGCCTGCTGAGCCCAGCCGTCCCAGGCCCGGATGTGCAGGTCGGTGCCGCAGATACCGGTCCGCATGACCTTGATCAGCACATCACCGGGGCCGATGACGGGCTCGGGCACGTCCGTGAGCCAGAGCCCTGGCTCGGCCTTCTCCTTGACCAGCGCCTTCATCGGTACGGCTCCCTGGGGGTGAGGTCCCGGCCACGGGCATGCCGAAGAAGCCCGCAGCGGGTCAGAGGGGTGGAATCACCCTGCAATCTGCCGTATGCGCGGGCCGGGGTCCATCGAGCTTTTCTTAATCACCGCCTCAGCTTTCCTTCACGCCTCCCGGATGCGCGCCGCGTCCCGTCCCTGGGACGCCTCAGATCGGCAGCCCGTCGTCCGCGGACCGTTCGATGCGTACGGCGAGTTCGGCGGCCAGCGCCTTGATGGTGTCCAGTCCCGACCGCCCCCAGGCCCGGGGCGCGACGTCGGCGGCGCACACGGTGCCGAGCGCCATGCCATAGCTGTCGATGACCGGGGCGCCGAGGTAGGAGCGGATGCCGTACTCGTCCACGACCGGATTGCCGGCGAAGCGGGGATAGTCGCGGACGTCCTCCAGCACCAGGGCCTTGCGGCGGACCACCACATGGGGGCAGAAGCCATGGTCGCGCGGCAGGACACGGCCCACCTCGGGCCTGCTGCCGTCCTCCCGGACCACCGGCGCGGTCAGCGGAGCGCGCAGGCCGGCGAAGAACTGGTGGCGCTCGCCGATGAAGTTGACCATGGCGTACGGCGCCCCCGTGAGCTGCGCGAGATGGTCCGCGAAGGCGTCCAGGGCGGGTTCGGGCCGCTCCCCCAGCCCGAGTCGGCGCAGTCGGGAGATGCGGGCGGGGGCCTCCTTGTCCTCGGGGGTGAGCAGCAGACCCCGGACCGGACGGGACGGCTCGTAGCTCATGGCCGGGCTCCGGCGCTGTGGGCGTACCTCATGGGGCGGCTCCATGGGATGTGTGGCTGGGTCACATGTGGGCGCCGTGGCTCGGCGCGGGCGCGGGGGTGTGGGCGATGAGGTGGCGTACGAGGGTGAGCAGGGTCTGCACCCCGGAGCTGGAGATGCGGGCGTCGCAGCGGACGACCGGGATCCCGGGGTCGAGGTCGAGGGCCGCGCGCACTTCCTCCGGGTCGTAGCGGTAGCCGCCGTCGAACTCGTTGACGGCGACGATGAAGGCGAGGCCGCGCTCCTCGAAGAAGTCCACCGCCGCGAAGCACTCCTCCAGGCGGCGGGTGTCGGCGAGGATGACCGCGCCGAGCGCCCCTTCCGACAGCTCGTCCCACATGAACCAGAACCGCTCCTGCCCCGGCGTGCCGAACAGGTACAGGACGTGCTCCGGGTCGAGGGTGATCCGGCCGAAGTCCATGGCGACCGTCGTCTCGACCTTGTTCTCGATGCCGTCGAGGTTGTCCGTGGCGGCGCTGACCGTGGTGAGCAGTTCCTCGGTGCTGAGCGGGGCGATCTCGCTGACCGCTCCCACGAAGGTCGTCTTGCCGACCCCGAACCCGCCCGCCACCAGGATCTTGAGAGCGGTCGGGAACGGGTCAGAGCTGTCGTCGTAGTCCATCGAGCACTGCCTCCAACAGAGACCGGTCAGTGGGGTTGTGGTGGAAAGCGGGGGGCTTGGTGGTCAGCGCCCCGCAGTCGACGAGGTCCGACAGCAGCACCTTCGTGACCACGGCGGGCAGTTTCAGATGCGCGGCCACCTCGGCCACCGAGACGGGCGCCCGGCACAGGTCGAGTGCCTGGGCGTGCTCGGGGCCGAGGTAGCCGAGCGGGGTGACTCCGGTGGCCATCACCTGCGACATCAGATCGAGGGCGATGCTGGGTTTGGTGCGGCCGTTGCTGACGGTGAACGGGCGCACCAGCCGCCCGGCCGCGTCGTCGAGCCACGGTCCGTCGCCGGCTGCGGCCACGCTCAAGGCCTCATCGCCGTTGATTCGACGGCGTGCTGCCGGGGCGCGGTCACCAGGTACGGGCGGACGCTCTTGACCAGCATCCCCATCTCGTAGCCCAGCACGGCGGCGTCGGCCTCGCGGCCGGCGAGCACGGCGAGGCAGGTGCCGGAGCCGGCGGTGGTGACGAACAGCAGCGTCGAGTCGAGTTCGACGACGACCTGGCGGACGTCCCCGCCGTCACCGAACCGGACGCCCGCGCTGCGGCCGAGGGAGTACAGGCCGGAGGCCAGGGCCGCCATGTGATCGGCGCTGTCGGCGTCGAGGCCGTGCACGGACTTCACCAGTCCGTCGCAGGACAGGAGCACCGCGCTGGAGGTGTGGGGTACGCGCTGCACGAGGCCGCTCAGCAGCCAGTCGAGGTCGGATACCTGGGCGGTCGGCGCATCGCTGGCCATGGTGGATCGACTCCTTGGGGTACGAAGGTCTGCGGGAGCGCTGGGGGTGGGGGTGAGCAAGGGACTGAAGAGGGTGGTCATCCGGCCGGTGCGCTCCCGTCGGTCCGGCCGATGCCCTCGGATGCGGGCGCGTGGATGTGCGAGCGGGGTATGGGCGCTGGGGCCAGGGGGTTCGGCCTGTCCATGGGGTGCGGGCCCATGGACTTCGCGTCCATGGAGTTCGTGTCCGTGCGGCGCGCGTCCATGGCGTGCGCGTCCATGGCGTGCGCGTCCATGGCGTGCGCGTTCGTGAGGTGGGCGCCCAGGGGGTCGGCGTCGCCATGTGCTGGGCGCACAGGGGGCAAGGCCGTGGCCGGTGCTGCCATGTGTGCCGGACCCACGGGGTCCGCGTTCCGAGAGTCCATGTGCGTGGAGCCCATGTGTGCAGAGCCCATGTGTGCTGACTCCAGGTGCCCGGGCGCCCCCTGTGTGGACTCCACACTCGGCGAATCCTCGTAGGACGACTCCATGTTCTGCTGTGCCTCGGCGAGTCCGATCCCGCGCTGGAAGGCCGCCATCAGGCCGGGGTCGTGACCTGCGACGACATCGCCGTCCTGACGGGGAGCCGGGCCGCCGCGCAGCTGGGGAACGATGTGCTCCTGGGCGCGACGGCGGGGCAGTTGGGGCTTGCCCATGGTGCCGCGGACCGCGCCGCTGCGCGGGGTGGGCAGGGTGCCGGCGTGGGCCTCGACCACCGCCCGGTCCACCGCGCTGATGCCGGGCAGGGCCTCGGCCGGGTTGGCGCGCTGCTCGTGGGTGCCGCGCACGGGGAGCGGGGGCGGCGAGCACGCGACGGTCCCGGTGTCGTCAGCGCCACTCCGTCCGGATCCGCGCTGCGCGTGCCGCCTCCGACCGGTGGCCGGGACCTGTTCGCCTGCACCGCTCGCACTGCCCGCACTGCCCGCCCGGCTCGCACCGGCGTGCCCTCCGTCGGCTCCACCACTCTGCGCGGGTACGCCATGGCCAGCGGACCGAACACCACTGGCTGTGTGCGGGTGTTGGGGAGACGGCCCCGACGACGGCCCGGTGACTGCCGGATCCTGGGGCTGCGACACGGCTCCGTCGGCCCTCGGCGCCGGCGGGGGCGCCGAACCCAACAGCGCCTGCGGGACGACGAGTACGGCCTGCACACCGCCGTAGATGTTGGTCTGCAGCCGCACGGTGATGCCATGGCGCCGGGCGAGCTGGGAGACGACGTAGAGACCGATACGGCCGTCGGCCAGCAGGCTCGCGACATTGACCTGGTCGGGGTCGGCGAGCAGGGCGTTCATCTTGTTCTGCTCACCGACGGGCATGCCGAGTCCGCGGTCCTCGACCTCCACGGCGAGCCCGGAGGTGACGAGGTTGGCGCGCAGCAGGACCTGGGTGTGCGGCGCGGAGAACACCGTGGCGTTCTCGACGAGTTCGGCGAGCAGGTGGATGACGTCGGCCACGGCGTGGCCGCGCAGTTCGCCGTCGATGGGCGGCACCAGCTTGACCCGGGAGTACTGCTCGACCTCGGCGATGGCGGAGCGCAGCACCTCGGTCATGCTCACCGGGTTGCTCCACTGCCGGCGGGAGACGGCGCCACCGAGCACGGCGAGGTTCTCGGCGTGCCGCCGGATGCGGGTGGCCAGGTGATCGACGTGGAACAGGCCCTTGAGCAGGTCGGGGTCCTCGATCTCGTTCTCCAGGTCGTCGAGGATCGAGATCTCCCGGTGCACCAGAGACTGGAGCCTCCGCGCGAGGTTGACGAAGACCTCGAGCTTCTGCTCGCTGCCCGCCTGGCTGGACAGCTGGGCCGCCTGCACGACGGCGGTGACGGCGCCGTCGTACGCGCGGGCCAGGTCGGCGGCGAGCAGCTCGAACTCGTCGGCGTCCTCGGGCGGCCGGCGGCGCTGCCCCCGCTGCGGCGGGGTCTCGCCGTGGCGCAGCGCCTCGACGAGGGCACGCAGATCGGCCTCGCCGCGGGCGGCGCTGCGCCGCAGGGCGCCGAGGCGTTCGCTCACCACGCGGGCGGTGCGGTCGGCGGCGACGGCGGCGATCAGGATGCCCGCGGCGGTCACCGCGACCGCTCCGGCGAGCACGGCCCACAGGGTGAGACCGGGGCGTACGCCGGTGGAGCGGATGCTGAACAGCACCGCCGCGCTGGCGCTGAGCGCGACCGCGACGGGCGGGAGCACGGCGAGCCGCATGAGCTGAGGCCGTATGTGCGTCTCGGGCAGTGCGGGAGCGGGTCGGGCGACCGGTCGTCCGTGTCGTCCGCCCTCGCGGCGGTCGGCACGGGCGGCCGGTGCACGGAGGTGAGACATCTGCGTCCTCGTACTGGTCCGTCGGGCTGCCATCCGGACACTCACAGTAGTCGCCTGCGCATCATGTGCGCTGGGCAGTTGACAAAGTCACCCGGAGATGGTCCCGCTCTGGTATGAGGCTTCGTACGACAGACCGATAACCGTGCCGCAATGACCCGACCAACCCGAAAGAGTTCGATACGACCTGCTCAAAAGCGGTCAGACACATAGCGGGGGTGGGAGGGGTCACACACCCCTCCCACCCCTCCGGCACACCCGGCATCCAACCGCGAGCCGCCCGCCACCCCCGCCGAGCCGTCCCCGCCACCGACAAACCACCCGACCTAAATGTCACGCAGCGTATCGGCATTGGCCTTGACTGAGGGCGGCTGTCCTTCGTGGAGGTAAACGGTGGTACCGGACACAGCTGCGCCGTGCAGGGCGGTGAGGGTCCGGCGGTGGGCGGCGAGAAGGATGCCGTCGAGTTCCGTCGGATGTACGAAGGCGTGCTGGTCGTGCTCGGGGCTCAGGTTGATGGGGTGGCTCGGGACGAGGACGCCGCCGTGGAAGAAGTAGTCGATCACGGGGCCGGTGCCGCCGACGTTGTTGCGGTAGTCGATGCCGATGAGCTGGAGTTCGCCCTTCAGGTCGACGCCGGTCTCTTCGAGCATCTCCCGGTTGCCTGCCGCCATGGGGTCTTCGTCGTGGTCGAGCATGCCTCCGGGCAGCCACCAGTTCCCGCTGCCGGGCTGGCCGCTGCCGTAGCGGAGAAGGAGCATCCGGTCGTCGGGGTCGAGGACCATCACGCACGCGGCCACGATCACCTGCGGCAGGGTGCGCACCCACTCCTCTCGGGGCATCCACTCAGGCACGGGCGCGGTCCCCTTCCAGGAAGGCCGCTGCCTTGAGAGCGACTTGAGCGGCGAAGTAGGCGGCAGCGTCGGGACGCATCCGGGCCAGGGCGACGAGCGAGGTGATCGCCACGTCGGCAACCTCGGCGTGCACGTCGTCCCAGGTGTGGGAGTTCCCCTTCCGCGGGTTGGTGCCACGCGCGCCGATGACGGCTTGAGCGGCTTCGCCGAACTCCTCTCCGATCTTGAGGACTTGGAGGGTGTGAGCTTGTTCGGGGTC
Source organism: Streptomyces sp. NPDC031100 (assembly GCF_055570785.1). Classification (NCBI taxonomy): domain Bacteria; kingdom Bacillati; phylum Actinomycetota; class Actinomycetes; order Kitasatosporales; family Streptomycetaceae; genus Streptomyces; species Streptomyces sp. NPDC031100. The sequence goes on from NZ_JBVIGN010000003.1 coordinate 313,649, forward strand.
CAGGCCGAGGGCTTCGTCGGTGGCGTTGAAGTGGGCGGCGAGGGCGGTCATGGTCGCCCAGTCGTCCGGCGGGGTCATGCGGTTTCTCCCTGGTGCAGGTAGGCGGTGGCGTGCGGCGGCCCGGGGCGAGCCCGCGCACTCGTAGTCGTCGGGAAAGGTCATGCGGCGGCTTTCGCTGGTCATGCGGTCTGTTCTTTCTCGGTGCGTTGGGCGGGGATGCCTCGGTCGTTCTGGAGTTGCCAGAGTTCCCGGAAGAGTCCTGGGGCCTTGACCAGTTCGTTGAAGGTGCCGTGCTGGATGATCCGGCCGTGGTCGAGGACCACGATGCGGTCGGCGATGGCGACGTTGGCGAGGCGGTGGGTGACGAGAACGACCGCGCGGTCCTGGGCGACGTCACGCAGGCCGGTGAAGATGCGGTGTTCGGCGCGGGCGTCCAGGGCCGAGGTGGGTTCGTCCATGACGAGGAGACCGGCGGGGCGGTGGAAGGCACGGGCGATGGCGATGCGTTGCCACTGGCCGCCGGAGAGCTCGACACCGCCGAACCATTCGCGGGCCAGCAGGGTGTCGAGCCCGCTGCGGAGATCCGCGACGACTTCGTGTGCGCCGGAGCGTTCGGCAGCCTGGTGCACGGTCTGGTCGCCGCCGTGGGGCTGGCCGAGGGTGATGTTCTCCCGGGCCGAGAGCGGCCAGTGGGCGAAGTCCTGGGGTACGACGGCGGTCTGCTTCCACAGGGTGGCCGGGTCGAGGTCGCCGACGTCGCGGCCGTCCCACGTCACGTGGCCTTCGGTGGGCAGGTAGAGCCCGGTGAGGAGCTTGGACAGGGTGGTCTTCCCGGAACCGTTCTCTCCGACCAGGGCGAGGACCTCTCCGCGCCGGACCTCGAGGGTGACCTTGTCGAGCGCAGGCTTGTCGGCGCCTGGGTAGAAGTAGGTCAGGTTCTCGGCCTTGACCACCGTGGGGGCGGAGGGGGTGCCGGTGCCCCGGTCGATGCGGTGTCCGCCGGCTTCTTCTACGAACTCCACCCAGTCGTCGAAGTACAGGCCGGTGCGGAACAGCTTGGTGCCGTAGCCGACCATGCCACGCAGGGATGAGCCGATGGTGCGCAGGGCGAACACCGCGGTGCCGGCGGAGGCGACGGACAGGTGACCGGTCGCCAGCAGCAGGCCGAGCGCGGTCCAGACGGCCGCCGAGGCGGCCCCTCCGGCGAGGGCTCCGACAAGGGCGTAGCGGGCGCCCTGGTGCACAGCGCGGTCGGTGACGGCGTCGACGCGGGCGCCGATGGCGCGGTAGCGGCCGAGAAGGAAGTCGGCCATGGTGCCGGAGCGGAGCTGGTCGGCAATGTCCTTGTCCACGATGTACCAGCGCAGCAGGTGAAGGGTGCGGCGTTCGGCCGACATGCGCCGGCTGGACTCGTAGTGGACGCGGGCGCCCTTCATGCTGGCGATGCCCTGCGGGAGAACGGCGAGGAACAGCAGGGGCAGCAGTACGGGGTGCAGGGTGGTGAGGACTCCGGCCGCGGCGATGATCGAGGCGAGGCAGGACATGAGCTGCTGCGACTCGGTGATGAGGTCTTGGGCGACGTCGGCGCCCCGGTCGGCGTTCTCCCACTTGTCGTTGAATCCGGGCTGGTCGTAGGCGGTGAGTTCGGCGGCCACCGCGGCGTTCATCATCTCCAGTTCGGCTTCCCGGGAGATCCGGGGCGAGAGGCGGCTGGATACGTTGGTGATGGCGATGCCGAGGAGCGCGCGTGCGCCGGCTGCGGCGGCGAGCACGCTGATCGCGGGGAGGGCGCCGGTGAGGCGGTCCTGGATGTGACCGGAGGCGATCAGGGCGGTGATGGTGCTGGTGGTGGCGACCAGCCCGAAGGCTTCCAGGGCGGCTGAGAGGGCCTGGCAGGCGAGGAGGACGGCCACGGCGTTGCGGTCGATGCGCCAGGCGAGGGTGAGGGCGCGGCGTACGAGCTGGGGCAAGCGTCGGGCCATGGACCAGGTGGTGACCTTGTTCCGCTGGAACACGGTCGCGGTCGTGGACCGGAACCGCAGCTCCTCATCCGGCTCGGCGGTCTGTTTGTCGGCATCACTTCCAGTGCTCAACGGCGTCCTTCCGTAAGGGTGTTACGGCAGGTCAGCCTGCTTGATCCGGCCGGTTCGAGGACACCACTGGCGAGAAGAACCACTCGAACTCGTTAACCGACCGTGCGCATCGGTTTCTCTCGGGCAAGTCCAGAAGCGGCGCGCCCGCCTGCTACTGCTCGCGGTGGCGCATCCGAGTGGGGCGCCGCGTACCAGGCAGCGACTCTGCACAGATACGTAGCGGATACGTACGGCTGGGCCTACGCAACCGGCCAGTCCGCCTCCCCCACGAGCAAGGCGCGGACCGTCGCCTGCGTTGTCGCCTTGCCGAAGTTCTCGGTGCGCCACAGCGCCGATCGGAGCGTGCCCTGATCGCGGTACGCGCGCACGATCCGCAGGTGACCGGGGCGCGCCACGAAGTTCCTGTTCCGGCGCCGGCCGAACCCACGAGTGGTGCCCAGCCGCGACCACCCGCTCCGCCTGCCCGGGCTCGACCGCCTCGGCGTCCGTGTCGTGGACGACGAGCAGCGGCACCCGCAGGGACGGGGGATCGTGCCGGATGCGAGAACTCGGGCACCGGACCGATCGCCAGGATCGCCCGTGCGCTCAACTACCCTGCCCAGAGGCGACCTTGACCCGATCAGAACATCAGTGAGGGCTGTCAGAAGAGGTCACGGTACTGGTTGAAGCCGGTGCCGACCTTGACCCGGGGCTTGAACGGCGAGGAGGCCTTGCCCGTGCCCTTGTACAGCCACAGGTTGCCCCTGGGATCGCGGGCGAGCAGGTCGCTGTGGCCGTCGCCGTCGACATCACCCGTGGTCACCAGCTTGTTGAACTGGTTCCAGCCGCCACCGACCCGGACCCGGGAGGCCAGCGGCTTCCGCAGATCGCCCGTGCCCTTGTACAGCCAGAGGACACCCTGCCGGTCGCGGGCGACGATGTCCGGCTTACGGTCACCGCTGAGGTCGCCGAGACCGGCGACCTGCGTGTACTGGTTCCAGCCGGAGCTGATTTTGACGCGTGGCGCCAGCGAGCCGTCCGCCTTGGTCTGGAAGCGCCAGAGGACGCCCTGCTTGTCGCGGGCCAGCAGGTCGGGGTGGGTCGCGCGGCCCAGGGTGCCGGGCGAGAAGACCCTGTCGTACCGGCCCCAGCCGGTGGCCACCCGCTTGAGCCGCCCGCCACGCCACAGGTTCAGCTTGCCGTCGTCCATGACGTGATAGGCGCCGTCCTGGTAGCCGGTCAGATCAGGGTCGATCGAGACCTCGTACCTGAGGTGCGGCCATACGTAGCCGCCCGACCGCTCGCCGAAGCCGCCCTTCCCGTCGGGCATGTAGACGTACATCTGGCCCGACGGCAGGATCCCGGACAGGAAGAAGAACGGCGCGGCTGGGGTCGGCTTGTGCTGCCCGGCCGTGGCAGCGCTCAGAGAGACGGTCTTCGTCGGGCCGGACGCCTCAGGGGCATCGGCGACGGCCGTTTCGGCGGCCAGGGCGGTGCCGGTGGTGGCGCCGACGAGGGCGACGGCGATCGCCGAAGTGACGAGACGCGACAGGGTGCGCCCTCGTCGGGAGGACTGGGTCACGTATGACTCCATGAGTTGTGCGGGAATCAAGTCAGGGCGCCCCCATGTATCGGGAGCGCCCGCATCATTGTCCGGATCTTGGCACGTGTGTCCCAGTGGTTTTGCGGCGGGGGGTCGGAATGCGTAATTCCGCCCGGCGGACCGGAACCTCGCCATCGCCATGGAGGACTGCCCGCTGTACCTGGGCAACGGAACCGACCGCAACCGGCTTCCACTCGAACGACCTGAACGCCCCCCTCGTCGGGCACCGGAAGACCGCGGGCGAGCGTGCGTGCGCTTTCAGTGCACGGCTGGACGGCGCCAGCAGCTACGGAGTTCGCCCCGGAGACCGCCCACCCGGTGATCACCACGATGGCCGAGCAACAGGACGTCATGCCGGGCCTGCGGGACATGGGCGGAAGCATGCGACTCGATGGCGCCCCAGCGGTCTTCCGCGAGGGTTCACGGTCGGCGACCCGTACCCGTTCTTCGTCGCCACCCAGGCCCACCCGGAGTTCCGCTCTCGTCCCACCCGTCCCCACCCGTTGTTCCGCGGTCTGGTCGCGGCTTCCCTGCGCTATGCGGACAGCTGCCGGGACGCACGTCACCTTGGCATCAACTCCTCGACGAGTTCCCTCATCTGCTGCGAGGGGGAGATGCTGAGCTCGCGTTCGAGCAGATCCTTGTAGTTCTGGTAGCACTTGAACGCGCTCGCCACGTTCCCTTCCGCGATGTGCACTTCCATGACAATGCGATGGGCGGTCTCGCGTACCGGGTCGATGCCGACGGCCGCCAGCGCGACCTGCAGCGCGGGGACGAACCGGTGCGCCGCCTGAAGTTGCTGGGCGAGGGTCTCCAGGGCGTGCAGCCGCAGTTGGTCCCACCGCTCCCGTTCGAGGACCAGCCAGTCCTCCGGCCACTGCGGCAGAAGTTCCTGGCATAGGTCGTCGATGAGCGCGGCTTCGGTCCCGGGGGGCGGGCTGTGTCCCGCGGTCACCTCGTCGCCGGCCTTGCACACCTCGTGCAGGTCGACCCGAACGGCCGACGACAGGCGCAGGCTCTGGCCCATGGCTTCGATGACCGGCGCGGTACAGGCCCGTCTGGCGTGGCACAGGGCGGACCGCAGATTGCCCGCTGCCCGGCACGGCGTGCAGTCGGGCCACAAGTGCTCTGCCGCCCAGGCCCGCTGGGCGCCGTCCTTCTGCAGGGCCAGAAAAGCCAAAAGACGCTGGGCACCCATGGGCAGGGGGATTCTTCGGCCGTGATGTGAGAGTTCGAATGTCCTCAGCAACTGAAGACCTGCATTGCTTCCAAACACTCCACCACTGTGCCGTCAGCATGGGACAAACGCATGTGCAGCAGGCATCTGCCGACCGCGGACGCGGAGGGGGTTATGGGCCGGTCAATCCCCTTCCGGTACCCGGTTCAGGCCGAGAAATACACCGGCAACGCTCGGGGAACGCAACTCGAACGCTCAGGCAACATGACGGGGCCGGACAGGAAACACCAATGTCCGCGCCCCCTCTGTTGTCCGTTCAATAACACGGTGACAGTCCGGAGAGCGGCTGCCGAAGGGGCGGCCGTTCGATTGCCCGCGGGAGGAAATTTACGATCCCCGCCCGGACCGGTCCTGAGCAGACCGATCCACAGTTCAGGGAGGGGCCAGCTACGCCTCATGGACGCAGCCGTGACGTCTGGTCAACGGGCCGCAAACGCTGTGGCGCGAAAGTCGAGTCCTGTTCCCGCGTACATGCCCGCTCGGCATTTGCCGGCGCAGGGCGGAGAAGTGGACCCATGCAAGTTCGCTCAGTGCTCAACGGCCTGGCCTCCGAGGACGGCCTTCTCGGTGACCCCGGGGTCTGCGTCGCGGTGCTGGACGGGCCGGTGGATCTGTCCCATCCGTGTTTCGCGGGTGCGCCTCTGACGAGAATCGAGACGCTCGTACAGGAAGAGGCCGGGCAGGGGCTGATGTCGCTGCACGGCACCCATGTCGCCAGTCTCCTCTTCGGCCGGCCGGGCAGTCGGGTGACCGGCATGGTCCCGCGCTGTCGTGGGCTGCTTCTTCCGATCTTCCGGGACGCCTCGGAGGGCCGGGTCCCTCAGCTGGACCTGGCCCGAGCGATCGAGCAGGCCGTCGAGCGTGGTGCGCACGTCATCAACATCAGCGGTGGCCAGCGCACGGCCGACGGACAGTCCGAGAGCTTGCTCGAACGGGCGCTCAGGCTCTGCGACGACAGGGGCGTCCTGGTGGTGGCGGCAGTCGGAAACGACGGTTGTGACTGTCTCCAGGTACCAGCGGCGACCCCGTCCGTTCTCGCCGTCGGCGCGACGGGAACCGACGGGGAGCCCCTGGAGATGAACAACTGGGGTGCGTCGTACCGCAGCAACGGTGTCATCGCCCCGGGACAGGATGTCGAGGGAGCTGTCCCTGGCGGCGGGGTCAGGGCGCTCACGGGGAGCAGCTTCGCCACTCCGGCGGTCGCCGGCACCGCCGCCCTGCTGATAGCCGCTCAGCTACGACAGGGGCGCCCGGCCGATCCCAGGGCGGCAGGCCAGGCCATCCTCGCCAGTGCGCAGGCCCCTGCCTGCACCCCGGAGGATGCACCCCGGTGCCGCCGCCATCTCGTCGGCCGGCTGGACGCGCCACGGGCTTACGGCCTGATCACCGCCGGCGACGCGGGCCCCTCGTCCGCAGTCCCGGACGACGCACCGCGAGCCGTCGTGGCTCAGCCACAGGAACCCGTACCGGCCGCTCGCCACCAGCACGACGGCCGCCAGGGTGAAGACGACGTACGCGAGGGAGCTGACGCAATGGAAACGAACCACCCGAACTCGGTTTCACCCCAGGACAGCAGCCTGGCGGGCCAGGAAGCGAGCCCCGGCGCGAGCACACCGCCCGGCTCCGCGCCAGGCAGCGAGGTCGCCGCCCCGCCCTCCGTCGTCCCCGCCTGCGGGTGCGGCTGCGGCGGCGCAGGGGCGGAGGCAGGCGCAGGCAGCGAGGCCCAGGGCCAGCAGCCCACGGCGGTCGCGCCCACCGGCGGCGGCCGGGGATGGGGTACGGCGGCCGGTCCGCCGCCCGAGCCCGAAGCGGTCGGCGGAGTCCCCGCTCCGCCCGGGGCCGGGATCGCCGCGGCCTGTGCGCCGGCGCCGGGGAGTGCACCGGCACCCGTGAGCACCCCGTCGCCCGGGAGTGCCCCGCTGCCCCTGGTCTACGCGATCGGGAGGATCAACTTCGACTTCGGGACCGAGGCGCGCCGCGACAGCTTCCGTCAGCTGATGGGGTTCAAGACCCTGCCGGAGACGGACCAGGGCAGGCCTGTCTACCAAGAGGCGAACGTGTACGACCCGGAGCAGATGCGCAACTATCTCTCCGACAATCCCTGGGCCTCCGACAAGCTCATCTGGACCCTGGAGGTCGACCGCACTCCGATATACGCGCTGGAGGCCGAGCCTGCCTTCGGAATGGACTGGGGCGGGCTCAAGTCCGTCGAGCAACCCCCGAGCAGTGGTTCCTCGTCGTCGTACGGTGATGCGTCGTCGTACGGTGATGCGTCGTCGTACGGTGATGCCGAGAGCCTCACCGACAACTACTACCCGCCCGTGTCCCGGGTCTACAAGTTGTTCCGAGACGCGATCTGGGGACAGGTCGGCGAGACGCCCCTGAAGGCCCCGGGGGCGCCGCCTCAACCGCATAGCCGCGCTGCCGCGCAGCAGCAGGGAGGGCACACCGGGGCGCCGCCCCGGGACTACATCTCCCGTGTGTCGATCCCCGGCGTACTGACCGGGGAGACCGTGAGGCTATTCACCGGTCAGTACGTCCCGAAGGTCCGGGTCGACGCACGTGGCGTGCACCTCTGGAACGAAAGCGCGCTGGTCGACGCCGTGATCGAGGCGATCGGCCGGCATCAGCACGAGCAGTCGGAACTGAGCAGCCTCCGCGAGGACGACGTGAAGATGACCATCCGTGCGTTCCTCGACAAGGTCTACTACCAGTTCCGGAACCTGGGGCAGACCTCCGCCGACCGTGCGCTCAATTTCGCCGGAACCAACGCGTACAACATCGGCAGGGAAATCGCGGAAGGACTCTTGTCGTCCTCGTACGTGCCCTCGCCCCCCGAGGCCAGGAGCCACCTCTACACCTTGGACACCATCACGGTCAGGAAGAGCGCCTTCGAGCGCATGGGATCGGACTGCCAGGACGTGATCGTCAGCTTCATCGACCCCGAGAACGACCGGCGTGCACGCGTCTCGTACCTGTACCCCATCGATGTCAACGAAGCGATCCCGATCACGCTCGGACCGGTCCACCGCTTCCTCGGCGACTTCTGACCGGCCCCACAGCTACCCGAGTGGAACCGAGGTTCGTCATGACAGACAAGAAGCCGTCCCCGACGCTGCCGCTCCAGGCCCCGCCGGTACTGCGCACGGAAGGGAAGGATCCCGCCGCGCACGGATCGGATCGGGGTGTCGAAGCCGCTGTCAAGTGCAGCCAGCTCACCGGCGCGGCACGTCAGATGTGCCTCGCCTCGCGCGGCGTCTACATCTGACGGAGGGGGCGAGGCGCCCTTCCGTACCCAGGAAAGGAAGAAACGATGATCGAACGCATCGAGCAGAACGAGCAGGACAAGGGCACCAGGCTGCCCGCCTCCCTGGCGATGCCACAGCAGGCCCCGCCGGTCACCCGCACCCGCACCACGCCCCCCGACCCCGAGAACGGCTCCGGCGTCGAGGCGGACGGTCTCCTGCGGATGATCCTGGGCATCTGATGATCCCGCACTGCCCCGACGGATGAGACGGCCGCTCGGTCGCCGGAACGGAAAGGAGAACATCATGTTCGAACGCACCGAGAAGAACGAGCAGGACAAGGGCACCAGGCTGCCCGCCTCCCTGGCGATGCCACAGCAGGCCCCGCCGGTCACCCGCACCCGCACCACGGTCCCCGACCCCGAGGACGGCTCCGGCGTCGAGGCCAGCTTCGACCTGGGCAACTTCCTCAAGAACGTGCTCATCTGACACCGTCTTCCAGGCCGCGCCGGCGTGACCGGGTTCGCACCGGACACCGGCGCGGCGTCCCTGAGCGTCCCCTGTCGGTAGCGGGACGGGAAGGTGACCGCCATGGCACTCAATCTGCCGGTTCAGTCGGTGATCTACCGCAGCAAGCAGCTGGAGCCGTTCAGGGTGCGCACGGCATTCATGGACGAGGACACTCCGAGCGTGATGGAGCACGAAGTAGGCGGTGCGCATGGGCACGATCCCAATGATCCGAGCCCCTGGCTCTGCGGGCCCGCCATGGGTTTCGGCTGCGACCCGGCACCCGGCGCCGACTGGGCCGACCCATCGGAAGCCCTCTGAGGACCGCCGGAAACCCTCTGAGGAGGAGAGATGAAAGACCATTCCGTACGAGAACTGCCCCGTCCGGCGCCTGTCGTGCCGTCGCTGCCGCCCCAGGCACCCGCGGTCGACCGTACGTCGGCCACCCCGCGGAACTACGACGACACCACCGGCGTCGAGGCCGACTTCCTGCCCCTGATCGCCGGGCTGCTGGGACGTCTGCTCATCTGAAGCACTCCGCATGGATGACGCCCGGCCGCACGGAGCGGCCGGGCGCCCGGCACAACAGAACGACTCGGCCGGGAAGCGAAGGGGAGAACAATGGCTTTCGCGGGAATCGACCGGCTTGCGTACCCGGGCAACGCGTTCATGGAAGGGCTGATGACCGATACCAACCTTCTGTGGACCGGCTTCTACCTCGCGCCGGCGCCGTCGCAGGGAAACACGAGTTGGATGACCCACTTGGCGGACCTGCGGTCGATGGGCCCGGGCTGGGGAGTGGCACCGATCTTCGTGGGACAGCAGCATCCGAACGGACCGGGCTCCCACATCCTGACAGCCGAGCAAGGCAGAGCAGACGCCTTGACCGCCGCGCACCTCGCCGATCAGGCCGGATTCACGTCGGAAGCGGAGGCGAGCCTGCCTGGAGCGCCGAGGATCTACCTCGACATCGAAATCGGCGGGACCCTGCCGGCGAACTTCGTCTCGTACGTCAACGCCTGGTGCGAGGTGATCCGTTCGACTCAGACGGCCTATCTGCCGGCGGTCTACTGCTCCTTCAAGGACACGGCGGCTCAGCTGCTGGCGGACAACTCCGATCTGATCATCTGGGCTTTCAACATCAACCAGTTCCTGCACCATCACGACCAGGCGCTGGTGGGCCCCGGCGAGTTCCGCGTCCCCGAGCCCACGCAGTCCGGCTTCGCCCAGGCCACGGCCTGGCAGTGGATCCAGGAATTCGCCTCGATCACCGCGATGCTTCCCGACGGCAGCACGAAGACCGTGGCCAACTGGGACCTCGACTCGTCGGACGCCCCGGATCCCTCGCATCCGTCCCGCGAGTGGGACGCCGACGCGGTTACCTGGGTCACATGACGTCTGTGAGCTTCACCCCTGGTGTGACAGGTCAATCGCCCGATCGACGTCATTGGGCCGGAGCACACGCAGGATGCCTTCGAGCAGCCTGATCATCCGCGGCAGCGAGCTTCTAGGTCTCGGAGCTGCGTTTCGCCCACTTTTCGCCCTGACGTGGGCGGAAATCGGGAACCGGCGGTGGGCAGTTGCCAAAACATCTCTGGCACGGCACCGGCGTTCTTGAGCTGGTTGACGATGCCTTAGTCCCACTCCCATGTGATGCCGAGGACGCCCGGCCGTATCTGCTGCTCCACGAGGTGGACAGAGCCATAGGCGTTCAGCGTCAGATCGGCTACCGCCTCGCGAGGGGCAGTCGCCGAGGGACGGGCGAAGCGGCGGCAGTGGACGGGCAGGGCGGCGCGTTCGAAGCAGACCTGGAGGACATACTGGCCGCCGCCGTAGGTGAAGCCGCGAACGTACTCATGGCTGGGCGCGCCGGTTCCGTCCTCGAAGCGATACCCCAGGACGGCGGTCTCCCCGACTCTCAACCGCCCGTCGAAGAGCAGCTCGACGACGATCACCCCCGAAGCGCCGTGGCGCCGGATCCGGCCGACCCGGCAGTTGCCGAGACCGCGTACCCGTACCCGTTCCGTGTCGCAGCCCGGGTCGCCGTGATGGATGGCGAGATAGCGGTCGACGCCATCGCGGTGGGCCCGTACGACGTGTTGCGAGTCGCGGGCGGCGAGCTCTCGATGGGCACCGATGTGAACGTGCTCGTAGTGGATCACGGTGTGCAGCCCGCCGTCCGCCGGTGCCGCCAGACTCGCCAGCAGTGATTCGAGTGCGGCGGCGGGTTCGAGGAGGGTGCGATACGGGCGGGCCGGGGGATGGTCGTTGGTGACACGTGGGCCTATCAGACGGGTGAGGGCGTGCGGGGGAAGCTCCAGGACCTCCTCAAGTGCGGTGACGGCACGAAGCGACTCGGGCCGCGCGGGCCGCCGCACACCGCGCTGCCAGTAGCTGAGGCTGGTCACGCCGACATGTATCCCCCGCTGGGCGAGCCGGTGCTGCACGCGATGCAGAGCCAGCCCGCGTGCGGCGAACGCGGCCCGGAGCGCGGCGGAGAACGGGCCGGTGCGCAGGGCTTCGGCGAGTTCGGCCTCGGGGGTGGGGCGGCGGGACGAGCCGAGGGCTGGGTCACCGGGGCGCGGGGTGGCACGGCGATCGGCGCTGTGTGCTGCCATTGGGCCCCCCTCCCCCACCCCCCTCTGATTCGTTGACTTGTGAACGTTCACTTCCCCGTCCTGGAACGGGGCGTTACTTGCTCTGCCACCTGCCGGTACCCGCTGTGGCGTTCACAACGGTACGGGTGGAGTTCACTTCGCCGCCAGCCCTGTGGATAACCTCATTGACCGGGGTCCGACAAAAGATCGATGCTGCTCTCGCAGCGTCCGGACGCGCTCCTCCACCCCCACCCTGACTGGGAGGAACGCCATGTCCACAACCACCCGGGGCCGTAGACGGCTGGCGTCAGCGGTCCTCGCGGCCGTCGCCGTCCTGACGCCCGCGCTCGTGCCAACGGCCATCGCTCACGCCGCTCCGCACGCCACCGGCCACCCTGCCGTTCCGGCCGCCAAGCGCCTCAACATCACCATGCAGGCGCAGGAGCACAGCAACTGGTGCTGGGCGGCGAGCGGCAACACCATCGCGTCGTGGTTCGGGCGCGACTACACCCAGAACCAGTTCTGTGACGCCGCTTTCAACCGGCCCCAGGGCAGCACCTGCGGCAACTGGCAGGCTGCGTTGGACGACGTGCAGAACGCCCTCGACTGGATGGGCATCAACCCCGGTACGTACGTGAGAGGTTATCTGCGCTACGGCACCGTGCAGAAGGAGATCAACGCCGACCACCCCGTCGAGACGCGCATCGGGTGGAGCTCCGGGGGCGGGCACATGCATGTGCTGTACGGCTACGACACGTCCGACAGCCGAGTCTACTGGGGCGACCCGTGGCCCTCCAACTACCGCTACAACTGGGGGGATTACGACTACTACGTGAGCAACAACTCGTTCACGTGGACCCATTCGCTCTACGGGATCGGAGCGTGACCCCATGAACCCGATCCGCACGTCACCGATCCGGCGCGCGCCCGCCGGCCGCAAGCCCGTCCGTAAGAGCGGGGCGGCCGTGGGGCTCGCCGCAACCGCGATCCTCGGTGCACTCGCTCCCGCCACCGCCCACGCGGCGACCGCCGGCGACTTCCCGGCGCCCTTCACCGCCGCCGACACCGCTCGGGCGCGCGAGGCGGCGTCAACCCCGGCCACCCTCCTCACCCTCTCGCGCTTCTTCGCCCGCGATGGCGCGATCGCGCAGAGCACGGCCCGGCCGCACCTGGTCGGGCCGTCGGTGACCATCTACTTCCTCGACCCGGGGTTCGTCGCCGGACGCCCGGGCGCCCCTGTCGCCGACCCGCAGTTCGTCGCGAGCAAGGCGGTCTCCGCGGACGGCCAGGTCGCCTCGGTGTGGACCGTACGGACGGCGAAGGGGTGGAAGGTCGTCAACATCGCGACCGGCGGTGACGAGACCCACTACGTCAGCGAGGCGCACGGCCTCGGAACCGTCTTCAGGGAACCGCAGATCGACGCCTGGTACGTGCTGCGCGACGGCCGTGTGCTGCCGCTCGACCCCGACGCGCGGCGCGCCGTGGGGAAGGGCGGCGTGCCCCTGGCCGCCTACCAGCGCCTCGTACACGCGAAATACGGCGACAAGCTCCCGGGGTCCGCCTACGACCGGGCGGGCGAGGGCGGGGGATACGGCGGTACGGCCGCGCCCCCGCGCGCGTCCGCCGCACCCGCGGCGACCGCCGGGGTAGCCGTCACCGCGGGTGCCGCTGCCACGGCCGTCGCCGCCTTGCTCGGCGCCTGCTTCGGCGTCCGCCGCATGCGGCGCTCGCACCGCGCCAACTGAGCCGCCTCCCCGGTCCCGCCCCCGTGCCCCAGGCCCACCGGTCTGATGCACGGGGGTTGTCCGCCCGGCCCACGCCGGGAATGTCGGCCCTCACCCGTAGGGTGAATCCACGGCCGCCCCCTCCGGCCCGCCCGCACGGCTTCACCCAGGGCAGAACGCCGCTCTCTTCCCCCGGCGCCCCGGATCCCTAGGCTGAAGGGGTGAGCACTCATGCGCCGAAAGAAGCCCGTGTCATCCCCCTGCGCCCGCAGACCGCGCCGTCCGGTTCCGGTGGGGTGACCCGCGTCCCGCAGCGACCGGCAGGAGCCCCAGAGACACCCGCGCCGAGGAAGCCCCTGTGGCGCGACCTCGTCGGCGATGTGCTGCGGCGCGAGCGGCTCGCCCAGGAGCGCACGCTGAAGGACGTCGCGGAGGCGGCCCGGATCTCGATGCCGTACCTGTCGGAGCTGGAGCGCGGACGCAAGGAGGCCTCCTCCGAGGTGCTCGCAGCCGCCGCCCAGGCCCTCGGGCTCGGCCTCGCCGACCTGCTCTCGCTCGCCCAGGACGAGCTGGCCCGGTACGCCCGGAGCCGGGGCCGCACGTCGCCCACGGCGCAGTGCGACGGCCTCTGCCTCGCCGCCTGACCGAACCGACGGCCGGTACGACGGGGCGCACCTCCGCCGTACCGGCCGGCTCGCCGGCCTTCGGCCACGGCCGCGCGGGGTCAGACGAACGCGAGCCGTCGGCTCAGCACCTCGTCGGCGAGGCCGTAGGCGACGGCCTCCTCGGCGGTGAGCACCTTGTCCCGGTCCATGTCCGCGCGCAGCGTCGCCACGTCGTGATGCGTGTGCCGGGACAGGACCTCCTCCACCTGCGAGCGGATGCGGACCATCTCCTTGGCCGCGAGGCTGAGGTCGGAGACGGTCCCCTGCCGGCCGCCGCTGGCCGGCTGGCCGAGCAGCACCCGCGCGTGCTGGAGCACGAAGCGTCGCCCGGGATCTCCGCCGGCCAGCAGAACCGCCGCCGTCGACGCCGCCTGACCGACGCAGAACGTGGAGATCGGGGACTGCACGAACGTCATCGTGTCGTAGATCGCCATCAGCGAAGTGAACGATCCACCGGGCGAGTTGAGATAGATCGAGATCTCGTGCTCCGGGTTCGCCGACTCCAGATGCAGGAGTTGCGCGATGACCACATTGGCGACCCCGTCGTCGATCTCGGTGCCGAGGAAGATGATCCGCTCGTTCAGCAGCCGGCTGAAGACGTCGTAGGACCGCTCACCCTGCGCGGTCCGCTCGATGACGTAGGGAACCGTGTACGACCCCATGTCACAACCCCATCCGTCGGCGCGACGCGGCCGGGCGGATGTCGGCGAGCGACTCCACCACCCGGTCCACGATCCCGTACGCCCTCGCCTGCTCGGCCGTGAACCAGCGGTCCCGGTCGCCGTCCCGCGCGACCGTCTCCTCGCTCTGACCGGTGTGCTGGGCGGTGATCCGCTCGATGGCCTTCTTGGTGAACTGGAGGTTCTCCGCCTGGATCTCGATGTCCGCGGCGGTGCCACCGATGCCCGCCGAGGGCTGGTGCATCATGATCCGCGCGTTCGGCAGCGCGAACCGCTTGCCGGGCGCCCCCACGGTGAGCAGGAACTGGCCCATGCTGGCGGCGAACCCCATGGCCAGCGTCGAGACGTCGTTCGGGATGAGCCGCATGGTGTCGTAGACGGCGAGGCCCGCGGTGACCGACCCGCCGGGGCTGTTGATGTAGAGGCTGATGTCGGTGCGCGGGTCCTCCGCCGACAGCAGCAGCAGCTGCGCGCACACCCGGTTGGCCGACATGTCGTCGACCTGTGTGCCGAGAAGGACGATTCGCTGGGCGAGCAGCTGGGCCGCGAGATGGTCGTCGAAGCGGCTGGGCGGTGTGCCGCCCTCGTCCGCGCGGGGCGGGAGCGTGGTGAGTGGAGTCATCTGGTCTCCTTGTCGAGGCAGGGATGCCGTCGAGTCCACTCTTGACCTCGGGAGGTCCCCGGATGCGGTTTCTCTGCCCGCCGCAGATTCGCCACGGGCAGAGCTGACGGCTCAGCCCTTCTCGCGCAGCTGCCGGAAGAATGCCGTGGTGGGGGGGTTCGTCGGCAGGGCGTGGCGCCCGGCAGACGGATCCGGGTGGCCCGGTGGTTCGGGTCACCCGGATGCGCCTCGGCTGTGGGGGCAGGTCGTGGGGCGGTTACTTCGGGGCGACGAGCATGCGTTCGGTGCCGAAGGTGGCGCCGGTGTGTGTGTACATGGTGGTCTCGCCGTCGGACCAGCGGACGACCAGGTCGTCCGGCCGGCCGTTGGAGTCGTAGCTGCCCGCTGTCATCACCGAGTCGTGGGACCAGATGCTGTCGGCCGGAGCCATCTCGACCTCCTGGCCGACGCCGCCGGGGCCGGTCTCCTGGAATTGGGAGACCCTTCCGTTGGACCAGCGCACCAGGGTGTCCCAGTTGTTACCTTCGGTGAAGTCGCCCGCGGTCACCAGGGTGGCGTCCTTCCAGGCGCTTTTCGGCTTCTGCAGCTGGTGTTCGGTGCCGAAACCCTTGTCGCCGACGGCGGTGTAGTCGGTGACTTCGCCGTCGCTCCAGCGCACCAGCAGGTCGGTGACGTACTTCGCGGTTCCGAAGTCGCCCCCGATGATCTGGTCGGCGTGGCTCCAGATGGAACCGGCGTCGGCCAGTTTGATCCCGCCGTCGACGCCCTTGGTGCCGACGTCGGGGAGGAGCCTGACCTCGCCGGAGTCGAACACCGCCAGCAGGTCCGAGCCGCTGCCGCCGGAGAAGTCCCCACCGGTCAGGGACTTGGCGTCCTTCCAGATGCCATGGGGCGCGGCCAGCCGGCGCTCGCCGGTGAAGCCGCCGTTGCCGTCGCCGGTGTACAGGGTGACCTCGCCGTCGGTCCAGACCACGATCAGATCGCCCTTGCCGTCACCGGTGTACTCGCCCGAGGCCATCAGCTTGGCATGGGACCAGGTCTCGCCGCCGCCCATGGAATACGGCAACGGCGGTTGGTCGTAGGAGCTGCCGTGCGAGACGTGCTGGTTCTTCTTCGCCTCGTCGTACAGGCGGAAGAACCAGTCGCCGTGCATGGGGCTGTACGTAAGCCAGTCCACGTTCGCGTCGTTGCCGCCGCCGTTGTACCCGCCGACGTTGCCGACGATCTCGCCGGTGCCCTTCGCCCAGTCCACCTGGGAGAACCAGGGACCGCCGGAGACACCACCCCACATGCCACGGCACTTGGCCTGGATCTGGTAGAAGCCGGGCAGCGCCTCGGTCTGCGTGGGGCACCGCACGGGATGGTCCTCGGGGTCGTGGCTGGAGGGGTAGCCCAGCATCGTGACCTTGTTCAGGTAACCCGGCGTGCGCAGCAGTTTGTTCGCGCCCACCACGTCCTGCGCCTGCTTGCCGCTCGTCGAGGGCTCAAGCCGGCCGAAGGCGAAGTCCAGGTCGGAGATGGGCTCCTTGGTGTTGTGCACGTAACGGTTGTCGACGAACCAGTCGGAGATCCGGTAGAAGCCGAGCGTCTGCTTGTCCAGCGTGTACTCGGCGGCGTACATGGGAACGAAGACCGCCTTGCCCCCGGAGCAGTGCCCGGCGGTCAGGATCAGACTGTGCCCGGGGCTCTCCACCACGCTGGCGGAGCACTTGTGCGCATGCATCCGTTCGGTGGTCGGGTCCGCACTGTAGGTGAAGATCGTCCCGACGGACTTCAGGCCGAGGATGTGCTCCGCCGTCGGCATGTCGGCCGCCACCGAGGGACCGGCCGAAGCCGCCCGCCGCGAGCGGGCCTTGGCGCTCGGGCCCGCCTGCTGCGCGGGCAGTGCGGGGTCGGTGGCCGAGGCCATGCGTTCAGGCGTCCAGAAGCGGATGGCATCCGCGTCCGACCAGTCGCCGTCGCCGCCTTCCGTCCCGGTGGACCCGCCCGAGTTCGCCGAGGGGGAGGGCGCCGGTTCGGAGGACGGCACCGTCGCCGGAGACAGGTGGGGCGTCGGTGTGACGTCCTGAACCTGGGCCTGGGCGAGGCCTCCCCCGCCCGTCAGGAACAGAGCAGTTCCGGCCGCAAGGACCGTGAAGCGCGATATTCGTCTGTGTGAGGTACGCAAGGAATGCTTTCTGAGTCATGGAACAACTGCCTCCGGACCGGAAGCGGTCAGAGGCAGCGATGGAAGAACGAAGGAAGAGCGGAGAAAGGCAGGGCGGGCTGCCGCCGCGGGTCTGCCGCTACTGCCGGGTTTGCCGCTACGCGGAGGGCCCAGTCTTCCGTGAGCGGCGGCGCCGCACCGCGAACACGCCGCCGGAGGCAAGGGCCAGTCCCGCGGCCGCGACGCCACCGGTGACCGCCCAGGAAGGGCCGCCGTCCGTGACGGGCCGGCCGACGACCGTGACGTGCTGTTTCGTGGTCTGCTGCCCATGGTGGCTGACCACGGTCACGGTGTAGCGGCCGTCTGGTACGTCGCCTCGCAGCCGTGCGTGGCCCGCGTAGACCGTGCCGCCGTCATCGCATTTGCAGCCGGGATCGTCCGGGCTGTCCGTCTTGATGGTCAACGGGCCTTTGAAGATGGGTGACGTGACGGTCAGGGAATTTTCGCCAGGTGCGGCCCTCAGGTCGGTGAGGACCACCCGGACGTCACTGCCCGGACGTAGGGGGGCGGGTGTGTCGCTGCCGGGGAACGCGTGCCTGGGACCGATGACGAACCGGCCGATCTGCGCCGAGTCCTCGGCCGCGACCTTGAGTTGTGCGATGGCGACGGTACGGCCGTGACTCGTCGCGGTGACCGGATAGGTGCCCGGGCGCAGGCCCGAGCGGATGCGGTGTTCTGTTCCCGCCTCGTTCACCTGGACCGACTGCGTCGATCCCTTCTTCACGGGAGCCAGGGTGATCGGCTCCTGCAGGGCCGGGGAGCTGACCTTGACCTTGTCCCATCCCTGTGGCATTCCCTCGATGCTGAACCAGAGCGCGTCACCCGCCTCCAGGGTGCTGCCCTGAGGCACGTGGTACTCCAGGCGGACCGCCGCGGACGGGCTGCCACCCGGAGCCGGGCCGGCGCCCTCGGCCGATGCCACTGCCGCGCCTCCCAGCAAGGGCACTACGGCAAGACCGGCGGCGCCCACGGCCCCAACTGCATTGCGGAACAACGATTCCCCTTTGGTCGGACATGGCTGGGCCGGTTAGACCGCATCCATCAGTCGCTCAGGTAGAGGGCAGGAGCGGGCAGTTGGTTGCCGAGTGGAGTCGGCCGAACGCGCCCTCGTGGACCGCGGTCATGCCCGGACGACGATCGAGGACCTCTGTGCCGCCGCGGGCTGCACGCGCGGCGCCTGGCCGAACTCCTGCAACGGTGCTGTCCTGCGGTGGCCCGCGACACCGCGCCGGTCACACACCCCTACGACAGGCGGAGGGCAACGGCCACAACTCCGACGCTCGTTCCTGGCTCTGCCGACATGGCGGCTCCTCCGACTCGCAGAGCGTGCTCGCGCTCGGCCTCCGACATGGTTGCAAGGACTTCCGTGACGCGCTTCAGCTCGCCAACGGTCAGCCCTCGCCCACAAGGTCGAGGTCGTCACGAGACGCCATCGGAGCGACCTCCGGAACAGGCCACTTGCGGTTCAGCGGCAAGGTCACAGCCCGCCACCAGGGACGCGTGGGCAGGTCTCCGGCAGCCTCGAAGGGCTGGCCCGGAGCGGGCAGGGCGACCGCCTGTCCGACCGCGCCGGCCGCGGCCAGCGTCCATTCCCCTGGCTCCGCCCACGCATGCGGAGCCAGGTTGAAGGTGCCCCAGTGGATCGGCAGCAGCACGCCGTGCGGAGCACCGCCCTGGAGGTCGAGGTGGGCGCGCAGGCCCTCCTCGGGGGTCATGTGGATGTCGGGCCAGAACTCGCTGTACGCGCCGATCTGGATCATCGTGGCGTCGAACGGGCCGTGGTCCGCGCCGATGTCCTTGAAGCCCTCGAAGTAGCCGGTGTCGCCGCTGTGGTAGATCCGGTGCTCGTCGCCGGCGACGGCCCAGGACGCCCACAGGGTGTGCTGGGTGTTGCGCAGGCCGCGGCCGCAGAAGTGGCGGGCCGGGGTGGCGGTGAGGGTGAGTCCGCCGATCTTGGTGGACTCGTGCCAGTCCAGTTCGCGCAGCCGGTCCGGGGACACGCCCCAGTGCTCGAGGTGGGCGCCGACGCCGAGCGGTACGGCGAACACGGTGTCGGTGCCGGCCAGCTCCTTGATGGTGGGCATGTCCAGGTGGTCGTAATGGTCGTGCGAGATGACCACCACGTCGACCGGGCCGAGCGCGGCCAGCGGCAGCGGCACGGGGTGCAGCCGCTTGGGCCCGGCGAAGGGGAACGGGGAGCAGCGCTGGCCCCAGACGGGGTCGAACAGCACGCGGTGCCCGTCGATCTCCGCGAGCACGCTGGAGTGACCCATCCAGGTCACGCGCAGGCCCGTGGCGGGCGGTTTGGCGAGGTCGGCCAGGGTGGTGGCGTGCACCGGGACGGTGCCGCGCGGGGCGCGCAGGGGCCGGATGTCCTTGTCGAAGAACACCTTGGCGAAGTCCACCATGGAGCCGGAGGGCCGGGTGCGGGCGGTGCCGCCGGGGTTCTGGAAGACGCCGTCCTTGAAGTGGGGGGAACGGCGGATGCGGGCGAGGCGCTCACCGCGCGGTTCGGCGCCGAAGGCCTCGGGCTGAAGCAGACCGAGCCCGAAGCTCTGGGAACGCAAACCGGTCACGGTACCTCCAGGTGGAGTCGCTGAGGTCCTCCATTATGGGCGGCCCCTCCGACAGTGCCGGTGCCGCGTGGGTCACAGGGCGGCACCCGAGGCAAGCTACTGAACAGCGATTCAGCACGTTGACACGGCGCCCGACACCTCCGAATACTGACTCGTGATTCAGTAACCATCGCCGGGAGATCCCATGACCGCCCCCCTGATGTCGCTCGTCTGGACCGACCACATCACCGGCCTCCAGGGTTTCCTGGTCGTCGACCGGCTGGTGCGGGGCGTGGCCAGTGGCGGGCTGCGGATGCGGCCGGGCTGCACACTGGAGGAGGTCGCCGGGCTCGCCCGCGGCATGACGATGAAGGAGGCTCTGCACTACGACCCCGAGGGCCGCTACGTCCCCCTCGGCGGCGCCAAGGGCGGCATCGACTGCGACCCGCAGGACCCTCGGGCGTACGGGCTGCTCGTGCGCTACCTGCGTGCCATGCGGCCGTACATCGAGAGCTTCTGGGCCACCGGCGAGGACCTGGGCCTCAGCCAGGACCTGGTGGACCGTGCGGCCGCCGAGGCCGGCCTCGTCTCCTCCGTCCAGGCCGTGTACCCACTGCTGGACGACGAACAGGCGGCCCGCGGGCGACTCGCGGACGCCTTCGCGGTCGAGATCGACGGCATCGGCCTGGACGAGCTGGCGGGCGGCTGCGGGGTCGCCGAGTCGGTGCTGACGGCCCTGGACCGGGCGTCGGTGCCGTACCGGGGCACCCGGGTGGCGGTGCAGGGCCTGGGCACGATGGGCGGGGCCACGGCCCGCTTCCTCGCGCGCGCGGGGCTCACCGTGGTGGCCGTGGCCGACATCAAGGGGACCATCGCCAGTCCGGAGGGCCTGGACGTCGAGACGCTGCTGGCCGCGCGGGACGCGTACGGCACGGTCGACCGCTCGGTGCTGCGCCCCGGCGACCGGGAACTGCCCGGTGACGCCTGGCTGTCCGCCGACGCGGAGGTGCTGGTGCCGGCGGCGGTGTCGTACGCGATCGGCACCGCCGAGCAGGAGCGGATCACCGCCCGGTGGATCGTCGAGGCCGCCAACATGCCCGTCCTGCCCGAGGCGGAGGCGCTGCTGGCCGCGCGCGGGGTGACCGTGCTGCCGGACGTGGTGGTGAACTCCGCCACGAACGCCTGGTGGTGGTGGACGTTGTTCGGCGACATCGGCCCGGACGCAGACGAGGCGTTCGCGCACATCCGACGCTCGATGCGCACCCTGGTCGACCTCGTGCTCACCCGGGCGGAGACCGACACGACGACCCCGCGCGCCGCCGCCCACGCCCTGGTGACGGACCGCCTCCCGGTGATCGCGGAACGCTTCGGGTGGTACCGCTGACGAGGGCTGGGCGCCCTCCGGCCCGGTAGGCGAAGTGGCCGGGGGAACCGGGCCGTTTCGGCAGGGCCCCTGCCCACCGTTTAGGGTGACCGCGTGGCGAGAGTGCGGTTGAGTGTGGCCGAGCGGCGGGAGGAACTGCTGCGGGCGGCCATCGAGCAGATCGAGATGCGGGGCGTGGCGGCGGTGCGGATCGCCGACGTGGCCTCCGCGCTCGGTGTGAGCAACGCGCTGGTGCTGTACCACTTCTCGACGAAGGAGAAGCTGGTCGCCGCCGCCTTCGGCTACGCGGCCCGGGACGACCTCGCGCATCTGCGGGGGCTGCTCGGCAGGCGGACCTCCGCGCTGCGCCGGCTGCGGGCGGCCGTGCGCTGGTACGCGCCCACGGGCCAGGCCAAGGGCTGGCGGCTGTGGATCGAGGGCTGGGCGGTGGCGCTGCGCGAACCCGCCCTCCGGGAGGTCACCCGGGACCTGGACCGGCAGTGGAAGGCGGCGCTCACCGAGGTCATCGCGGAGGGCGTGGCCGCCGGCGAGTTCGAGTGCGCCGACCCCGCGGGGACGGCCCTGCGGCTCACCGCGCTCCTCGACGGGCTCGCGGTGCAGCTCACGTCGTACCCGGGCGCGCTGCCGCGGACCCGGGCCCAGCAGTGGGTGGACGACGCCCTGGCCCGGGAACTCGGGCTGCGGCGAGAGGCGTTGACCGAGCGGGGGCGGTGAGCCGAGCGGGGGCGGTTCGTCCTCCCGCCGGGGCGAGCCGTCGCACGGGCGTGCCCCGTACCGCCGGCTCGCGGTACGGGGCACGGACGGCGGTGGTCAGGCCACCGACTCGATCCGCATCTTGATGTCGTCCGGCGACAGGGTGCCCTTCGCCGTCACATGGTCTCCGGAGGACTCGCCGCGCAGCCGGCGGCCGATCCACGGGACCAGGTACTCGCGGGCCCAGTGGACGTCGTCGCGGCGGATGTCCAGGGTGCCCCGGGGCGGGAGCGGCGGCCAGGGCTGCTCCGGGTCGGCCGGGACGTCGAGGCCGAGGGCCTGGCCGGCGCGCAGCGCCACGCGCGTGTGTCCCTCGGGTGAGAGGTGGAGCCGGTCGTCGTCCCAGGCCCGGCGGTCCTGGACGGACTTCAGGGACCACAGGTCGAGCACGGGACAGCCGTACCGGTCGGCGATGGCACGGACGTGCCCGTTGTAGGTGGCGATCTTGCCGCGCAGATGCTTCAGCAGGGGGACGCCACGGGTGTCGAAGCCTGTGGTCACGAGCACCGAGCCGGCAACCTCGGTGAGCTGGGCCACGGCCCGCTCGAAACGCTCGGCCACCTCGTCCGGGTCGGTGCCGGGCCGGATGATGTCGTTGCCGCCCGCACAGAAGGAGACCAGGTCCGGGGCCAGTTCGACGGCCTGTGGGAGCTGGTCGGCCACGATCTGGTCGAGCAGTTTTCCGCGCACGGCCAGGTTGGTGTACGCGAAGTCGCCCTCGGGACGCCGGTCGGCGAGCAGTACCGCGAACCGGTCGGCCCAGCCCACGAACGCCCCGTCGGGGCCGGGGTCGCCGACGCCCTCGGTGAAGCTGTCCCCCACCGCCACGTACGACCCGATCACTGATCTGTTGTCATTCTTCGAATCGTCTGCCACGTCGGACCATGATTCCCCTTCGGGTGTGACCTACGCGACCGTAGGCAGGGGTTGACGAACGGTGAGATGAGACACCCTTAAATAGTTTGCCAATCCAGGAATAGCGGTCCTGCCTGGCGCGTTGACCGTGCGATCGCAACACGTGCGGACACGCCGAAGGCCGGACCCGGGGATCGGGGTCCGGCCTTCGGTTGCGTGTCAGGCAGGTGACTCTGGAGGAGGGGTCCCTGAGCGGGAAGCCTCAGACGGCGACGCCGTGCGAGCGCAGGTAGGCGACCGGGTCCACGTCCGAGCCGTAGTCCGGCGTGGTGCGGATCTCGAAGTGCAGGTGCGGGCCGGTCACGTTGCCGGTGGCGCCGGAGAGGCCGACCTGCTGGCCCGCGGTCACGGTCTGGCCGGCCGAGACGGAGAGCTGCGAGAGGTGGCCGTACTGGGCGTAGTAGCCGTCGTTGAGCTTGATGACGACCTGGTTGCCGTACGCGCCACCCCACCCGGCAGAGACGACGGTGCCGGCGCCGACGGCCTTGAGGGAGGTGCCGGTCGGGACGACGAAGTCGACGCCGGTGTGGTAGCCGCTGGACCACATGCTGCCGGCCACGTGGTAGCCCGTGCCGACGGTGGCGCCGGCGACCGGGAGGGTGTAGCCGGTGGCCGGGGCGGCGGCGGGCTGGGCGCTCTGGGCCGACCCGTTCGACGCGGACGACGACTGCGTGGAGGGCTTGGCCGGAGCCGGGGAGGAGGGCTTCGTGCTCGTGGCCGCCTTCTTGCCGAGCGCGAGCTTCAGGCCGGGGTGGATCAACGACGGGTTGTCGCCGACGGCCTCTCGGTTGTCCTGGTAGAGGCGCTGCCAGCCGCCGCGGACGCTCTGCTCTTCGGCGATCTTCGAGAGGTAGTCGCCGGACCTCACCGTGTAGGTACGCACACCCGAATGCGCCGAATGCGTCGTCGTGGCCTTCTTCTCGGCGACCGGAAGCGACTGCACTGCCTTTTCGGAAACAGACTGCGTGGTGGCCGCATGCGCACCGCCCGCCCCCATGAGCGGGAGAGCCAGCGCGGCACCGCCGCTTCCGGCGACGGCGATCGAGCGGGTGAAACGGCGGGACTTGGGACGGCGGTGCTTACCCTTTGCGAGCATGGCGCATTCCTCTCCGGCGCCTGCGAGGTGAGCTGTCGGGTTCGGGCTGGAGCTGCCCGGCCGCGCGGTGCGCGGCTACACCCCCCAGCCTGTCCCGGAGACCGGGACAGGCAGTCGTACCTGGTGGGTCCCCCGCTCCTGCCGAACACGGGTGAAGTGTGCGGGAACTCCGGGCGGCGGCAGGATTCGGCGTTCCGACCGGATTGGTCGCGAACGTAAGCGAGCAAGACGCATCCGGACAAGCAGCCGGTTCCCGGCGTTCCCACGTCAGCTGATCGAATTCGGGAATTCACGGTCACCCTCCGTGAATTCCCGGCTCCTCCCCCATTTCAAATCCCTTTGCCCATGCCGGAATTACGTGAGCATGACGCGCGACGCACGGTCACGAATATGACGCTCCTCACGCACCTCGCCCCACACTCCCTTATTCCAGAGCGAGTTGGAATGAAGGGCTCTAATTCGGACAGAAGACTCAGATATGGCGCAGGCGGAGAACCTTCGCATCCAGGTCGCCCTTCAGTCCGGTGCGCAGCCCGTGGTGCAGCAGGACGGCACCTCGATGGACTTCGCCCGTTTCGCGGCATTCGTACGATGCGCTCGGGTCGAGTCCGCGCAGCCGTACCGCCGGCACCGGCTCGCCGTAGTGCTGCGCCTGGAGGCAGGCGAGGACCACGGCCTCGTCCCCGAGGACGTACTGGACGGCGCTCAGGCCGCCCGTCGGGGGCCGCAGCCGGTACTGGTCGCCGCGCTGGACGACCGGGCGGATCTCCTTGTAGAGGGCCACCCACTCCCGGGCCTCGGCCAGCTCCTCGTCGGTCCACTCGGTGAGGTCGCCGCCGACGCCGAGCACCCCTGCCATCGAGCTGACGAAGCGGAACCGCAGCGAGCTGACCCGCCCGTTGAGCTGGGTGTTCGGGCTGTCGGTGACCCAGGCTGCCATGACCCGGGCGGGGTGGATCTGACTGAACCCGTGCTGGATGGCGAGCCGGTCGAGCGGGTCGGTGTTGTCGGAGGTCCACACCTGGTCGGTGCGACTGAGCACACCGAGGTCGATCCGGCCGCCGCCGCCCGAGCAGGACTCGAAGGCCACCTGGGGGTGGGCGGCGCGCAGCCGGTCCAGCAGGGCGTACAGGGCGCGGACGTGGTCGACCCACAGCCGCTGCGGGTACGGCTCGCCGGGCCAGCCGGCGTCGGTGAAGCAGCGGTTGAAGTCCCACTTCACATAGTCGATCGGGGCGCTGGACAGGAGGGTGTCCAGCTGCTCCCAGAGGTACTGCTGGACGTCCTCGCGGGCGAGGTTGAGGACGAGCTGATTGCGGAGTTCCGTCCGCTTTCGGCCCGGTTGGTACTGGACCCAGTCGGGATGGGCGCGGTACAGGTCGCTGTCGGGGTTGACCATTTCGGGCTCGACCCAGATACCGAACTGCATGCCCAGGTCGTGCACCTGATCGGCGAGGGGTTTGAGACCGTGCGGGAAGCGGTCGGGGTTGGGCGTCCAGTCGCCGAGCCCGGCCCGGTCGCTGGTACGGGCGCCGAACCAGCCGTCATCCACGACGAACAGCTCGACGCCGATCGCCGCGGCGCGCCGGGCGAGAGCGGCCTGCTGCTCCTCGGAGATGTCGAAGTTGGTCGCCTCCCAGGAGTTGAACAGCACCGGCCGGTCCCGCTCGGCGTCCGGGATGACGTACGTCCGCTGGTAGGTGTGCCAGGTGCGGCTGGCCCCGCCGAAGCCGCCGTCGCTCCACAGGCCGGCGAAGACGGGGGTGGTGTACGACTCCCCGGGCTGGAGCAGCAGCAGACCCGAGTCGTCGTAGCCGGCGCCGCCGGTGATCTGTACGCGCGCGTCGGGGAGTTGGGCGACGGCGATGCGCCAGGAGCCGGACCAGCCGAGCGCGCAGCCGTAGACCTCGCCACGCTCCTCGGTCGCGTCGGTGTCCAGCGCGACCCAGGGCAGGTGCTGGTGCCCGGTGTGGCCGCGGCGGCTGCCGATGATCTTCTCGCCGTAGGTGAGGGGCGCGGTGGCGAGCAGGGACTCGGCGGCCCAGCGACCGTGCAGCTGGGACAGCCGCCAGCCCTCGCGGTCGGGCAGGGTCCAGGTGGCGGCGTCGGCCCGCAGCAGCTCCACGCGCGCGTGCCCGCCGTTGTGCACGGTCACCCAGCGCTCCACGACGTCCCCGCGCATCCGGTAGTGCAGGGTGACGGCGAACCCGTCGTCGTCGAAGCGCAGCCGCAGCTCCTCGCCCTCGGCCTCCTGGGCCACGAAGCGCCACTCGGTACCGCGCCGCTCCTCGGTGCGCACGGACAGGGCGGGGCGCACGAAGCGGGGGCCGCCCTCGACGGGGTACTCCTCGCGGCCGTCGAGCGGGGACTCGAAGGGCCAGTAGCCGGGCAGCGGGCCGACCGCCAGGGCCTCGGCGTCGGCGAGCGCGATCCGTGGTCCCCAGTGGAGGTGCAGCAGTTCGTCCGCGTCGGTGAGATGCAGCGCATAGCTGCTGGTGGGCCCCGACAGGAGCCACGTGCGACCGTTTTCGGCGATGTCCGCCATCGAGACCTCACAGGTGCCAACAGATCCGCTCAAGTGCGAACATCATCAAGCCCTGCGGCCCCTGGTGGCAACGCCTGTGGACAACTCATTGCCCGAGGAAATCGATGTCGTATCGTCGACGGAGTGCCCGTCGACGAACCGAGCCGGCGGGGCCGACCGGGAGGAGCCCCCGTGACGCAGCAGGTCCCGTCGACCGAGCCCGAGCTGGCCGGAGTGCGCAATTTCCGCGACGTGGGCGGACTGCCGACCGTGGACGGACGGCGGGTGCGCGCCGGAGTGCTGTTCCGCAGCGGCCATCTCGCGCACGCGACCGATGAGGACGCGGCCTTCCTCGCCTCCCTGGGCCTGCACACGATCTTCGACTTCCGCAACGCGGCCGACCAGAAGCTGGAGGGCCCGGACGTCGAGCTGCCCGGCGTGCGGAACGTGAACCTGCCGCTGAGCGACCCGGCGGACGGCGCCGAGTTCTGGAAGATGGTCCGCGACGGCGACCTCGACCAGCTGCGCGGCATCCTCGCAGACGGCAAGGGGGCGGCCCGGATGACCGCCTCGTACCGCACGATGGTCAGGGAACGCACCGCCGAGCACTCCCGGGTGCTGCACGCCATCGCCGAGGACAGCGTGCCCGCGCTGATGCACTGCGCGGCGGGCAAGGACCGGGCGGGCATCTCGATAGCCGTCACGCTCCTCGCCGTGGGCGTGGAGCGCGAGGCGATCGTCACCGACTATCTGGAGTCCAACGCCAAGCACCGGCGCTACAAGGTCCGCCGCAACGGCAACCCCGACACCGCGTACACCCCCGAGGTGATGGAGCTGCTCAGCCCGCTCTTCGACGCGCGCGCCGAGTATCTGCAGGCGGCGTTCGAGAGCATCGAGGAGACCTGGGGCGGCGCGGACGCCTACTTCGAGCGGGGCCTGCGGCTCACCCCCGAGACCCGGGAACGGCTGCGCGAGCGCCTGCTCGACTGACGCCGCTCGCCCCGCCCGGCTTCCCTCAGCCCTTGGCTCCGACCGCGAACAGCAGGTAGAGGAACGCGGCCAGGACGTGGCCGAGCGCGATGTAGATGATGAGACGGATCCACAAGGAGCGGGGGAACTTCTCTTCGAAGTTGCTCATGGCAGCTCTCCGGTCAAGGGGCCCAGGCACAGCGTGGCCGTGGGGCTCTGCAGCAGGGTGTGGACGAACAGCAGCTCCACGCCGTCGTGGTCCTCGGCGGCGAGGCGGTGCGGGGTGAGCGAGTCGAAGTGCGCGCTGTCGCCGGGCGCGAGCAGGTGCGCGGTGTCGCCGAGGCGGAGGCTGAGCCGTCCCTTGAGGACGTACAGCCACTCCTCGCCGGGGTGGACGCGCACGATGTCGCCCTGGGTGCCGTACGGCACCCGGACGCGCAGCGCCTGCATGCCCCGCCCGGGGGCTCCGGCCTGGAAGTACGTCCAGCCGCCCGCGCGGGTCGGCTCCATGTCTCCGGCGCGGACGATCGCGTCCCGGTCGGCGACCGTCTCGCCGAGCAGCTCCGAGACGGTCGTACCGTAGATGCGGGCGAGCGCGAGCAGCATCGGCAGCGAGGGCTGGCGCTGCCCGGTCTCCAGCCGGGACAGGTGGGCCGGCGAGAGTCCGGCGGACCGGGCCGCGGCCTCCAGGGTGAGGCCGGTGCGCCGGCGCAGGGCGCGCAGCTGCGGGGCGACGGCGGGCAGGTCGTCGCCGGGCTCCGGCTCGGGAGCGTTCATGTCTCCATTGAGCCGGAGTGTTACCTGTTGGGCAAATTTATTGCCCCAGAGGCAAAAGCGTGGTCATTCCGTGGTCGTCATGCTCTGGTAAGCCTGGTTCCGTACATCGCGGTCGGGATGTCTGCGCAGCAGCCGCAGCAACGCTCGCCACTCCTCCGGCCAGCCGAGGGCGCCACCGGTTCCGTTCACCAGGCCTGCCGCCAGCAGACCGGTGACGGTGCCGCCGTCGCGGGCGAGCCGTTCGGCGGCCGCCAGCAGGGCCCCGCTACGCCGGCCCGGGTCGCCGTGGACCCGGTCGGTGCCCAGCTGACCGGCGGCCTGCATGGCGACGATCACTCCAGCCTCCTCCAGGGCGTCTGCCAGGTCCCGCAGTCGTTCGAGGACGGCGGCCGGCTCCGCAGCGTGGTGGACCAGCCTGCGCAGCAGGTCGGCGCGTGCGGACACCAGCAGCGGTTCCCGTGCCAGCAGCCCGGCGATCGCCCGGAGCAGCTCGGGGCTGTCGGGCCTGTCGGAAACCGATGACACCAGGGTGCGCAGCCGCTGCAGCGCCGGCAGGTCCCGGTCCTCCAGCGCGTCGCCGCCTCCCTCAGGCGTGTGCATCGCGGCCAGAAGCTCGCTCACGGCACCGTGGAACACACTGCCGGGAGCCGCGCCGCCCACCGGATGCGGCAGGTCGGAGGCCGCCAGGTCGCGCAGTACCCGCGCGGCGTTCTGCCAGTGCGTGCGGCTCTGGAGGTCACAGACCGTGCCGGAGATCCGCCCCGCCAGCCCGGGGGCGTAACGGACCCAGTCGGCCACGGCCGACAGCGCGACGTAGCCCGCGAAACGGTCGCATGACGCCAGGCCGGTGCCGTACGCCGCATCGACGATGGTGGCGTATCTGCCGCGGTGTGCGTCGGCCAGTTCCCAGGGGCTGACCTCCACGACGGCGTCGAGCACGAGCTGGGTGTCGTCGCGCACGGCATCCTGCAGGAGGTCCCAGGCCTCCGGCACGCCCAGCAGCGGCGGCAGGGCGTGCAGGACGGCGGACCGCACATCGGGATGGGCGTCGGGGGCCCGGAAGGCGCGCGCCAGCAGGGCGACCGCCTGCCACGGTGGCAGGAAGCGGGCCGCGAGCCGCACGGCCTCCTTGCGCGAGGTCACCTTCGCGGCCTGCTCCCCGGTCAGCAACGCGCCCAGCGCCGAGGCGAGTTCGGAGGGAGCGGAGAACCGTGCGGCACGGCTCACCGCGTACACCGCGACCCGTGCCCGGTCGCCACCGGCCTGCTCCAGGAGCACCGGCAGGGCGTCCTGGGGCCGGTCGGTCCAGGCCAGCGCGGCGAGCGCCGCCTCCGCGACGACGACATCACCGTCGTCCTTGTGCGTCATGGCCAGGGCTCGTCCCAGCTCGGGGACAGGTGCGGCGGCCCGGAACACGGCAGCCCGGTCGTCCGACGGCAGGGAGCCGTCCGCGGCCGTCAGCCCGGCGAGCCGGGCTGCGGCCCGCTGCTGGCGCGGCAGCCAGCGGTCGGCCTCGGCCAGGTCCGGCAGCGGGCGCCTGGCACCGGGCACCAGGAAGCGCCCGTACGGCGGGGTGTCGTCGAGCAGCGCGTCCAGCAGATCCGTGCGTGACCGGGCCAGCACGCGCGCGACGGGGGGAAGGACGGCCGCCGACGCTTCCAGCGCGACGATCCTGGCCGCCCGTTCGGCGCGGGTGGCCGGTGCGGCCAGCCACAGCTCCGCGGCCGCCTCGAACGCCGTGTCGTCGCCGCGCTCCATGGCCAGGGCCAGCATGTCCTGCAGCCCGGGCAGCTGCCGGGCACGCGGCCCCAGCGCGTCGGCGAGGCCCAGCAGCAGCCGGAAGTCGGACCTCTGCGCCGCGGCTTCCAGCCACGGGCGCAGTGCCTCGAACACCTCGTGCTCCTGGCCGCGGCGCAGGACCCGGTGCAGCGGGCCGAAGTCCGGCACACCGACCCGGCCCGCCATCCGCTCCAGGGTGCGCAGCGCCCAGCAGCGCAGGGCCGGCTCGCCGTCCCTGGCGTGCTCGACCAGCACGCGCTCGGCCAGGGTGCGCAGTGCGGTCAGGCTGCCCGCCGAACAGTCCCGTGCCTCGAGGGCGTCGGCGGCGATCCGGTCGAGCAGGGTGGCGTCCTCCGGGGCGAACAGCCGCGGAGGCACCGTGGCGAGCGCACCGAGCGCCGCCGCGCGCACCAGGTCCTGGTCGTTGCGCAGGCGTCCCACCTCGGTCAGTACCTCGGTGACGGCCTCCCGGCCGCCGTCCCGGGCCGCGCACGCCACCAGCAGCGGCCAGACGGCCGCCCGGTCGTCGGCCTCGGTCATGCGTGCCGCGGCGAGCAGCGCGGGCCACGCCTCGCCGAACGGGCCGTGGGCGAGCGTGTCCAGGTCGTCCCACCAGTAGTTCTCGCCGGTGAAGGCGGCCGCAGCCCGCCGTACCTCCGCCCAGCGGCGTTCGCGGGGCAGCAGGCCGAGAACACCGAGAGCAGGGTCCCAGGCAAGCCCGTCGGCGGTGACCGCGTCGAGGAACGCCGGGCGCCGGGCGGGGGCCATCGCCTTCAGGAGCGCGGCGAAGTGGCCGTCACGACGGCGCAGCCAGTGGCGGCCCAGCAGCGGCAGCGACTCCGGCGCGGCCCGCACGAGCCTGCGCAGCACACCGGGCGGCGGTATCGGCTCATAGCGCTGTGCGCGCCGGTCCGGGGAGGCGATCCAGCGGACCACGCGTTCGGCGTCGGCCGCGACCAGGGCGCCGAGTGCGCAGTGCAGCGCGGGCGGCAGGCTGTCGGGCCCGTGCCGTTCCAGCAGTGCCAGGACCCGCTCGGGGCGCCGTGGCGCGAGCGCGGCGACCGTCGTGGCGTTCAGGTGCCACCACTTGTCCTGCTGCCGTCCGCCGGCGCGGTCGGCCAGAGCCCGTTCCGCGTGGTCCAGCACCGGATCGGGATGGCGCCGTGCGAGCCTCGTCCAGCCGTCGACGGCGTGCGCGAGCCGGGGCAACTCCCGTGCGACGAACGCCGGGGAGCAGGCGGGCAGCAGCCGGGCCGCCTCGGCGTCGCCCCACTCCGCGCCCAGCCGTGCCACCAGCCGTTCGGCGAGTGCGGTACGGCCGCCGGAAGCGAGCGTGCGGGCCAGCCGGTGGCGCCGCTCGGCCGGTGCGTCCTCGTACGCCGCTTCCACCGCCTCGTCCGGCACGGGCAGGACACGGGCGGCGCGCAGGGCGTACCCGGCAACGATCGCATCGGGGTCGGCCAGCCGCTCGGCGAGGAAGCCCGCGTCCCGCCCGGCGAACGCGGCCAGCGCCGCGAGCCGCCGCTCATACGGCCCACGTGTGTCGAGGTCGGTGAGAAGCGGAGTGAGTCGCCCCTCGGCGGCCAGCCCGTGAGCGGTCCTCGCGGTCAGGGCGAGACGGTCCGGGAAGGGCAGTGGTTCGAGGGCGGACAGCAGCTGCTCCGCGGTGGTCGGCATCCGGCGATTGTGCCCCAGAGTGATCCTTTCGGACGCATCGATTTTTCCGAGCCGACGTCTCCTGGCCGGGGCCCGCAACGGGGCCCCGGCCCACGAGCCCTGCTAGCGGTTGGCCACCGCCTGCTTGATCAGGGTCTTGCCGAAGTCCCACATCAGGCCGCCGCCGCTGTGGGCGTCGTCCATGACGTCCGTGAAGGCCTCGACGAACCGGTCCACGTCGGCCTCGTCGACGACCAGCGGCGGGATGAGCTTGATCACCTCCAGGTGGTCGCCGGAGACCTGGGTGAGGATCCGGTGCCGTTGCAGCAGCGGTACGACGACCATCTGGGCGAACAGACCCTTGCGGGCCGCCTGGAGCATGGCCCAGCGGCTGCGCAGCTTCAGCGAGCTGGGCCTGCCGAACTCGATGCCGATCATCAGGCCGCGGCCGCGGACGTCGGCGAGCAGCTCGTACTTCTCGATCAGCGCGGTGAGCCGGGACTTCAGCAGGTCTCCGGTCCGGCGTACGCCCGCGACGATCTGCTCGTTCTCCATGACCGACAGCACGGCGAGACCGGCCGCCATCGCCTGCGCGTTGGACCCGAAGCTCGCCGAGTGGACCAGGACGCGGTCCATGGACGAGTAGACCTTCTTGAAGATCCAGTCCTTGCCCAGGGTGGCGCCGACCGGGACGTAGCCGCCGGACAGCGCCTTGGCCACGCACACCAGGTCCGGTTCGACGCCGTCCTCGTGCTGGTAGGCGTAGAAGTCGCCGGTGCGGCCGAGGCCGGTCTGCACCTCGTCGGCGATGAGCAGCGCCTTGTGCTTGTGCAGCAGCTCCTGCGCGGCGCGCAGATAGCCGGGCGGGGCCTCGTGCACGCCCTTGCCCTGGATCGGCTCGACGATCAGGGCGGCGACGTCGCCCTTCTTCAGCTCCCGGGCGAGGGCGTCCAGGCCGCCGAGGGGTACGGCGGTGTCGGGCAGGAGCGGTGCGAATCCGTCGCGGAATCCGTCTTCGCCGTTGACCGACAGGGAGCCGGTGGTCAGGCCGTGGAAGGCGTGGTCGCAGTAGAGGACGCGCGGCCTGCCGGTGGCGTACCGGGCGAACTTCAGGGCGGTCTCGACCGCCTCCGTGCCGCTGTTGCCGAAGAACACCCGGTCCAGGTGCGGGCTGTGGGCGAGCAGCCGCTCCGCGAGCAGGCCGGGCAGCGGCTGGCAGTCGAAGCGGGTGAGGTCGGCCAGGTTCAGGTCCAGGACGTCGTGCAGCGCTTTGCGGACGACCGGGTGGTGACGGCCGAGGCCCATCACCCCGAACCCGGCGAGCATGTCCAGGTAGTCGTTGCCGTCCGCGTCGTAGAAGTGGGCGCCCTCGGCGCGCTCGTAGACCTTGTCGAAGCCGATGGTGTGCAGCATGCGCGGGAGCTGCGGGTTGAGGTACTTCGTGTGCAGCTCGTAGCGCTCGGCTCCGCGCTCGGCGAGGAGGGCGCCGAGGTCGAAATCCGTGGTCATTCAGCTCTCTCCTTGACTGGGCCCCCCGCGTCCTTGACGGCCAGGCTCGCGCTGATCCGTCCGGCGACCTCGACGGGCGTGAGGCCGATGTCGGCCAGCACCTCGCTGCGCTTGGCGTGCGCGAGGAACTGCTCCGGGATGCCGAACCGCCGTACCGGCACGTCCACGTCGGCGTCGCCGAGGGCGAGTGCCACGGCCGAACCGACGCCGGCGGCACGGCTGTTGTCCTCCACGACGGCCACCAGGCGGTGTTCGGCGGCCAGGCCCGGCAGCGCCGGGTCGACGGGCTTGACCCAACGGGGGTCGACCACCGTGCAGTTGATGCCCCGCGCCGCAAGCAGCTCGGCGGCCCGCAGGCACACCGGCGCCATCACGCCGACGGCCACCAGCAGCACCTCGGGGCGCTCGCCGCGGTGCAGGACGTCCATGCCGCCGACGTGGCCGACCGCCGGGATCTGCGGGCCGACGGACTCCTTCGGGAAGCGGACCAGGGTGGGCGCGTCGTCCACCGTAACGGCTTCGCGCAGCTGGGCGCGCAGCTGGTCGGCGTCGCGCGGGGCGGCGATCCGCAGGCCCGGTACGACCTGCAGGATCGACATGTCCCACATGCCGTTGTGGGACGCCCCGTCGACGCCGGTGACGCCGGCCCGGTCCAGCACGAAGGTCACCCCGCACCGGTGCAGGGCGACGTCCATCAGCAGCTGGTCGAAGGCGCGGTTGAGGAAGGTGGCGTAGACGGCGACGACCGGGTGGAGTCCGCCGGTGGCGAGGCCGGCCGCGGAGACGGCAGCGTGCTGCTCGGCGATGCCGACGTCCCACACCCGGTCGGGGAAGCGCTCGGCGAACCGGCCGAGCCCCACCGGGTGCAGCATGGCCGCCGTGATCGCCACGACGTCCTCGCGCTCCTCGCCGATCCGGACGATCTCGTCGCCGAACACCGAGGTCCAGGAAGGGCCGTTGGACGGGGCGAGCGGCTCGCAGGTGAGCGGGTCCATCACGCCGACGGTGTGGAAGTGGTCCTCCTCGTGGGCGAGCGCGGGTTCGTAACCGCGGCCCTTCTCCGTGAGGCAGTGGACCAGCACGGGCCCGTGGAAGCGTTTCGCGCGCCTGAGCGCCGACTCGACGGCCTTGATGTCGTGCCCGTCGATCGGTCCGACGTACTTCAGGCCCAGGTCCTCGAACATGCCCTGCGGGGCGAAGGCGTCCTTGAAGCCCTTCTTCGCGCCGTGCAGGGACTCGTAGAGGGTGTTCCCGACGACGGGGGTGCGCAGGAGGACGTCCTTGCCCCAGGCGAGGACCTTCTCGTAGCCGTCGGTGGTGCGCAGGGCGGCCAGGTGGTTGGCCAGGCCGCCGATGGTGGGGGCGTACGAGCGCTCGTTGTCGTTGACGACGATGATCAGCGGCCGGTCCTTGGCCGCCGCGATGTTGTTCAGCGCCTCCCACGCCATGCCGCCGGTCAGCGCGCCGTCGCCGATGACCGCGACCACATGGCCCTTCTCCCCCTGCACCTGGTGGGCCTTGGCGAGGCCGTCGGCCCAGCCGAGCGCGGTGGAGGCGTGGCTGTTCTCGATGACGTCGTGCTCGGACTCCTCGCGCGAGGGATAGCCGGACAGGCCGCCCTTGCCGCGCAGCTTGGAGAAGTCCTGACGCCCGGTCAGCAGCTTGTGGACATAGCTCTGGTGGCCGGTGTCCCACAGGATGCGGTCGACCGGCGACTCGAAGACCCGGTGGAGCGCGATGGACAGTTCCACCACGCCCAGGTTGGGCCCGAGGTGACCGCCGGTTCTCGCCACCGCGTGCACCAGGAACTCACGGATCTCTTCGGACAGTTCACCGAGTTCCGCCTCGGACAGCGCCTTCAGGTCGCGTGGTCCCCTGATGCTCTCCAGAATCGTCACGCTGGGCCCCCTCTCGGTCCGTGCCGTGCTTAACCCCAACTCACTTCGCCTGCTCTGCGAGCTTCATGGCCTCCTCGATGAGGGTCTCCACGATCCTGGACTCGGGGACGGTCCTGACGACCTCGCCCTTGACGAAGATCTGGCCCTTGCCGTTGCCCGAGGCAACCCCGAGGTCGGCCTCGCGGGCCTCTCCCGGGCCGTTGACCACACAGCCCATCACCGCGACCCGCAGCGGCACCTCCATGCCGTCCAGTCCCGCCGTGACCTCGTCGGCCAGCTTGTACACATCGACCTGGGCCCGCCCGCAGGACGGGCAGGAGACGATCTCAAGGCGCCGCTGCCGCAGCCCCAGGGACTGAAGGATCTGGATGCCGACCTTGACCTCTTCGGCGGGCGGGGCGCTCAGCGAGACGCGGATGGTGTCGCCGATCCCCCGCGACAGCAGCGCGCCGAAGGCCACCGCCGACTTGATCGTGCCCTGGAAGGCCGGTCCCGCCTCCGTGACGCCGAGGTGCAGCGGGTAGTCGCAGCTCTCGGCGAGCTGCCGGTAGGCCTCGATCATCACGACCGGATCGTTGTGCTTGACAGAGATCTTGATGTCACGGAAGCCGTGCTCCTCGAAGAGGGACGCCTCCCACAGCGCACTCTCGACCAGCGCCTCGGGGGTCGCCCTGCCGTACTTCTGGAGCAGCCGCCGGTCCAGCGAGCCCGCGTTGACCCCGATCCGGATCGGCGTGCCGTGGTCCTTCGCGGCCCGTGCGATCTCCTTCACCTGGTCGTCGAACTTCTTGATGTTGCCGGGATTGACGCGTACGGCCGCACAGCCGGCCTCGATGGCCGCGAACACGTACTTCGGCTGGAAGTGGATGTCCGCGATCACCGGGATCTGCGACTTGCGGGCGATCGTCGCGAGAGCGTCCGCGTCGTCCTGCGTCGGGCAGGCGACACGGACGATCTGGCAGCCGGACGCGGTCAGTTCGGCGATCTGCTGGAGGGTGGCGCCGATGTCCGACGTCCGGGTCGTCGTCATCGACTGCACCGACACCGGGGCTCCGCCCCCGACCGCCACCGGCCCGACATGGATCTGCCGCGACATGCGCCGCGGCGCGACCGGCCGGGCCGGTACCTCGGGAACGCCCAAGGGAACGGCGGTCATGGGATCACTCCCGGTTTCCGGAGACGGTCTCGCGCATGGCCCGCAGCGACTCCTTCAGGGAGCCCATGGTGGCGAGGACGGCGGTGGGCTCGTAGCCGCAGTGCGCCATGCAGTTGGCGCAACGCGGGTCCTTGCCGCGGCCGTACTTGTCCCAGTCGGTCTTCTCGATGAGTTCGCGGTACGTCGGCACGTACCCGTCGCTCATCAGGTAGCAGGGGCGCTGCCAGCCGAAGAGCGAATAGTTCGGGATCGCCCACGCGGTGCACGGGAAGTCGACCTTGCCCTCCAGGAAGTCCAGGAAGAGCGGGGAGTGGTTGAGCCGCCACCTGCGCCGGTTGCCGCCCGCGAAGGCCTTCTTGAACAGCTCGCGGGTCTGCTCGACGCCGAGGAAGTGCTCCTGGTCGGGGGCCTTCTCGTAGGCGTAGGCGGGCGAGATCATCATCTCGTCGACCTGCAGGTCGTCGTTGAGGAAGTTGAGCACCTCGACGATGGTCTGCGGGGTGTCGGTGTTGAAGAAGGTCGAGTTGGTGGTCACCCGGAAGCCGCGCCGCTTGGCCTCCTTGATGGCCTCCACCGCCTCGTCGAACACGCCTTCCTTCGCAACGGACTCGTCGTGCCGCTCGCGCAGCCCGTCGATGTGCACCGCGAACGCGAAGTAGGGCGAGGGCGTGAACTTGTCCATCTTCTTGCGCAGCAGCAGGGCGTTGGTGCACAGGAACACGTACTTCCGTTTGGCCACCAACTGCCGTACGATCTCGTCGATCTGAGGGTGCATCAGTGGCTCGCCGCCGGCGATGGACACCATCGGCGCACCGGACTCCAGCACCGCGCCCACGGCCTGGGCCACCGGCATGCGCTGCTTGAGCACACCGGCCGGGTGCTGGATCTTGCCGCAGCCCTCGCACTTGAGATTGCAGGCGAAGAGCGGTTCCAGCTCCACGATCAGCGGAAACTTGTCCCGCCTGCGGATCTTCTGTTCAGCCAGGTAAGTAGCGACCTTGATGGACTGACGCAGGGGCATGGCCATCTGGCTCACCTCCGGGGGAGCAGCAAAGAACGGTGCCATTCGAAAAAAGCCGGAAGGACGGAACGAAGCACACGGAAAGCTGATATTCCACCGCGCACCGTGCCGATCCGGACGAGTTCGTGTTCTGGAGCGTCCACGACCACCCGGACGGCCGCAACCGGGCGCTCGCCCGCCCGTACGGCGCTCAGGAGCGTGGCCGCGGACTCCATGTCGACCGCGATCGCACCGGTCGCGCACAGGTCGGCGCGCTCCTGTCCGCGGACGACGTGGTCGGAGCCGGTGACCGGGCCGGTGTGGACGGTGCGCCCGGGCAGGATGCGCGCGAGCTCCTTGACCAGCAGGTCGGTGCCCACGCACGGGACGGTCCCGTGCGGGTCCCGGGTCTCCTCGGCGACGACCAGGTCGCCGGGGTGCATGCCGGGGGCGAGCCCGGCGCAGAAGCCGGTGGCCAGGACGGCCGCCTCGGCGAGCGCCGGGTCCGCGAGGAGCCGGGTGACGGAGCGTTCCGCCGCCCTCGGGCCCATGCCCGTACGGACGACGGTGAACGGCCCGCCCGCACCGCTGTGGTCGCCGGTGCGCAGGGCGAGGTGCTCGATGCCGAGCGCGCAGGCGATCAGCAGCGGGGCCGGGGCGCGCTGAGAGCTCATTCAGCTCCCCTTGACCTCGGAAGGCGACCTCGTGAGGTGCTGGTCGAAGGGGTCGCCGTGCAGGTACCGGCCGAGCGCGGTGAGCGGGAAGACCTGCCGGTAGAGGTGGTAGTTGATGGAGAAGTCCCACGGGAAGCCGGTGCCGGTGAAGTACGGCTCGTCCCAGGAGCCGTCCTCCCGCTGGGTCTGGGCCAGCCACTGGATGCCGCGCTCGACGGCCTTGGAGTCCTGCTCCCCGGCCGCGAGCAGCGCCATCAGCGCCCACGCGGTCTGCGAGGCGGTGGAGGCGCCGCGGCCGCTCCATTCCTTGGTGTACTTGTAGGAGCGCAGGTCCTCGCCCCAGCCGCCGTCGTCGTTCTGGACGTTCTCCAGCCAGGTCACCGCCCGCCGGATCGCCGGGTGGGAGCCGGGCAGGCCGGCCGCGGTCAGGGCGGGCACCACCGACCCGGTGCCGTAGACGTAGTTGACGCCCCAGCGGCCGAACCACGAGCCGTCCGGCTCCTGTTCGGCCAGCAGCCACTCGATGCCGCGCCGGGTGCGCGGGTCGTGGGCCAGGCCCTCGGCGGCGAGCATCTCCACGACGTGCGCGGTGACGTCCGCGGACGGCGGGTCGATGACCTCGCCGAAGTCGCAGAAGGGCAGCCGGTTCGGGAACGGACTGGTGTTGTCGACGTCGAAGGCGCCCCAGGCGCCGTTCTTCGACTGCATGCCGAGGTTCCAGCGCACCGCGCGCCCGATCGCCCGGTCCACCCGCTCCGGGTCGGGATGCCTGACCCGGCGCAGCGCGAGAGCCACCTCGGCGGTGTCGTCGATGTCCGGGTAGTTGTCGTTGTGGAACTCGAACGCCCAGCCGCCCGGCGGGAGCCCCGGCCGCTTCACGGCCCAGTCGCCGGGCCGGACGATCTCCTCGCCGAGCATCCAGTCGGCGGCCTTGACCAGTTGCGGGTGGTCGGCGGGCAGTCCGGCGTCGATCAGCGCGATGGCGGCGAGGCAGGTGTCCCACACCGGGGACTGGCACGCCTCGATCATCCGGGCGCCGTCCTCGCGCCACACGGCGAAACGGTCCAGCGACGCCAGGCCCTCGCGCATCACCGGGTGCTCGAGGTCGTAACCGAGCAGGTGCAGGGCGATGATCGAGTACACGGCGGGCGGCTGGATGCCGCCCCAGCAGCCGTCGTTCTCCTGCCGCTCGATGATCCAGCGGGCCGCGGAGTTCATCGCGGCCTTGCGCAGCCGGCGCGGGGCGACCTTGCGCAGCTGGTGCAGCGCCTTGTCCAGGCGCTGGAAGGCACCGCTCCAACTCGCCACCGGATCCAGGGGTTTGGGCGGGTTGGGGTCGGCCGGGTCGGTGTGCAGCTCGTCCAGCGGGAAGGGTGCCGGGCGGACCGGGCGCTTGGCCGAGACGACGGTCAGCGGCACTATGGTCTGCCGGGCCCAGCATCCGAAGTCGTAGATGTTGAGCGGCATCCAGCTGGGGAAGTAGATCAGCTCCGGCGGGAGTTCGGGCAGGTCCTCCCACTTCCACCAGCCGAACAGGGCGAGCCAGATCCGGGTGAAGACCCGGGCGGCGGCGATGCCCCCGCGCTCGCGGATCCAGGCCGAGGCCTTCGCCATGTGGGGGGCGTCGGGCGCGTCACCGGCCAGGCGGAGGGCGACGTACGCCTCGACGGTGGTGGACAGTTCGCCCGGGCCGCCGTAGAACGTGGCCCAGGTGCCGTCCTCGCGCTGCTCGCCGCGGATGAACAGGGCGGCCGCTCGCGTGGTCTCCTCGTCGCGGATCCCCAGGAACTGACGGAGCAGCAGGTCCTCGGCGTCCATGGTGACGTTGGTCTCCAGGTCGCCCTTCCACCAGCCCTCCGCGTCCTGCCGGGCGAGCAGGAAGTCGGTGGCGCGCCTCGCGGCGCGTGCGGCGGCTTCTTGTACCCCGGCCGCCTCGGGGGTGGTGAGGTCGGTGTCACTGGCCGCGGCAGCGCGGGACGGCAAGGTCGCCCCGGTGCTTCCGTCGGTCGTCGCTGTCATGGCTTCCCCTTCGTGCAGTCGTGCGAGTCGTGCTGCTGTGGGTCCGCCGTCGGCCGGTGTCCGTCGTCCCGCAACACCGGCCGGCGACTACGCGAGGGCTGTTCGACCGATAGTGATCATCTCTTTCGTACGACGACGAAGTCGGCGAGTGCCGTGAAGGCGGCCCGTACCTGCTCGGGCATGTCGACGGCGTCGAGGGCTTCGACGGCGATGGTGTGCTGGCGGCGCGCTTCCTCGGCCGTCCACTCGCGACCGCCGGCCTCCTCGATGAGGGCGGCGCGGGCTGCGAACTCCTCCTCGGAGAAGTTCTCGAAGTCGCTGCTCTTGGCGTCGGCGGCGAGGATCTCGCCGAGCCGCTCGGAAGCCGAACCGCCGGCCGCGAGCGCGGCGACCACGGGCAGGGACTTCTTGCGCTGGCGCAGGTCGCTCCAGGTCTGCTTGCCGGTGGCGTCCGGGTCGCCCCAGATGCCGAGGAGGTCGTCGACGGCCTGGAAGGCGAGGCCGAGGTGGTAGCCGTACTTCTCCAGCGTGTCGGCGGTGCGGTCGTCGGCGCCGCCGAGCACCGCGCCGATGGAGCTGGAGGCGGCGAGCAGTGCGCCGGTCTTGTTGCCCTCCATCTCCAGGCACTCCGCGACGCTGACGCGGTCGCGGTGCTCGTAGGAGATGTCCTGTGCCTGACCGTCGATCAGGGCCCGGGAGGCGGCGGTCAGACGGCGGGTGGCGCGGCCGGCCTCGACGGTGCCGAGCTCCAGCAGGATCTCGTTGGCGAGGGCGAACAGGGCGTCGCCGACCAGGATGGCCTGGGCGGGTCCGTGCACCTTCCAGACGGTGTCGCGGTGCCGGCGCTGCTCGTCGCCGTCCATCAGGTCGTCGTGCAACAGCGAGAAGTTGTGGACGAGTTCGACGGCGACGGCCCCGGGGATGCCCACCTCGGGTGCGGCGCCGGTGACCTCGGCGGAGAGCACCGCCAGGGCGGGGCGCACGGCCTTGCCGCCGTCGCCGTCGGCCGGGTTGCCGGCGGCGTCGATCCAGCCGAAGTGGTAGGCGGCGACGGTGTCCATCGGAGGCGCCAGCCGGTCCACGGCCGCACGCAGGACCGGTGTGGCCAGGGTCCGGCCGCGCTCCAGAAGCGCGGTCACGTCCACCGCGGTCCTCCGAGCGGGCGTCGAGGCCGGGGGAACAGTGGGCACAGTCTCTCCTCTTGTTGCGGTACCGGGGGTGCGGGAGCCTGCCGCCGGCTGCTGATCGAGCATCAGGCCGCCTCCTCGAACTCGAAGAGGTGGCGGGGGCGGGGCCGGCCCAGGGCGCTCAGCGCGGCGTCGGCCGCGCTCACTCCACTGCGGACCGCACTCTCCATGGTCGCGGGCCACCCGGTGGCGGTCCACGCTCCGGCCAGGTACAGGCCGGGGGCCTTGGTGCGGGCGCCGGGCCGCAGCCGCCCGACGCCGGGGGTGGGGGCGAACGTCGCCGTGCGCTCCCGGGTCACGAAGAAGTCCTTCACGGCCGCGCCGCGCGTGCCCGGCAGCAGTCGTTCCAGCTCGGGCAGATAGCGCTCGCGGAGCGCGGCGACCGGCGCGTCGATCTCGTCCTGCGCGGCCGACTGAGACAACGCCAGGTACTGCCCCTCGGCGAGCCCGGACGCGTCGGTGCGGTCGAAGACCCACTGCACGGGGGTGCCGAGGGCGGCGAAGAAGGGCCTGGCGAGCACCTTGCGGTCGTAGACGACGTGCACGTTGAGGATCGGCGCCATGCCGATCCGGAGCAGTTGTTCGGGGGCGTCGAGGGCGCCGGGCGGCAGCAGGTCGTGGGTCTCGCGCTGGGGTACGGCGAGGACGACCGCGTCCGTCTGAAGCGTCTCGCCGGGAACCTGAACGCTCCAGGTCCCGTTTTCGTTGGTAGAGACGGAGGTGACGCGTGTACGGACCTCGGTACGGACGCCCGCGGAGTCGAGCGCCTTGCGGGCCAGCCGGTCGTGCAGTTCGCCCAGCGGGACGCGGGCCCAGCCGATGTCGGCCGCGCCCGGGTCGGACAGCAGACCGGTCTTGAACACCATCGCGGCGAGCCCCAGCGAGGCGTCGCCCGCGACCGCGTTGAGGGTGGCGACCCCGACCAGGTCCCACAGGGCCTCGACGGCACGCGCCGACTGGCCGTGAGCGGCCAGCCAGCTGCCGAAGTCCTGCGTGTCCAGGGTCGGATCGGCGAGGTCGAGCCCCTTGAGCGCGAGCGCGGCACGGCCGACCGCGGCACGCTCGGCGAGCGACAGGTGCGGATAGGTGGCCAGGCTCCGGCCCAGGTGCAGGGGTACAGGCAGGGCGTCGCGCCGCAG
Organism: Streptomyces sp. NPDC031100; assembly: GCF_055570785.1. NCBI lineage: Bacteria > Bacillati > Actinomycetota > Actinomycetes > Kitasatosporales > Streptomycetaceae > Streptomyces > Streptomyces sp. NPDC031100. The sequence continues at coordinate 355,797 of NZ_JBVIGN010000003.1, forward strand.
TCTGCCGAGCCGCCGTCCCTCGGGCCGGTTCACGTCGAGTACGGGCACGTCGAGACGATCCTGCAGCGGTGCCAGCGCCGCACCCTCGATGCGGTCGAGGAACCAGCGGTAGGCGGTGCAGCAGCGCAGGTACACGTGCTGGCCGTTGTCGACGGTCAGGTCGCCGCGCTGGAAGGAGAAGGCGAGGCCGCCCAGTCTCGGCCTGCCTTCGAGCAGGGTCACCCGGACGCCCGCGTCGGCGAGGGCGAGCGCCGCGGTGATCCCGGCGAGGCCGCCACCGACCACGACGGCACTGCGCCCTGCCGGTGCCGGGATGTCGGCGTGCGCCTCGGTGTGGCGTGAGCCGTCGCTCATCGTGCGTCCTTCCCTGCGTACCGAGCGTGCTGGATGAACGGTGCACGGTCGGCCGTCGCAGTCAGGGACGCCACGCCGCAGCGGAGGGTTGCCCGCCGCATCGGGCGGTCGGAACCGGATGGGGCCACGGCGTCCATCAGGCGCGCCTCCTGACGGTGCGCCGAGACACGTTCCGGGTGTCGAGGCCGGACAGTCCGCGTACGGCGACGTAGGCCTTCTCGCGTCCGGGCAGCGAGACCCGGCCGCGCAGCACGGCCTGCGGGTCGCGCTCGATGCGGTCCAGCAGCCGCCGGTAGATGCCGGCCATGGCGGCGACACAGGCGCCGCTGCGCCGGTCGAGCATGGGCAGCAGCCGGTAGCCCTCGGCGAAAAGAGCGCGGGCCCGGCGGACCTCGAAGTGCACGAGGCCCGCGAAGTCGGAGCCCTCCGGCGGGGTCGGCCCGTCGAACCCGGCCGAGCAGCCGAACTTGGCGAGGTCGTCGGCGGGCAGATAGGTACGGCCGCCCTCGGCGTCCTCGCGGACGTCCCTGAGGATGTTGGTGAGCTGGAGTGCGAGACCGAGCGTGTCGGCGTACTCGGGCGCGCGCTCGGCGCCGCGCGCCCCCGGTTCCGTACCGAACACGCCGAGCGAGAGACGGCCGATGGCGCCGGCCACGCAGCGGCAGTAGACCTTCAGGTCGTCCCAGGTCTCGTACGTCTCCCCGCGCACGTCCATCTGGACGCCGTCGATCAGCTCGTCCAGGCCGGTGAGCGGGATCGGGAAGGCGTGGGAGGCGTGGGTGAGGGCGACGGCCACCGGGTCGGTGTCGTCCTCCGCGACCCCTCCCTCGCGGACGCGGGCGAGCAGCGCCCGGGTGTCCTCCAGGCGCGCGACCTTGACCTCGCGGGGCAGGTCGCCGTCGCCGATGTCGTCGACACGCCGGGAGAAGGCGTAGAGCGCCGACATGGCGCGCCGCTTGGGCGTCGGCAGCAGCCGGATGCCGTACGCGAAGTTACGAGCCTGCTGACCGGTGACGGCCTCGCAGTAGCTGTAGGCGGCGAGTACCGGCGCGGACACGTGTGGCACAGACTCCACGGCCCGGATCACCCCTCTCCTCGCAGGGTCACGCCCACCTCACGCAGCAACTGGACCTTGCCGGGTTTGGGCGGGCCGGGAAGTACGTCGTATTCCGCGGCGGCGATCGCCCGGATCGCCGCCCTTCCCCCCGCCACGAACCCCGCGAGCAGCAGCTTCAACCTGCCGTGGACGCTACCCACCAGGGGGGCGCCTTCATTCAGCAGATCGCGGGCGCGTTGCGCTTCATATGCAACCAGGGCGCGCACCGATGCGCCTGTGGTTTTCGCGGCGAGATCCGATTCCTGGACGTGGAAGCGTTTCATGTCCTCGGCGGGCAGGTAGATCCGGTCGCGGCCGAAGTCCTCGGCGACGTCCTGGAGGTGCTCCACGATCTGGAGTGCGGTGCAGATCGCGTCGGAGAGACGGATCCGCTCGGGGGTCGAGGTGCCGGTGACGGCGAGGACGAGACGGCCGACGGGGTTGGCGGACAGTTCGCAGTAGGCGAGGAGGTCGTCGTAGGTCTCGTAGCGCGCGACGAGCTGGTCCTGGCGGTTGGCGGCGATCAGGCCGAGGAAGGGCTCGGGGGTGAGGGCGCGGCGGCGGACGGTGGGCTGGAGGCGGCGCAGCAGGGGGTGGCGCGGCGTGCCGTCGAAGACACGCCGCAGGTCGGTCTCGAAGGCGTCGAGGAGGGTCAGCCGGTCCTCGGCCTCGGCGGCCGGGACGCCCAGCACGCGTGCGTCGGCTCCGCCGGCGGCGAGGTCGCCGTCGCCGATGTCGTCCACGAGGCGGGCGAAGCCGTATACGGCCATGAGGTCGTCGCGCCAGGCCCGGGGCAGGAAGAAGGGGGCCACGGGGAAGTTCTCGCTCGCGGCCTTGTCCAGTGTGGCGCGCTCCAGATCCGGCGCCGTGTCGGTTCCCGTCACCGCGCGCTGCCCGGGGCGGGGACGGCACATGCTGCGCTGAGCTGGGGAGTTTCCGTAGCCATTGCCGTCACATCTCCCGTTCTACACTGCCGACCCAATGCACACTATTTCGGACACGCCGCCCGGCCGTCCGTGGGGCAGCCCGGCGCAGGATGTCGGGCATTATCGCCCCACTTGCCGCTTTCCGGCACCAGTACAGCTTACGTTGTACAACGCAGTGAGGTCCGTCGGGGTGTCCTGCACATCACAACAACACACCGATTGGCGTCAAGATTCCTAAGGCCGCGCGGAGTTGACGTTTCCTTTGCAGACGCAGGGCCCCACCGGACGGTTTCCGACAGGGCCCTGACCGAAACGGGTCAGCGGGTCACTTGCCCGTGAACTTCTCGTACTCCTTGAGGACCTCTTCGGTCGGGCCGTCCAGGCGCAGCTCACCGCGCTCCAGCCACAGGACACGGTTGCAGGTGTCGCGGATGGACTTGTTGTTGTGGCTGACGAGAAACACCGTGCCCGCCTCCTTGCGCAGTTCCCGGATGCGCTCCTCGGAACGCGTCTGGAACTTGCGGTCACCGGTGGCCAGCGCCTCGTCGATCATGAGGACGTCGTGGTCCTTGGCGGCGGCGATGGAGAAGCGCAGCCGGGCCGCCATGCCGGAGGAGTAGGTGCGCATCGGCAGCGTGATGAAGTCGCCCTTCTCGTTGATGCCCGAGAAGTCGACGATCTCCTGGTAGCGCTCCTTGATCTGCTCGCGGGACATGCCCATGGCGAGTCCGCCGAGGATGACGTTGCGCTCGCCGGTGAGGTCGTTCATCAGGGCCGCGTTCACGCCGAGCAGCGAGGGCTGGCCGTCGGTGTAGACCTTGCCCTTCTCGGCGGGCAGCAGGCCGGCGATGGCACGCAGCAGGGTGGACTTTCCGGAGCCGTTGGAGCCGATCAGGCCGATCGCCTCGCCGCGGTAGGCGACGAAGGACACGCCCCTGACGGCATGCACCTTGCGCACCCCGCGCGCCGCGTCGTCGGAGCCTCGCCTCAGTATGCGGCTGAGGGCGGCCGTCGCGCTGCCCTTGCCCGTCTTCGCGCCGTTGACGCGGTAGACGATGTGCAGGTCGTCCGCGATGACCGTCGGTCGCAGGTCCCGCGTGTTCTCCTCAGCCACGGCCGTACCTCTCCTCCGCCTTCCAGAAGTACACGAACCCGCCCGCGAAGACCACCACGGCCCAGAACAGGGCGATGGCCCACACGTGCGGCGGCAGGTTCGAGGCGCCGTAGCCGTCGATCAGCGCGAAGCGCATCAGGTCCATGTAGACCGCGGCGGGGTTCACCTGCAGCAGGCGGACCGTCCACTCGGGACGCCCGGCCATCACGCTGTGGATGGAGAACATGACACCGGACGTGTACATCCAGGTCCGCAGGATGAACGGCATCAGCTGGGCCAGGTCCGGCGTCTTGGCGCCCATGCGGGCCACGATCAGCGCGAGCCCGGTGTTGAAGAGGAACTGCAGCAGCAGGACCGGCACGATCAGCAGCCAGGACAGGCTCGGGTAGCTGCCGAAGCCGATCGCCACGATGAACAGCACGATCATCGAGAAGAGCAGCTGCTGGAGCTGCTGGAGCGAGAAGGAGACGGGCAGCGAGGCGCGCGGGAAGTGCAGGGCGCGCACCAGGCCCAGGTTGCCGGAGATCGCGCGGACGCCCGACATGATCGAGCTCTGGGTGAAGGTGAACACGAACACACCCGTGACCAGGAACGGGATGTACACGTCCTTGGACATGCCCCGGCTCGCGTGCAGGATGACGCCGAAGATGAAGTAGTACACGCCCGCGTTCAGCAGCGGGGTGGCCACCTGCCACAGCTGGCCGAGCTTGGCCTGGCTGTACTGGGCGGTGAGCTTCGCCTGCGAGAAGGCGAGGATGAAGTGGCGCCGCCCCCACAGCTGCCGGACGTACTCGACGAGCGAGGGCCGGGCACCGCTCACGGCGAGCCCGTACTTGGCGGCGAGCTGGGCCGCCGACAGTCCCTCGTCGGGCGACGGTGCCGCGGTCACCGCGACACCGCCGTCGTGGGTTGTCTCACTCACAGGTGGAAGCTTTCGTCTTCGAGTACGTCGTGTTCGAGTACGTCGTGTTCGTCGTGCGGTCGTGCTCGTGGTCCGGGTTGGTCGGATCCGTCCCCGGCCGCGCCCGCAGGGCGCGGCCCCGCACGTCGAGCTTGTCAGATGACGGGGGGCCGGCCCAGGCGGGTCAGTCGCCACACCGTACGCCACCGCATGGGGCGGCGGGGGCCGCACGCCGTGGTCCAGCCCTCCTTGAAGCCGCCGAACCAGGCCTTCAGGGCCGGTACCGAGGGGCGGCGCAGCAGGGTGATCAGCAGCCAGACCCCGAGGTAGACGGGGACCAGCGGCACGGGGAGGTTGCGGCGGGCCAGCCAGACCCGGTTGCGGGCGACCATGCGGTGGTACACCGCGTGCCGGGAGGGCGCGGTCGTCGGGTGGTAGAGCACCATGTCGGACCGGTAGTCGATCATCCAGCCCGCGTCGAGGGCCCGCCAGGCCAGGTCGGTCTCCTCGTGGGCGTAGAAGAACTCGTCGGGCAGGCCGCCGACCTCGGCGAAGACGCGGGTACGGACGGCGTTGGCGCCGCCGAGGAAGGTGGTGACCCGGGAGGAGCGCATCGGGTCGGAGGCGCGCAGCCGGGGCACGTGCCGGCGCTGGGTCTCGCCCGTGTCCGGGTCGGCGATACGGAAGCTGACGATGCCGAGCTTCGGGTCGGCCCCGAACGCCTCACGGCACAGCTCGGCGGTGTCGTGCCGGGCGAGCAGGCCGTCGTCGTCGAGGAAGAGCAGTATGTCGACATCGCGGCCGCTGGGGCCGAAAGCCTCTATGCCGACGTTGCGGCCGCCGGGGATGCCCAGGTTCTCGGGCAGTTCCACGGTCCGGACGACCGACGGGAACTCCGTGACGTCAGGGACGGGCGAGCCGTTGCCGACGACGACCACCTCGACGGTGTCGCCGTCCTGCTTGGCGACGGAGTCGAGCAGGGCCCGCAGCTCCTCGGGCCGGTTGCCCATGGTGATGATGACCGCGCCGACCTTCAGGGAAGCTGTCATGGCGCTCACCTCAGCCTGCTGGAGGCGAGGATGGACACCAGGTGCAGCAGGGTCTGCAGCAGGGCGATGGCGGCGAGGACGGCGGTGCCGAGCCGGGTGAAGAACAGGTCGCCGCGGGCCTGGTCCACGATCGCGAGGACCAGGATCAGCAGCGCGGCCTCGATGCCGAGGATGAGCCGGTGGAACTTCAGGGCCGAGGCGGCCCGGCGGGCCAGCGCCATGCCGGACGAACGCGGCTCGGACGCCGCCTCCTTGACCGGGGGCATCCCGGCCTGGTGCCGGGCCACGCCGACCAGGTCGGTCTCGGCCTTGATCAGGATCGCGCCGAGCGCGGCGAGGGTGCCGAGGAAGGCCCACAGCCAGTCGATGCGCCCGCTCCCCCACAGGTCGGCGGCGCGCAGACCGAGGCCGACCAGGACGGCCGCGTCGGTCAGATAGGCGCCGACGCGGTCCAGGTAGACCCCCCCGAGCGAGTACTGCTTCTTCCAGCGGGCGATCTCGCCGTCGACGCAGTCCAGCAGCAGGTACAGCTGGGTGGCGACCACGCCGAGCACGGCGCCCGCGATCCCCGGCACCAGCAGGGCCGGGGCCGCGAGCACGCCGCAGACGGTCATCAGGTACGTGAGCTGGTTGGGCGTGACCCTGGTGTTCACCAGGTAGCGGTCGATGCGCAGGGACACCTCGCGCATGTAGAGGCGTCCCGCCCAGTGCTCACCGCTGCGCCGGTCCTTGACCCCTGCGGGGTGGACGACCGGACGGAGTTCAGCTACCGATGGCCTTGACATAGTCGACGTAGATGTCCTTGATCTGGTTCGGCTTGAGGTCGAGGTGTTCGAGGATCGTGTAGCGGCCGGGCCGGGTCTCCGGGGCGAACTCGACGGCACGGACGAACTCGTCCACCGTGAAGCCGATCTCCTCCGGCAGCACCGGAAGCCCGTGCCGGCGCAGCACCTCGGCCTGGAACGCCGCCTCCTCGTGCGCTCCGCGCAGGTACATCGCGAAGGCGGCGCCGAGCCCGCACTGCTCGCCGTGGCTGGCGGCGCGCTTGGGGAAGAGCAGGTCGAAGGCGTGGTTGATCTCGTGGCAGGAGCCCGAGGCGGGCCGGGAGTCACCCGAGATCGACATCGCGATACCGGTGAGCACCAGCGCCTCGGCGAGCACCTGGAGGAAGTCGTTGTCCCCGATGCCGCCGGGGTGCCGCAGCACCGCCTCGCCCGCCTGGCGGGCCATGGCGGCGGCCAGGCCGTCGATCTTCTCGCCGTTGACGCGGTTGGACAGCTCCCAGTCCGCGACCGCGTTGATGTTCGAGATCGCGTCGCCGATGCCCGAGCGCACGAAGCGCGCCGGTGCCTCGCGGATCACGTCCAGGTCGATGACGACCGCGATCGGGTTCGGCACGCCGTAGGAGCCGCGGCCCGCGTCGTTGTCGAGGGTCGCGACCGGCGAGCACAGGCCGTCGTGTGCGAGGTTGGTGGGGACCGCGACCAGGGGCAGGCCGACGCGGGCCGCCGCGAACTTGGCGCAGTCGATGATCTTGCCGCCGCCGAGCCCGACCACCGCGTCGTAGCGGCCGGACCTCATCTCGCCGGCCAGCCGGATCGCGTCGTCGAGGGTGCCGCCGCCGACCTCGTACCAGGTGGCGCCCGGCAGCGAGGGGGCGATGCGCTCGCGCAGCTTCGCGCCGGAGCCGCCGCTGACGGCGACGGCGAGCCGGCCGGAGTGCGAGATGCGCTCGTCGGCGAGGACGCTCGCCAGGTCGTCGAGGGCACCCGGGCGGATGTCGACGACGACCGGCGAGGGGATCAGCCGGGTCAGTACTGGCACGCGATCTCCCGCCCGCGCGCGAGATCGTCGTGGTTGTCGATCTCGACCCACGACACGGTGCCGATCGGCGCGACGTCGACCTTGAAGCCGCGGTTCACCAGCTCCTGGTAGCCGTCCTCGTAGTACAGCTGCGGGTCGCGCTCGAACGTGACCCGCAGGGCGTCGGCCAGCTCGGCGGCGGCGTCGCCCTCGATGAGCGTGACACCGATGTACTCGCCGGTCGCCTCGGCCGGGTCCATCAGCTTGGTGATCTTCTGGACGCCCTTGGCGGGGTCCACGACGACCTTCATCTCCTCGTCCGCGAGGGATTTCTCCGTGTCCAGGGCGAGGATGATCTGCTTGCCGTCGCCACGGGCGGCGAGCAGCGTCTTCTCGACGGAGACCGGGTGCACGGTGTCGCCGTTGGCGAGGATCACGCCGTCCTTGAGGGCGTCACGGCCGCACCACAGGGAGTAGGCGTTGTTCCACTCCTCGGCCTTGTCGTTGTCGATGAGGGTGAGCTTGAGGCCGTACTTCTCCTCGAGGGCCGCCTGGCGCTCGTACACGGCCTCCTTGCGGTAGCCGACGATGATCGCGACCTCGGTCAGACCCACCTCGGCGAAGTTGCCGAGTGTGAGGTCGAGCACCGTGATCGAGTCCTCGGCGCCCTCAGGGCCCACCGGCACCAGAGCCTTGGGCAGAGTGTCGGTGTAGGGGCGCAGACGCCGTCCGGCGCCGGCCGCCAGCACGAGGCCGATCATGCGGTTTCTCCTTCATCGTGTACGGCGGGCGCCCCGGAGGACACCCAGAAGCGGATGCTCTCGACGAGCACCACCAGGGCGACGGCCACGGCGAGGACCGTGAGCGCGACCTTGAACTGCGAAGCGGTGAGCAGGGCGGCCAGCACGGTGACGAACAGCGTCCGCCCTTCCTGCCCCCCTATGGCGCGCACCAGCCAGGCCGGCGGCGCTCCGGCGTTTCCGCGGATGCGGTACACCGTGTCGTAGTGATGGTAGGCGACGGCGGCCACCAGCCCGAAAGCTGCAGGAAGGGCGCCGTTCACGTCCGCGCGGGCTGCCAGAACCAGAACGGTGCCGTATTCGGCGGCCCGGAACAGCGGCGGGACCAGCCAGTCGAGGGCGCCCTTCAGGGGGCGGTAGAGGGCCTGTCCCGAGGTGACGGCGTAGACGACGGCACCGGCGACGGGCGCCCAGGTGACCCCCGAGAACAGGGAGACGGCGAGGACGGAGGTGCCGGCCAGGGCCACCAGCAGCGGGGCGCCGAGGCGGGCGCGGGTGGCATTCGCCACAAGCCCCGCGAGCGGGCCGTTGTCGGCGAGGTCCGCCAGCGCCTGCGCGGCCCGGTCGGTACGCCGGGCCTTGCGGGTGACCGACCGCAGCACGCGGCCCGCGGTGGTGTACGTCGCGGCGAAGGCGCAGCCGATGAGCAGCACGTAGAGGGTGATCCGCGGGGTCGTGGCCGCCGTCAGCACGGCTATCATCGCCCACCGCTCACCTATGGGGAGCACTATCATCCGGCGCACCCAGACCGTCCAGCCGACGCTGTCCAGCCGGCCGGAGAGGGCCGCGGTGGGGCTGGTGTTGGCGGTGGCGTCGTGGTTGGCCTCGGTGAACGAGAAGTCCACGACGTGGCGGCAGGTCTGCAGGATCATCGCGCCGAGGGCGAGGGCCCACACGTCGTCGCCGCCGCGGGCCGCCCCGAGGGCGAGGCCTGCGTAGTAGGCGTACTCCTTGGCCCGGTCGAAGGTGGCGTCCAGCCAGGCGCCGAGCGTGGAGTACTGCAGGGAGTAGCGGGCGAGCTGGCCGTCGGTACAGTCCAGCACGAAGGAGGCGATCAGCAGCACGCCGGCCGCGATGAAACCGCCCCGGGTGCCGGTCGCCGCGCAGCCCGCCGCGATCAGGGCGGTGAGCAGCGAGGCGGTGGTGACCTGGTTGGGGGTCAGGCCCCGGCGGGCGCACCAGCGGGCGATGTAGCGCGAGTAGGGGCTGATGAAGAACGTGGTGAAGAAGCCGTCGCGGGACTTCACGGCCGACTTCAGACGTACGGCCTCGTCGTCGACGGCGGCGACGGCCTGCCGTGCCTCGTTGCGGGCCTGCGGGTCGGCCGGGACGGCGGCGACCAGGCTGCCCAGCTCGGGGCGGTGGACCTCGCTGCCGTCGGCGTCGAGCGCGGTGACGACGCGGTCGGCGACGCTGTCGACGGCCAGTGCGGTGCCGCCGCCGCTGGAGGTCTCGCGGGCCAGGGCCCGGGTCAGCGCCTGCCGGGCGGCCGGCTGGGCGGTGAGGGCGCCGGGGACGGCGGCGAGCGGGAAGCGCGGGTCGGTGAGGCCGAGGCGCAGGGCGTGCAGGTGGCCCACGAAGCGGGCGTCGACCAGGGCCACCCGCCGGTCGGCCGGGACGGCCGCGAGCTGGGTCTCCGCCTCGGAGACGTCGCCGACCACGTGCACGTCGAAGCCGAGGGACCGCAGATCGCTCTCGAGCGACGATCCGGGGACCGGCTGACCGGTGACGATGGCGGTCGACAACCGAACTCACTCCCTGGGTGCCGGCGCGGCGGCGCCGGTCTTCTGTGTGATGGGGCGCCCCTGCCTGCGGCTCCCGGGCGGCGTGTCGGCAGAGGGTATCCGATGGGCACAAGCCCGTGTTCACCGGCCGTTCACGGTCCGGCCCACGGGGGCTGCCCCGGCCTTTGCCGAGATCATCATCGGGGATCCGGGGCCCGCCCCACAAACCGTGAGCGCAGAACCGGGCATCCCCCATCATCACGGACAGGCGGACGGGTCGGCATAGGGTGGTCGACCATGACGTGGCTGATCACCGGCGGAGCCGGATACATCGGGGCGCATGTGGCACGGGCCATGGCGGGCGCCGGGGAGAGCGTCGTGGCGCTGGACGACCTGTCGGCCGCCGTGCCCGCGCGGCTGCCGGCCGGCGTGCCGCTCGTCGAGGGCTCGACGCTGGACGGGCAACTGCTCAAGCAGGTCTTCGCGGAGTACGGCGTCACGGGCGTCGTCCATCTCGCGGCGCGCAAGCAGGTCGCCGAGTCCGTAGCCCAGCCCACCCGCTACTACCGGGAGAACGTGGGCGGCCTGGCCACCCTCCTGGACGCGATGGCCGAGGCCGGTGTCGGCCGGCTGCTGTTCTCCTCCTCGGCGGCCGTGTACGGCAACCCGGACGTGGACCTGATCACCGAGGACACCCCGTGCGCGCCGGTGAACCCGTACGGCGAGACGAAGCTGGCCGGGGAGTGGCTGGTGCGGGCTGCGGGCCGGGCGCACAACATCTCCACGGTCTGTCTGCGTTATTTCAACGTGGCGGGCGCCGCCGCGCCGGAACTGTCGGACACGGGCGTGTTCAACATCGTGCCGATGGTCTTCGACCGGCTCACCCGCGACGAGGCCCCGCGGATCTTCGGTGCCGACTATCCGACGGCGGACGGCACCTGTATCCGCGACTACATCCACGTGGCCGACCTCGCCGAGGCGCATCTGGCGGCGGCCCGGCGACTGGCCGCCGACGACGTGGCGGGCGATCTGACCCTGAACATCGGCCGCGGTGAGGGCGTCTCCGTGCGCGAGCTGATCGCGGTCATCGGTGAGGTCACCGGCGACCGGCGGGCGCCCGTGGTCGAGGGGCGCCGCCCGGGGGACGCGCCGCGTGCGGTCGCCTCGGCCGAGCGGGCCGCCGAGACGCTCGGCTGGCGGGCCCGGCGCGGGGTGCGGGAGATGGTCGAGTCGGCCTGGCAGGGCTGGCAGGTGCACCACGGGAAGTGATCCGGCGAGGCCCTGACCAGCGGAACGTTTGCGCAGGTCAGGGCACATGACAACGGTGTTCAGTGCCGCGTTGCCCGATACCCCCCTCCCGTAGTTCACTGTCAGCTCGGGAGCAACACGGAAGGGTGGTTTCCTCATGGGGGCAGGGCACGACCACGGGCACGCGCACAGCCATGCGCCGCCCACGGGTACGGCCGCGGCCGCGTACCGCGGCCGGCTGCGCGTGGCGCTGGGCATCACGCTCACGATCATGGTGGTCGAGATCGTCGGCGGTCTCCTCGCGGACTCGCTCGCCCTGATCGCGGACGCGGCGCACATGGCGACGGACGCGGTGGGCCTCGGCATGGCGCTGCTCGCCATCCACTTCGCGAACCGCCCGCCGAGCACCAACCGCACCTTCGGCTACGCCCGTGCCGAGATCCTCGCCGCCCTGGCCAACTGCCTGCTGCTGCTCGGGGTCGGCGGATACGTCCTGTTCGAGGCGATCCAGCGGTTCTTCACCCCAGCGGACACCGCGGGCGGCCTGATGATCGTGTTCGGTCTGATCGGCCTGGTCGCGAACTCGGTGTCGCTGACGCTGCTGATGCGCGGGCAGAAGGAGAGCCTGAACGTGCGCGGCGCCTTCCTCGAGGTGGCCGCGGACGCGCTGGGCTCGGTGGCGGTGCTGATCTCGGCGACCGTGATCCTCACCACGGGCTGGCAGGCGGCCGACCCGGTCGCCTCGCTGGTCATCGGGCTGATGATCGTGCCGCGGACGCTGAAGCTGCTGCGCGAGACGCTGGAGGTGCTGCTGGAGGCGGCCCCGAAGGACGTCGACATGGCGGAGGTGCGGGCGCACATCCTGGCCCTGGACGGCGTGGAGGACGTGCACGATCTGCACGCCTGGACGATCACCTCGGGCATGCCCGTGGTGTCCGCGCACGTGGTGGTCAGCTCGGACGTGCTGAACGCCATCGGGAACGAGAAGATGCTGCACGAACTGCAGGGCTGCCTGGGTGACCACTTCGATGTGGAGCACTGCACCTTCCAGCTGGAGCCGGGCGGACACGCGGAGCACGAAGCCCGACTGTGCCACTGACCGTACGCACATCCGTTCGACACCGCGAGGCGATTCCCGGGGGTGTGCGCCGGGCACGATGATCTACCGGGCCCCCCATCGATGCCCCGCCCACGGGACATGCGGACGTGCCGGGAAGTGCCGGGAGTGCCGGATTCGTACGGCAGACTTGGGGTGCGAAGACCGAGGCGAAGGATGGGTATGCCGATCACACCTGCCACCGAGACGACCAGCTCGTCGAACGGCACCGCAGAGGCGATTTTGCTGGAACTCGTCGACGACAAGGGCGTGACGATCGGCACCGCGGAGAAGCTCGCCGCCCATCAGCCGCCGGGGCAGCTGCACCGGGCGTTCTCGGTGTTCCTCTTCGACGAGCAGGGCCGGCTGCTGCTCCAGCAGCGGGCGCTCGGCAAGTACCACTCCCCCGGTGTGTGGTCCAACACCTGCTGCGGCCACCCCTACCCCGGCGAGGCGCCGTTCGCTGCGGCGGCCCGGCGGACGTACGAGGAGCTGGGCGTCTCGCCCTCGCTGCTCGCCGAGGCGGGCACGGTGCGCTACAACCACCCGGACCCGGCCTCGGGCCTGGTCGAGCAGGAGTTCAACCACCTGTTCGTCGGCCTGGTGCAGGCGCCGCTCGCACCGGATGCGCAGGAGGTCGGGGCGACGGCTTTCGTGACGGCGGCCGAGCTGGCGGAGCGGCACGCCAGGGACCCGTTCTCGGCGTGGTTCATGACCGTGCTGGACGCGGCCCGTCCGGCGATCAGGGAACTGACGGGCGCGTCCGCGGGCTGGTAGTCCCGCCTCACATGAGGGTCACGGGTTTGAGCGGCAGGGCGGCCCAGATCACCTTGCCGCCGCTCGCCGTGTGCTCCACGTCGACCACCCCGCCCGCCTCCCGGGCCACCTCACGGACCAGCAGCAGTCCTCGGCCGCCGGTCTGGCCGTGGTCGGCCTCCAGGGCGGTGGGGCGGTAGGGGTGGTTGTCCTCCACGGACACCCGCACCCACTCGGCGCCGACGGCCACCTCCACGGCGAGCATCGGCGACAGCAGCGCCGCGTGCCGGACCGCGTTCGTGACCAGTTCGGAGACGATCAGCAGCAGGCCGTACACCAGGTCGTCGGAGACCGGTACGCCCTGGCGCAGCAGCAGGTCCCGTACGGCGCGCCGCGCCTGCGGGACGGAGACGTCCACGGCGGGCGCGGTGAACCGCCACACTCCCTCGTAGGGCAGTGGATCGGGCGGCCGCTCGGCGCCCCCCGCTGGGCGCGGGCCGTCCCCGCGCCCGTGGTTGTCCATCGTCCGGTCGCCACCCTCGCGCTCGATTGTCACCACACGTCGAGTGTTGGTAACAATCCGCTCCTCTCCGCAGGACTGAACAGAAGTCAGCTGGTATCGAACGGATCTGACCGTTGGCGTATGACATGGTCAGTTGTAGGACTGTTCCTGTCCCTGCGACGCCGGTTCGCGAACTCTTCGGGTTGTACGGGTTTGTTGGGCTGCTGTCATAGGCCTGGTGGGCAGGCCGATAGCATCCGGCGCATGGAGCCCCGCCTGTCGCACCACGTCGTCGACTCCGTCGCCACGGTCGTCATCCGTCATCCGGCCAAGCGCAACGCCATGACGGCCGCCATGTGGCGCGCCCTGCCGCCGCTGCTGGCCGAGCTGGCGGCGGACCCGGACGTGCAGGCCATGGTACTCACCGGGGAGGGCACGACCTTCTGCGCGGGTGCGGACATCTCCACGCTCCAGGGCTCGTCCGCCGAGGCGCAGTCGCTGGCGGTGGCGGCCGAGGAGGCGCTGGCCGCCTTCCCCAAGCCGACCCTGGCAGCGGTGCGCGGCCACTGCGTGGGCGGCGGAGCCCAGCTCGCGGCGGCCTGCGATCTGCGGCTGGCGGAGGAGGGCGCGCTGTTCGGGGTGACCCCGGCGAAGCTAGGCATCGTGTACCCGGCGTCGTCCACCCGCCGGCTGGTGTCGCTGGTGGGACCGGCCGCCGCCAAGTACCTGCTGTTCACGGCCGAGCTGATGGACGCATCAAGGGCGCTGCGCACCGGACTCGTGGACGAGGTGCTGCCCGAGGGCCAACTGGACAAGCGGGTCGCCGAGCTGACCCGGATCCTGGCGTCGCGCTCCCAGCTCACGCAGGCCGCCGCGAAGGAGTTCGCGAACGGCCGCACCGACCGGGACGCCCACTGGGCGGAGCAGGCGCGCGGCAGCGGCGACACCGCGGAGGGCGTCGCCGCGTTCCTGGAGCGCAGACAGCCGCGCTTCACCTGGAGCGTGCCTACACGAGGGTGAAACGGCTGCCGGTGCGGAACTCCGCCACGAGGTGCGCGGGCGCCTTGTCCGGGGAGCCCGCGTCGTACGGCGGCTGCGGGTCGTACTCGGTCAGCAGCTGGACGGCCTGGGCGTGCTCGTCGCCCGCGATCCTGCCGACCAGGGTGAGGCCCATGTCGATTCCGGAGGAGACCCCGGCGGCGGTGACGTACTTGCCGTCGGTGACGACCCGCTCCCCCGTCGGTTCGGCGCCGAACCCTTTCAGGAGGTCCAGTGCGGCCCAGTGGCTGGTGGCGCGCCGGCCCTTCAGCAGACCCGCGGCGGCGAGCAGCAGCGAGCCCGAGCAGACCGAGGTCGTCCAGGTGCTCGTCGCGTCGACGGTGCGCAGCCAGTCCAGCAGGGCGGGGTTCTCCAGCTGGGCCAAGGTGCCGGGGCCTCCGGCCACCACGACCATGTCGGGGCTCGTCACCTCGTCGAGGGCCTTGTCCGCGGTGAGGGCGAGAAAGCCGGTCTCGGTACGTACGGGACCGGGCCGCTCGGCGACGAAGTCGACCTGCGCGTGCGGGAGACGGCTGAGGACCTCGTAGGGTCCCACGACGTCCAGAGCGGTGAAGCGGTCGTAGACGACCATGGCGATGTGCATGGCGTTCCCCTTCGGTGGGCGGATGCCGGTTTCAGTGGGTGGAGGCCGGTTGGAAGCGCCTTCGGTACTCCGCGGGCGGTGTGCCGAGGGACTTGAGGAACGCGCGCCGCATGGCCTCCGGGGTGCCGTAGCCGCTGGCACGGGAGACCTCCTCGACCCCGTCGGATGTGTCCTCCAGGAGCCGGCGGGCGTGTTCGAGGCGGACGCGGTCGACGTAGCGGCCGGGTGTCATGCCGGTCTCCTCCCGGAAGGCGCGGGCGAAGTGGCGGGGCGAGAGCCGGGCTCGGGCGGCGAGCGACTCGACGCTCAGGTCGGCGGCGGGGTGCTCGTTGATCCATCGCTGGACCTCCCGGAGAGGTTCGCGCTGTGCGGTCTGGGCGGCGAGTTGGGCGCTGAACTGCGCCTGGTTGCCGGGCCGGCGCAGGAAGACCACCAGGTGCCGGGCGACCGTGAGGGCGACGTCCCGGCCCAGGTCCTCCTCGACCAGGGCGAGGGCGAGGTCGATGCCGGAGGTGACACCGGCCGAGGTGGAGAGCTCGCCGTCACGGACGTAGATCGGTTCGGCGTCGACCTCGACGGCCGGGTGGTTGCGGGCGAGGGTGTCGCAGTACGCCCAGTGGGTCGTGGCCCTGCGGCCGTCCAGCAGGCCCGCCTCGGCCAGCAGGATCGCACCGGTGCACACCGAGACCAGCCGCTCGGCGCGGGGCGCTCGTGCGCGCAGCCAGTCCGTCAGGCGCGGGTCGGGACGGCGGGTGCCCTCGCCACCCGGGACGAGCAGGGTGTGCGGCACGGGCGCGTGGGTGAGGGCCTCGTCCGGTACGACGGTCAGGCCGCTGGATGTCCGCACGGGAGCACCGTCCAGCGAGGCCGTACGGATGCGGTACGTCCCCGGGGAGTGCTTCTCCGCACCCGCGAAGACCTCCACAGGACCAGTGACATCGAGGCTCTGCACGCCGTCGAAGAGGACGACGAGAACGGTTCGCTGCGCCATGGTTCGATTCTTGGCGGGGGCACGGGATGGCGGCAATGACGAGTTTCCCACCTTTTCTGCCACACGGTGCCGGAACCGCCCTCGCCGCGGCGCCGCCCTGAGCCCCGGTTGTCGGTGTCACCTGCCACAATTGCCGCGCAACCTCAGTGGAGAAGGCGGTACGGGATCGTGACGACACCCGAGTCCCTCGAAGTAGGGTCCATCGAAGGCAGGATCGCCGAGGAACTCGGCGTACGGGAGCGGCAGGTGAAGGCCGCGGTGGAGCTGCTCGACGGCGGTTCGACGGTGCCCTTCATCGCCCGCTACCGCAAGGAAGCGACCGAGATGCTCGACGACGCGCAGCTGCGCACGATCGAGGAGCGGCTGCGCTATCTGCGGGAGCTGGAGGAGCGGCGGACCGCGATCCTGGAGTCGGTGCGCGAGCAGGGCAAGCTCACCGAGGAGCTGGAGGCGCAGATCCGGGGCGCCGAGACCAAGGCGCGGCTCGAGGACATCTACCTGCCCTACAAGCCCAAGCGGCGTACCAAGGCGCAGATCGCGCGGGAGGCGGGCCTGGAGCCGCTCGCCGAGGGGCTGCTGGGTGACCCGACCGTGGAGCCGCTCGCCGCCGCTGCCGCGTTCGTGGACGCCGACAAGGGCGTCGCCGATCCCCAGGCGGCGCTCGATGGCGCGCGGGCGATCCTCACCGAGCGGTTCTCGGAGGACGCCGACCTGATCGGCGAGGTGCGCGAGCGCATGTGGGTGCGCGGGCGACTGGCCGCCAAGGTGAAGGAGGGCAAGGAGGAGGCGGGCGCCAAGTTCGCCGACTACTTCGACTTCGCCGAGCCGTTCACCGAGCTGCCCTCCCACCGCATCCTGGCGATGCTGCGCGGCGAGAAGGAGGAGGTCCTGGACCTCGTCCTGGAGCCGGAGGAGCCGGCTGATTCCTCATCGGTTCCGTCCTCGTACGAAGGCATCATCGCCCACCGCTTCGGGATCGCCGACCGCGGCCGCCCCGCCGACAAGTGGCTGACGGACACGGTCCGCTGGGCCTGGCGCACCCGCATCCTGGTGCACCTCGGCATCGACCTGCGCCTTCGGCTGCGTACGGCGGCCGAGGACGAGGCGGTGAACGTGTTCGCGGCGAACCTGCGGGATCTGCTGCTGGCCGCCCCGGCGGGCACGCGCGCGACGCTGGGCCTGGACCCCGGCTTCCGTACGGGCGTGAAGGTCGCCGTGGTCGACGCGACCGGCAAGGTCGTGGCAACGGACGTGATCTACCCGCACGTCCCGGCCAACAAGTGGGACGAGGCGATCGCCAAGCTGGCGCGGCTGGCGAAGGAGCACGCGGTCGACCTGGTCGCCATCGGCAACGGCACGGCGTCCCGGGAGACCGACAAGCTCGCCGCTGAACTCATCTCCAAGCACCCGGAGTTGAAGCTCACCAAGGTGATGGTGTCCGAGGCGGGCGCGTCCGTGTACTCGGCGTCGCAGTACGCCTCGCAGGAGCTGCCCGGCATGGACGTCTCGCTGCGCGGCGCGGTCTCCATCGCCCGCCGGCTCCAGGACCCGCTGGCCGAGCTGGTGAAGATCGACCCGAAGTCGATCGGTGTCGGCCAGTACCAGCACGACCTGTCCGAGGTGAAGCTGTCCCGCTCGCTGGACGCGGTCGTCGAGGACTGTGTGAACGGCGTCGGTGTGGACGTCAACACCGCGTCCGTGCCGCTGCTGTCGCGGGTGTCCGGCATCTCCTCGGGCCTGGCCGAGAACATCGTGGCGCACCGGGACGCCAACGGGCCGTTCCGGTCGCGCTCCGAGCTGAAGAAGGTTTCGCGGCTCGGCCCGAAGGCGTACGAGCAGTGCGCGGGCTTCCTGCGCATCCGGGAAGGCGACGACCCGCTGGACGCCTCCAGCGTGCACCCGGAGGCGTATCCGGTGGTGCGGCGCATGGTGAAGACGTCCGGCCAGGAGGTCGCCGCGCTCATCGGCAACACCGGGGTGCTGCGCTCGCTGCGCCCGGCCGACTTCGTGGACGACACCTTCGGTCTGCCGACCGTCACCGACATCCTCAGGGAGCTGGAGAAGCCGGGGCGCGACCCGCGGCCCGCCTTCAAGACGGCCACCTTCAAGGAGGGCGTCGAGAAGATCTCCGACCTGTCGTCCGGGATGATCCTGGAGGGCGTGGTCACGAACGTGGCGGCCTTCGGGGCGTTCGTGGACGTCGGCGTCCACCAGGACGGCCTGGTCCACGTCTCGGCGATGTCGAAGACGTTCGTGAAGGACCCGCGGGACGTGGTGAAGCCCGGTGACATCGTCAGGGTGAAGGTCCTCGACGTGGACATCCCGCGCAAGCGGATCGCGCTGACGCTGCGGCTGGACGACGAGGCCGCGCCGCAGGGGCAGGACGGCAGGCAGCAGCGGGGTGGCGGCGGGCGGCCGCCGCAGCAGCGGCAGGGCCAGCGCGGCGGCCAGGGCCAGCGGCAGGGCCGCGGCGGTGACCGGGGCGGGCGTCAGGCGCCTGCGCCGGCCAACAGCGCGATGGCGGACGCACTGCGGCGGGCCGGGCTGCTGAACCCGAACGACGGGCGGCGCTGAGCCACGGGGGCGGGGGGGGGGGGGGCGGGGGGAGCCCGCCCCCCCCCCCCTCCCCTGCCCCTTCCCCCCCCTATCCCCCCCCCCACGCCTAAGCGTGGGGACAGCGGGTCCTGGAGCCCGGCCGTTGGTGTGG
>NZ_JBVIGN010000003.1:374515-428991 GCF_055570785.1 Streptomyces sp. NPDC031100
CTTAGCGCGGAAAAAAGGGGAGGGGGGGAAAGAGGGGGGGGGGGCGGGGGGGGGAAACAAGAACAGGGGGGGGCGGGGGAGGGGGGGGGGGGCCCCCCCCCCCCCCCCGCCCCCCCCCCCCCCCCGCGCCTTCCCTGACCTGCGCCTTCCCGGATCTACGCCGCAGGTCGGACGCGTGGACGCCGCGGCTTCGGGCGCCGGTCAGTGATGGTGGCCGTAGACGATCGCCCTGGTGCCCGCGCGGGCGCAGGCCTCGTCGGCCAGGGCCCGCGCCTCGGCCGCTTCCCGTAAGCGGCCCGCGTCCTCCAGCGCCCGGGCGAGATTGGATCCGGTCAGCCCGGTCGCGTACCAGTTGTCGTACTCCTGACGGATGCGCAGCGAATCCTGGAGCGCGACGATCGCCTCCTCCGTCCGGCCCGCCGTGTACAGGGCCCAGCCGAGGCTGCTCAGGGAGTCGCCGTGATAGATGCGGTCGTGCCCCCGGTGCAGTGCGCAGGCCCGTCTGAAGGCGGCGGCCGCCTCGGCATGCCGTCCTCCCGCGTCCAGGGCGAGCCCGATGTTGTGCTGGGCCCGGCCCTCGTTCCACCGGTCGCCGAGGTCGCGGAACCGCCCGCGGGCCCTCACATGGGTGGTGAGCGCCAGGCCGTACGCGCCGGATCTGCGCTGGGCGAGGCCGAGGTTGTTCCAGGCCATGCCCTCGCCCGTCGCGTCCCCGGTCCGGTGGTAGAGGTGCGCGGCGTGCGTGAGCGGTTCGATGGCCGCGTCGGGGTCTCCCCCGCGCGACAGGGCGTTGCCGAGGTGATTGCAGACGGCCGCCTCGGCGCGCTCGTCCCCCAGCCGGTGGGCGAGGGGGCGCGCCGCGCGGCCGACGGCGATCCACTCCTCGAAGAAACGACGCCAGCGCAGATACCCGGCCAGGTGCAGGGCGAGGCCCACCCGGACCTCCGGCTCCTCGTCGTCCGGCCACAGCACGGCGGCGACGAGGTTCGCGTGCTCGACGTCGAACCAGGCCAGGGCGGCCTCCCGGCGCCGGACGGCGTCCGGGGAGGGGTCGTGCACCGGCGCGGGCAGATGGCGGTCACGGTCCGCGGCCTGCCGGTGGTAGTGCCGGCGGACCCGGGCCCGGGCCGTACGGGCCTCCCCGCCCGACTGCGGGTCCGCGGAGGCGAGGGCGCAGGCGTAGCTGCGGACGAGATCGTGGATGTGCCAGCGTTCCCGGACGTCGTCGCCGGGCTGGCCCCGTGTCACCAGGTGCGCGCACGCGAGGTCGTCGAGCACGTCCAACGCCTGCGGACCCGGCAGTCCGGTGATCACCGCGGCCGTGTCCGTGTCGTAGTCCGCGCAGGGGACCTGCGCCAGCAGACACAGGGCCCGGGCACGGCCGACGGGCAGGCGGCGCACGGAGGCCTCGAACACGGGCGCCAGCGCCAGCGGCCTGCCGTACTGGTCGACGCCCCGGCTGCGCAGGGTGTCGGTGAGATGGGTCCCGGAGCGGAGTTCCGTGACCAGGGAGGCGACGCGGCCCCGTGAGCGGTGGTGGCGCAGGAGCGCGGCCGCGATCTGCAGGGCGAGGGGCACGTGCCCGCACAGTCCCGTCAGTTCGCCGAGCGACTCGGCCTCCCGCTCCAGCCGGTCGTCTCCTTCCTCGCGCAGCCTCAGCGCCTCGGCGATGAGCGCGGTGGAGTCGCGCGGGCACAGCGGGCCGAGCGACAGTTCCCGGGCCGGCAGCGAGGGATGGGACTCCCGTGAGGTGAAGACGACGCGGTGCGCGTCGCTGCCCGGCAGGAGCGGCGGGAGCTGACCGGCCTCGCAGACGTTGTCGAACAGCAGCAGCACCCGCCTGCCCTCGTCGGCGAGCGTGGCCAGGCGGCTGAGGTACAGGGCGTGCTGGTCGACCTCCTCCGAGGGCAGATGGGCGCCGCCGACGCCGAGGGCGTACAGCAGGGACGCGACGGCCCTGGCGGGGGACACCGGGGTGTCGTCGTACCCCGCCAGGTCGAGGAACAGGATCCCGCCGGAGAACCAGCCCTCGTGCCGGGCGACATGGGCCGCACGCAGTGCGAGCGCCGTCTTGCCGATGCCGCCGAGACCGGTCACGGCCCACAGTTGGGACGAGTCGGTGGCCGCGGTGTCGTCCGGCGGCCGAAGGCCCCGCAGGAGCGCCGCCAGTTCGCGTTCCCTGCCGGTGAATCCGACCGGGGCGGCGGGCAGCGCGGACAGCACGTTCGGCCCGCTCGCGGGGTCTGCGTGCGTGGCGCCGAGCGAGACCGGACCGTAGAACCGGCCGCCGCGCAGGTCGACATGATCGCCGTACTGGGGGCTGCCCGTGGCCCCGCCCTCTGCTGTGTGCACCCGATCCTCCCCCACCGGTGGCACTTCGAGGCGCCATACGCTAGGGCATCCCGTGTCACTGCGGTATGTGATCGGGTGATTCCGCCCTAGCGCTCGGTCACCTTCCCGCTCGCCACCTCCAGGCGGCGGGTCACCCGGACCGCGTCCAGCATGCGCCGGTCGTGGGTGACCAGCAGGAGGGTGCCCTCGTAGGCGTCGAGGGCCGACTCCAGTTGCTCGATGGCGGGCAGGTCCAGGTGGTTCGTCGGCTCGTCGAGGACGAGGAGGTTCACGCCCCGGCCCTGGAGCAGGGCGAGCGCGGCGCGGGTGCGCTCGCCCGGGGAGAGGGTCGCGGCCGGGCGCAGGACGTGGTCGGCCTTCAGCCCGAACTTGGCGAGCAGGGTGCGGACCTCGGCCGGCTCGGTGTCGGGGACGGCCGCGCAGAACGCGTCGAGCAGGGACTCGGTTCCGTGGAACAGCTTGCGGGCCTGGTCCACCTCGCCGACCAGGACACCCTGGCCGAGCGCGGCATGTCCGGAGTCGAGCGGGATGCGGCCCAGCAGTGCGCCGAGCAGGGTCGACTTGCCGGCTCCGTTGGCTCCGGTGACCGCGACCCGGTCCGCCCAGTCGATCTGCAGCGACACGGGGCCGAAGGTGAAGTCGCCGCGCCGGACCTCGGCGTCGCGCAGGGTCGCCACGACCGCGCCGGAGCGCGGGGCGGCCGCGATCTCCATGCGCAGTTCCCACTCCTTGCGCGGCTCCTCGACCACCTCGAGACGCTCGATCATGCGCTGGGTCTGGCGGGCCTTGGCGGCCTGCTTCTCGCTGGCCTCGCTGCGGAACTTGCGGCCGATCTTGTCGTTGTCGTTGCCCGCCTTGCGCCGGGCGTTCTTCACGCCCTTGTCCATCCAGGACCGCTGCATCTGCGCGCGGTCCTGGAGGGCGGCCTTCTTGTCGGCGTACTCCTCGTAGTCCTCGCGGGCGTGCCGGCGGGCGACGTCCCGTTCCTCCAGGTAGGCCTCGTAGCCACCGCCGTAGAGGTTGATCTGCCGCTGGGCGAGGTCGAGTTCGAGGACCTTGGTGACCGTGCGGGTGAGGAACTCGCGGTCGTGGCTGACGACCACCGTCCCCGCGCGCAGGCCGGTGACGAATCGCTCCAGGCGCTCCAAGCCGTCCAGATCCAGGTCGTTGGTGGGCTCGTCCAGGAGGAAGACGTCGTAGCGGGAGAGCAGGAGGGAGGCGAGGCCGGCGCGGGCCGCCTGGCCGCCGGAGAGGGCGGTCATCGGCTGGTCCAGGTCGACGGCCAGGCCGAGGGAGTCGGCGATCTCCTCGGCGCGCTCCTCCAGGTCGGCGCCGCCGAGGTTCAGCCAGCGCTCCAGGCTGGTCGCGTACGCGTCGTCGGCGCCGGGTGCGCCGTCGACCAGTGCCTGCGTGGCCTCGTCCATCACGCGCTGTGCCTCGGCCACGCCGGTGCGGCGGGCCAGGAACTCCCGGACCGTCTCCCCCGGCCGGCGCTCCGGCTCCTGCGGCAGGTGGCCGACCGTCGCGGTGGGCGGGGACAGGCGCAGCTCGCCCTGCTCGGGCGGGGTCAGTCCGGCGAGCAGGCGCAGCAGGGTGGACTTGCCCGCACCGTTCGCGCCGACCAGCCCGATCACATCACCGGGCGCGACCACGAGGTCGAGCCCGGAGAAGAGGGAGCGGTCGCCGTGTCCGGCGGCGAGATTCTTGGCGACGAGGGTGGCAGTCATCAGGAGGCCGATCCTAATGTCCCCGGAGGGTGCCGCTCAGCAGGGTTTCCTGCCGTCCGCCGGGGGCCGGCCGGCCCTCGTCTCCCTATCGGCTGCACCAACACGCCTCCGGAGGTCCTGGCCACCACGAACGACTCCCCCTTCACCGCCTTCGGGTCCAGCGGAATGCGGTGCCGGCCGGGCTCCAGGATGCCGTCGAAGATCTCTCGGGTGTGGGTGCGGTAGAGCCGGTCGAGGCGGTACGCGGTGATGCGGACCCGGCACGGCGAGGTCACCTCGACGTCGGCCGCGCCGTCGGCGGCGACCAGATCGGTCAGGCGGCGCTGCGGGAGGGGGCTGCGGTCGAGGGCGTTCTCGATCTGCGCGACGAGCAGCGGGATGATCGGGGCCAGGCCGTCCACCTGGGCGACCTCCACCCCGGCCCGCTCGAACGCCTCTCGTACGGCGGCCCGTTCGGCCTCGGCGACGGCGCGTCCGAAGGCGACGGCGCCGTAGCCGCGCAGTTCCTCGGCGGGGACGGCGCGGGCGTCCTGGGTGATGTCGGCGCCGATGCCGATGGTGCGCAGCGCGGCGGCGAGTTTGGCGAGGACGGCGACCCGGGCGCCGATCAGCAGCACCCGGCGGCGGGGCGCGGGCGGGTCGTCGGCGTCCTCGAGCAGGGCGGCGAGGGCGGCGCGGTACTCGGCTCCGGCGAAGCGGAACGGCCCGATGCCGTGGTAGCCGCTGCGTTCCAGATCGGCGTGCTCGTCGGTCTGCCAGGCGAAGTCCCGCCAGATGTAGTCGTCGCCGTCCCGCTCGATGACGGCGGTGACCGCGCCGCAGCCCAGGTCCGCGCACTCGGGACAGCCGTAGATCACGAACCGGCCGTCCGGGAGCGGTGGTTCGGCCTCCAGTAACAGGCTGCGCACCTGCGCGGTGAAGATGGCCGGCGGGACATCGGAGGCGAGCGGGGAGACGGCGTCCAGGTCGGAGAGCTGGAACAGCAGCGGACGTCCGTCCACGACGAAGTCCACGAAGTCGCGGTGGACCTGGTAGCCGCCGTCGGCGAGGACACCGCCGGCGCGCATCGCCGGTGCCAGGCCGAAGGTCGCGTATGCGGCAGACATGCTGTGAGTATCCCCACAAGGGGACGGATATGAGCGCAGCATGACATTTTCCGTTAGCGTCCTGGCGTGGAGCGCGAGTCGGGTGACGAAGTGATCGTGGTCGGCAGCGGGGTCGCCGGGCTGACGACGGCCGTCCTGCTGGCCGAGTCGGGCCGCCGGGTCCGGGTGTGGGCCCGCGAGCCCGCCGAGCGCACGACCTCGGCGGTCGCCGGCGGGCTGTGGTGGCCGTACCGGATCGAGCCCGAGCCGCTGGTCGGCGCGTGGGCACTGGAGTCCCTGGGCGTGTACGAGGAGTTGGCCGGCCGCCCCGAGGTGACGGGCGTACGCCTGGTCGAGGGCGTACACCGGGGGATGCGTCTGGACGAGCTGGGTGCGTGGGCGGGCCGGGTGCCGGGGCTGCGGGCGGTGCCCGAAGGGCTGGCGGCGCGGCTGCCGTTGATCGACATGCCGGTCCATCTGGCGTGGCTGCGGGAGCGGTTCGCGAAGGCGGGGGGCGCGGTGGAGGAGCGGGAGGTGACGGACCTGGCCGCGGTGCCCGCCGCTGCGGTGGTCAACTGCACGGGGCTGGGGGCGCGTTCGCTGGTGCCCGATCCCGCAGTGCGTCCGGTGCGCGGGCAGCTGGTCGTGGTGGAGAACCCGGGGATCACGACGTGGTTCACGTCCGTCGAGCACTCCTCCGACGCCTCCACCTACTTCTTCCCACAGCCGGGCGGGCTGATCCTGGGTGGCACGGCGGAGGAGGACGCCTGGTCGCCGGAACCGGATCCCGCGACCGCCGCGGCGATCGTCGCGCGCTGCGCGGCCGTCCGGCCCGAGATCGCCGGGGCGCGGGTGCTGGCACACCGCGTGGGCCTCAGGCCCGCCCGGCACGCCGTACGGCTCGAACGGCAGCCCCTGCCGGACGGGCGTGTACTGGTGCACAACTACGGCCACGGCGGGGCCGGGATCACGGTGGCCTGGGGCTGCGCCCGGGAGGCGGCGGGGCTGACCGGGCCGTGAGTCGTGGACGCTGGTGTTGAGCTGAGCCGGAGGGGCACGCCGGTGCTGACGTGAGCCGGACGGGCGCGCCGGTGTCGACGTGAGTTGGACGGCGCGCCGGTGTCGACGTGAGCTGGACGGCGCGCCGGTGCTGACCTGAGCCGGATCGACGCGCGCCGGTGCTGCTGAGCCCGGACGAGCGCACCGACGCTGACCTGCACCGGAGAAGCACGCCGATGTTCACCCGAACCGGACGACCACACCGATGCTGACCTGCGCCGGACGGGCGCGCCGGTGTCGACGTGAGCTGGACGGCGCGCCGGTGCTGACCTGGCCGGATCGACGCGCGCCGGTGCTGCTGAGCCCGGACGAGCGCACCGACGCTGACCTGCGCCGAAGAGGCACGCCGGTGTCGACGTGAGCTGGAGGGCACGCCGGCGGGGACCTGCGCCGGAGGGGCGCGCCGGTGTTGAGCGGGCGACCGCGCGGAGGGTCGGCCGCTCAACACCGGGTGATGTGCCCCGAAGGGAACGCGTACTGCCTGAGTGATCAGTTCGCGGGGATGTGCTGGGCGGCCCGCGGGGCGCGTACGCCGTCCAGTGTCCGCGGTGCGGGTGCGGCGGACGCGCTGCCGGAGGTGGCCAGGGCGAACGCCGTCGTGCCGCCGACCAGAGGGAGCCGGGCCGTCGTGCGGGACAGGTCCAGGGTGAGGGTCGGCTTGGTGGACGCCGGTTCGATCAGGTCCCTGTCGGTGCCGGCGACGATGAGTGCCAGGCGGTGGCCCTTGGGGACGACGTGGTCGGTGGCCGCGAGGTCGAGGGTCATGGTGTACGCCTTGCCCGGGGTGAGCGGGACGCCCTTCCCGAGGGAGGCGTAGTGGCCGAGGTCGGCCCAGCCGCGGCTGAGGACCGTGTAGTCGACCTTGGCCGTCTTCGCCTTGGTCGCCTTGAAGCAGGCGCTGTCCCCGGCCGTGCTCTCGCCCCAGCACGTGCGGGAGACGAGCGTGGTGATGCCTTCGGCGCCGTCGGCGTAGTCGCGGATGGTGTCCGGGCCGAGGTCCACCAGCACGGCGGACAGGTGGGCCGAGGAGGTGGTCGGGGTGGCGGTCACGGTCACCTCGGAGGAGCCGGACAGGCGCAGGTCGTGGGTGAGCGGCGCCGTGATGAAGCCGGCCTTCTCGGGTGTGGGCGTGGTGAGGTGGGCGGCCCAGTCGGTCTCGCTCAGCCTCGGGTCGTCGGTGAACGCCTCGGTGCCGGTGGCCGGACGCAGGCCGAGGGTGCCGACGCCGGGCCGGGCGCCGGAGGCCGGGCGGAGCGTGGTGGTCACGGTGCCGTGCGGCGGCCACACCTTCGAGGTCACCCACTGGTCGGGGTGGCGCTCGATGTCGGCCATCGGCTCGCGCTCGATGCCGTTGTCGTAGCCGAGGAGTTCGTGGTCGAACCAGCGGTGCAGGGTGTCGGCCCAGGCGCCGCGCCGGTAGTCGAAGGGGTCGACATGGCCGGTCTGGGAGAGCCAGATCTTGCGCTGGACACCGTGCTTCGCCAGGGCGTCCCACCACTGACCGAAGTGCTTGGTGCGCACGTTGAGGTCCTGCATGCCGTGCACGAGGAACACGCTGGCCCGCACCTTGGCCGCGGCCTTGACGTAGTTCCGCTCGGTCCACAGCGGCGTCCAGTCCCCGCTGCGCGGGCTGCCGTCGGCGAGTTTCTTCTGTACGGCCGCGCAGTGGGCCTGCGCGCCGTCGCTCTCGACGAGCCCGGCCAGCTCGTCGGGGCCGCCGTCGTACAGCGCCGCGCCCTGGGCGAAGTAGTAGTCGTACCAGGAGGAGATGCCGCTGATCGGGACGATGGTCCTCAGACCCTTGACGCCGGTGGCCGCGACCCCGTTGGCGATCGTCGCGTCCCAGCTCTTGCCGATCATTCCGGTCCGGCCGTTCGTCCAGCTCGCCTTGACGGTGCGCGCGCCGGTCCGGGTCGTGTACGCCGTGGCGCGGCCGTTCAGCCAGTCGACCACCGCTTTTGCCGACCGGATGTCGGAGCGGCCGCCGACGTCGACGCAGCCGTCGGAGCGGTTGGTGCCCGTCAGGTCGACGCCGACGAAGGCGTAGCCGCGGGGCACGAAGAAGTTGTCGTAGAACAGCGGCATCTGGACGACGTGGCCGTGCGCGTCGTACGTCTTGCGCTGGCTCTCGTTGCCGCGTCCGCAGCAGGAGTAGTAGGGGCTGGCGTCCATGATGACCGGCACCTTGCGGCCCTGGCGGGCGGGTTCGGCGGGCCGGACGATGTCGGCCGCGACGCGGTCGTGTTTCCCGTCACCGTCCTCGTCGAGGCCGGTGTCCACCCAGGCCGACTCGCGGACGGCGTGGGCGTAGGAGTAGACGGGCCGGCTCTCGCGGGGTGCGGCGTGAGCAGGCTGCGCGGCGGTGGGGGTGAGGAAGGCGGCCAGCAGGGCTGTGACGGCCGCGGTCGCGAGCGTTCTCCAGATCGTGAAGCGCGTGCGCGTCGGGGTGCGTGTCGGCATGGGCGGACGGTACTCCGGTCAACTCCCGTGCAGAAGAGGGCAGCTGAGGGCGCGCCGGTTCATGTCGGCCGAATGGCGATCGTGTGACAGCGGTGGCCATGGACAGGTCAGGGGCCACAGCGACTGAATAGGCTCCGACCAGACTTCCTGTCCCGACGACTTGGAGCTGACGTGCACCGCAGAATCATCGCGCCCGGCGCACTCGCGGCGGCCTCCCTCCTGCTGGCGATCCCGGCATCGGCCGCGAGCTACACCCCTGGCGCGCCGGGCATCGGCGACCCCTACTACCCGAACTACGGCAACGGTGGCTACGACGTCTCGCACTACGACCTGAGGCTTCGGTACCAGCCGAAGACGGACGAGTTGCAGGGCACCGCGACCATCCTGGCGCGGACCACGCAGGATCTGTCCAGCTTCGACCTGGACTTCCTGCTGGACGTGAGCGAGGTGCGGGTCAACGGCGCCAAGGCGTCCTTCGCGACCTCCGGCCAGCACGAACTGGTCGTCACCCCGAAGACGCCGCTGGCCAAGGGCACGCCGGTCACCGTCGTCGTCCGCTACAGCGGGGTGCCGTCGGCGAAGAGCGCCTACGGTGTCACCACCTGGCACCGCACGCCGGACGGCGCGGTGGCCGCGGACGAGCCCGAGGCCGCCTGGTGGTGGTTCCCGAGCAACGACCACCCGAGCGACAAGGCCACCTACGACGTGTCGGTGGCCGTCCCGGACGGCACCCAGGCCATCTCCAACGGCACGCTGCAGTCGACCGGTTCGAAGCTGGGCTGGACCCGCTACAACTGGCGGCAGAACAAGCCGCAGGCGACCTATCTGGCCACGCTCGCGGTCGGGAAGTTCGACATCACGACGAGCACCTCCGAGGGCGGGGTGCCGGTCGTCAACGCCTACAGCAAGGACCTCGGCGACAACGACGGTGCCGCGCGGGCGAGCGTGGAGCGCACCGGGGAAGTCGTGGACTGGCTGAGCGGCTATTTCGGGCCGTATCCGTTCGGCTCGGCCGGCGGGTACGTGCCGAACACCACGACCGGCTTCGCACTGGAGACGCAGACCCGCGTCTACTACAGCCAGAAGCAGTTCGCGAACGGCTCCAACACCTCCGTCGTCGTGCACGAGCTCGCCCACCAGTGGTACGGCGACGACGTGTCGCTGAAGGGCTGGAAGGACATCTGGATCAACGAGGGCTTCGCGCGCTACGCGCAGTGGCTGTGGTCCGAGCACGAGGGCGAGGGCACCACTCAGGAACTCGCCGACTACGTGTACGCCTCGCACCCGGCCGACGACGCGTTCTGGACGGTCAAGCCCGGTGACCCGGGTCCGGACGACCAGTTCCACATCGCCGTGTACGACCGGGGCGCCCTCGCCCTCCAGGCGCTGCGCAACGGGATCGGCGACGACGCGTTCTTCGCGATCCTGAAGGGCTGGCCGAAGGAGCACGCGTACGGCAACGCGTCCGTGGCCGACTTCCAGAGGTACGCCGAGCAGGTGTCCGGCAAGCCGCTGGCCGCGCTGTTCGACACCTGGCTGTTCCAGCCGTCGAAGCCGGCCGCGCCCGCCGCCCGCACGGCGTCCCTCGTGAAGACGGGTACGGCGGTCGTGCAGCCGAAGTCGTGGAAGAAGATCGAGGCGACGAACGAGGTGCACGGGCACTGACGCCCCGGGCACCTCACGGTCTCGGCTCGGCCGCCCGCCCGAGCAGTTCGTCCCGGCCGATCGCGTCCCCGCGGGCGGCCGGGACCGTGCAGGCGTACGCCCCGGCGACCGCGCCGTAGAGGGCGCACCGCAGGGGCGCCTCGCCGGTGAGGCGGCCGTAGAGGAACGCGGCGGCGAAGGCGTCGCCCGCGCCGTTGGAGTCGACCACCGGCGCGGGCGGAGCCACGGCCGGTATCCGGTTCAGCTCGCCGTCGGCCAGCAGATACGCGCCCTCGGCGCCCGCGGTGGCGATGACGGCCTCCGCCCGGCCGCGCTCGGCGATGCGCCGCAGGGTCCGCTCGGGGTCGGTCAGCGCGGCCACCGAGAGGAAGACGACGTCCGCCGCGAGCGCGAACGGCTCGTGGTACGGGTTCTCGCCGTCCCAGTCGTGCAGATCGGTGGAGAGGGGTATGCCCGTCTCGGCCAGCACCGGCAGGGCGTGGGCGCAGGGCTGGGTGATGGTCACGTGGACGTGCCGACTCGCCGCCGCCAGCGTGCGCAGGGTCTCCTCGGGGAAGTGGTCGTCGGTGTGGGCGCGGCTGGTGTCGTACAGGGACAGACGGCGCCCGTCCGGGCCCACGAGGTTCACCGCGCGCTTGGTCCCGGCGGGCTGTGGGAGCGCGGTGAGCCCGATGTCCCACTCCTGGTGCAGTGCGCGGACGAGGTCGCCCTCGGGGTCGTCGCCGAGCAGATCAAGGTGGTGGGTGCGCAGTCCCAGCGCGGCCAGTCCCAGCGCGACGAAGTCACCGGTCTGCCCGGCCCGGGTGCGGATCCCGGAGTCGATCATGTAGCTGTCGGCGTACGGGAGCGGCAGTTCGGGGACAGGGACGATCGTGTCCACACCGGCTCCGCCCAGCACCAGAACGTCGTGGCCGCCTACCTGCGCGGTCATCCCCCGCCCTCCCCGTGGTCGTACACCGTCACTGCGATCCCGCGCTGCACCAGCCGCTCGGTGATGAGCGGCTCTATGCGGGCCCACTTGCCGCCCGCCAGGCCGCAGCCTATGCGGGGCATGTGCACGGACGCGCCGAGTTCGATCACTTCGTCGGCGAGGCGGCCGAGGGCGGTGTCGATGGCCTCGTAGCGGACCGGGACGCCCTTGCTGCCGCTGCGGATGCCGCGCTGGCCGACCATGTTGGCCACCCAGACGTACGGCTCGACCTTGACCATCTGCACGGCGCCCAGGCCGAAGTCGTTCCCGGCCCGGTCGCGGTGCCATGCCCGGTACGCCGCCTCCGGCTCCGGCCAGCGGCGCGAGAGCGCCAGGACGAAGCCCTTCCCCCAGCCCCCGATGTCGTTGCAGACATGGGCGATCACCTTGACGCCCTTGACCGACGGAACGGTGGCGTCACCCCGGACATACATGATCTCCGACATGACGCCACCGTAGGCGGTGCCACTGACAGTGGCGGTGAGCTGCTACTTCGCCAGCTGCGACAGTTCCTTGTCGGTGTCCTTGGACACCCGGCGGCGGACGGCGAACCAGCCGGCGACCAGCAGCAGGGCGATCACCGGGATGAGGAGCAGGGTCTTGCGGCCGACCTCGGGGTCGTTCCACATCATGCCGAGGCAGACCAGCAGGAAGGTGATCGTGGCGATCTCCGTGACCGGGCTGCCCTTGAGGCGGAAGTGCGGCCGGGTGGCCAGGCCCGCGCGGGCCCGCCGGACGAAGATCATGTGGCAGAG
Organism: Streptomyces sp. NPDC031100; assembly: GCF_055570785.1. Taxonomy (NCBI): domain Bacteria; kingdom Bacillati; phylum Actinomycetota; class Actinomycetes; order Kitasatosporales; family Streptomycetaceae; genus Streptomyces; species Streptomyces sp. NPDC031100. The sequence continues at coordinate 386,589 of NZ_JBVIGN010000003.1, forward strand.
CATGATGATCACCCAGGTGCTGATGATGCCGAGGGAGGCGATGTTCAGCACGATCTCGAAGGCCTGGCTGGGCATCAGGTAGTTCAGGCCGACGCCGAGCACGCACACCGCGCAGGTCAGCAGGATGCCGCCGTAGGGGACCTGGCTGCGGTTCATGCGCGCGGTGAACTTCGGGGCGGAGCCCGCCATGGCCATGGAGCGCAGGATGCGGCCGGTGGAGTACAGGCCGGAGTTCAGCGAGGACATGGCGGCGGTCAGCACGACCAGGTTCATCACGTCACCGGCCGCGGGAACACCGATCTTCGACAGGACCGTGACGAACGGGCTCTGGTCGGCGGAGTACACGGAGCCCGGCAGCAGCAGGGCGAGCAGCACGACCGAGCCGACGTAGAACAGGCCCACACGCCACATGATCGAGTTCACCGCGCGCGGGACGACCTTCTCCGGCTCGGCGGTCTCGCCGGCGGCGACGCCGACCAGCTCCAGCGCGGCGTACGCGAAGATCACGCCCTGCATGACCAGGACGACCGGCATCACACCGTGCGGGAAGACACCGCCGTGGTCGGTGATCACGTTCAGGCCGGGGGTGTGGCCGCCGACCTTGTGCTGGGTGGCGAGCAGGAAGATGCCGATCAGCATGAAGCCGACGATGGTGGCGACCTTGACGATCGCGAACCAGAACTCCATCTCGCCGAAGATCTTCACCGAGATCAGGTTCACGGCCAGCACGACGGCGAGCGCGATCAGCGCCAGCACCCACTGCGGGATGGACGTGAACATGCTCCAGTAGTGCGTGTAGAGCGCGATCGCGGTGATGTCGGCGATGCCGGTGGTCGACCAGTTCAGGAAGTACATCCAGCCGGCGACGTAGGCGCCCTTCTCGCCGAGGAACTCGCGCGCGTACGACACGAAGGAGCCGGAGGACGGCCGGTACAGGACCAGCTCGCCGAGGGCGCGGACGACGAAGAAGGCGAAGACGCCGCAGACCAGGTAGGCCAGGGCGAGCGCCGGGCCCGCGTTGTGCAGGCGGCCGCCGGCGCCCAGGAGGAGTCCGGTGCCGATGGCGCCGCCGATGGCGATCATGTTGACGTGGCGGGCCTTGAGGTCCTTGCTGTAGCCGGCGTCGCCCGCGTCCGCGGGCGTCTGGGCCGCCTGGGGACGCGCGGCGGCCTGGGCCGTTTCCACGGCTTCGTTGCTCACGGGTGGTTCCACTTCCTGGTGGGCCCGGACCTCGTGGGCCCGGGTGTCCGTACAGTTCGGCCCGCACCACCCTGGTGTGTCGCGGCACAGACCAAGGCAGCAGCTTCCCAGAGAGGTCGCCGGATACGCGGTGGCCCATGTCACAGAGCGTTACTTCTCACATGATCCATACAGGGTCCATGCGGGGTCCACATCCCGTTCACCACAGGTTTCACACTCCTGGTGAGACAGCGATACTGCTGCACATGACGACCGAAGCCGAGGAGCCGACCCTCACCATCGACGAGCTGGCCGCCCGGGCCGGCGTCACGGTCCGCACCGTCCGCTTCTACGGCAGCAAGGGGCTTCTCCCGCCGCCGGTGATCGGTCCGCGCCGGGTGGGCCGCTACGGATCTGGGCACGTGGCGCGGCTGGCCCTCATCGAGGAGCTGCAGCAGCAGGGCATGACGCTCGCGGCGATCGAGCGGTATCTGGGGCGGCTGCCGCCGGACCTGACCGCGCACGACCTCGCCGTGCACCGGGCGGTGGTGTCGTCCTGGGCCCCGGACCACACGGAGACACTGCCGCGCGAGGAACTCCAGCGGCGGGCCGGGCGGCCCCTGGACGACGGGGACCTGGACCGGCTCACGGCGATGAACGTCGTCGAGCGGGCCGGTGACGCCTACCGCGTCGACCTGGGTCTGCTCCGGCTCGGCGTCGAGTTGCTCGACGTACCGCTGTCCCAGGAGGCGATCCTGGCGGCCCGCAAGGTGCTCCTGGAGCACTCGCGCGCGGCAGCCCACGAGCTGTCGCAGCTCCTGCGGAGCCAGGTGGCGGAACGGGACACGAAAGACGTGCGGTCGCTCTCCGCCGACATGCAACCTCTGGTGGTACAGGCCCTGCTGACGACCTTTCAGCGCTCCCTGAAGCAGGAACTGCGCACCTGGCTCAAGGAGTCGCAGTCCTCTGCGCAGTGATCGCGTACCGTCCCCGTCGTGAGTACAGAACTCGTCGTCGCCTCGATCTCGGGGGCCGTGGCTTTGACAAGTGTGGTTCTCAGCGTGCGCGCCAGCAGCCGACAGGCACTTCTGGCCGCGGAGTTGGAACGCCAGACCACGGCGCTCGCGCGAGACGCGGACCGTCAGGATGTGATGAGCCATGTCCGCGATCCGCTCCTGTGGGCCGCCTACGATCTTCAGTCGCGGATCTACAACATGTCGCGCAGCCGGTTCGGGTTCCTGACCCTCTACTACAAGGAGGGCAGCCCGCAGGAACGGGAGTACGCACGCCGCAACACGCTGTACGTGATAGCGGAATACTTCGGCTGGGTCGAGATCCTTCGGCGGCGGATCCAGTTCCTGGACACGGGCAGTCGAGAAGAGAACCGGAAGGTGGTGGAACTCCTTCACCAGGTCTCCATCGGATTCAACTCGGACCGCAACCGAGGCGCGCGGTTCCGGCTGTTCCGGGGTGAACAGCGGGCCATCGGCGAGTTGGTGATCAGTCCGGACGGGGACCAGCAAGGCTGTATCGGCTATGCGGAGTTCTGCCGACGCCTCGAGACCGACGAGGCGTTCGCAGCCTGGTTCGCCTCCCTGGACGAGTCGATTCGAGCGCTGGGCGACGACTTCCGTTTCGAGCCGCGGCTGGTCGAGATCCAGCACGCGCTCATCGAGCTGATCACGTTCCTGGATCCGAACGGCGAGCGGTTCACTCGAAGCACGACGCGCAAGCTGCCCCGGGAGAGGCCGCCAACGCCCCCATGGCTCAGCGGCCTTGTAGCGGACGTCTCCGATATCGCCGGTGGGTGAGGACCCGGACGTCCTGAGCCGCCGGAACAGCCTTGTCGGCGCGCCCCCGGCGGGGACGGGACCGGAAGCGGATCGGCGACCGGTCCACGCCCCGGCGAAGCGGTGGCGTACCGCTGAGCGTCCCGCTCAGCGGGCGTCGGTGAAGGTCACCCCCTGCTCCGCCTTCTCCACGAGCAGCGCGGGCGGGTTGAAGCGCTCGCCGTAGCGCTCGGCGAGTTCACGCGCGCGTGCCACGAATCCAGCCAGGCCGCCCTCGTAGCCGTTGATGTACTGGAGCACGCCACCGGTCCAGCCGGGGAAGCCGATGCCGAAGACGGAGCCGATGTTGGCGTCGGCGACCGAGGTCAGCACGCCCTCTTCGACGAGGCGGACCGTGTCGAGCGCCTCGGAGAAGAGCATCCGCTCCTGCATGTCGCGGAACGGGATCTCGTACCCGGCCTTCGTGAAGTGCTCGCGCAGGCCCGGCCACAGCCCGGCCCGCTTGCCGTCCTCCGTGTAGTCGTAGAAGCCGGCGCCGCCGCTGCGGCCGGGGCGGCCAAACTCGTCGACCATGCGGTCGATGACCGTCTCGGCCGGGTGCGCGGTCCAGGTGCCGCCCGCCTCCTCGACGGCCTTCTTCGACTCGTTGCGGATCTTGCGCGGGAGGGTGAGGGTCAGCTCGTCCATCAGGGAGAGCACCTTGGCCGGGTAGCCGGCCTGGGCGGCGGCCTGCTCCACGGAGGCGGGCTCGATGCCCTCCCCCACCATGGCGACACCCTCGTTGATGAAGTGACCGATCACCCGGGAGGTGAAGAAGCCGCGCGAGTCGTTGACGACGATCGGCGTCTTGTTGATCTGCCGGACCAGGTCGAAGGCGCGCGCGAGAGCCTCATCGCCGGTCCGCTCGCCCTTGATGATCTCCACCAGCGGCATCTTGTCGACAGGCGAGAAGAAGTGGAGACCGATGAAGTCGGTCTGGCGCTCCACGCCCTCGGCGAGGGCGGTGATCGGCAGGGTGGAGGTGTTGGAGCACAGCAGTGCGTCCGGCGCGACGACGGACTCGATCTCCTGGAAGACCTTGTGCTTGAGGGCCGTGTCCTCGAAGACGGCCTCGATCACCGCGTCGCAGCCCGCGAGGTCGGCGACCTCGGCGGTGGGGGTGATGCGGGCGAGCAGCGCGTCGGCCTTCTCCTGGCTGGTACGGCCCTTGGCGACGGCCTTGGCACACAGCTTCTCGGAGTAGCCCTTGCCCTTGGCGGCCGCCTCCGGGGAGACGTCCTTCAGGACGACGTCGATGCCCGCTCGGGCGCACGAGTAGGCGATGCCGGCGCCCATCATGCCGGCGCCCAGGACGGCGACCTTGCGGACCTGGCGGGGCTCGATGCCCTGGGGGCGGTTGGCGCCGGAGTTGACGGCCTGGAGGTCGAAGAAGAACGCCTGGATCATGTTCTTGGAGGTCTGTCCGGCGGCCAGCTCCACGAAGTAGCGGGCCTCGATGACCTGGGCCGTCTCGAAATCGACCTGGGAGCCCTCGACGGCCGCGGCGAGGATGTTGCGCGGCGCCGGGTAGGGCGCGCCGTTCGTCTGCTTGCGCAGGGTGGCCGGGAAGGCGGGCAGGTTGGCGGCGAACTTGGGGTTGGCCGGCGTACCGCCCGGGATCTTGTAGCCGGGCTTGTCCCAGGGCTGCTGCGACTCGGGGTTGGCGTCGATGAAGGCGCGGGCCTTGGCGAGCAGTTCCTCGGGCGTGGCGGCGACCTCGTGGACCAGGCCGTTCTCCTGGGCGCGCCGGGCGTTGTACTGCTGGCCCTGGAGGAGCACCTTCAGCAGGGCGTCCGCGATGCCCAGCAGCCGTACGGTGCGGACGACGCCGCCTCCGCCGGGGAGCAGGCCGAGGGTGACCTCGGGGCAGCCGATCTTGGTGCCGGAGGTGTCCAGGGCGACCCGGTGGTGGCAGGCTAGGGCGAGTTCGAAACCGCCGCCCAGGGCCGCGCCGTTGATCGCGGCGACGACCGGCTTGCCGAGGGTCTCGATGCGGCGCAGGTTGCGCTTGATGGCGAGGCCGCCGTCGAAGAGGTCCTGCGCGGTCTCCGGGGTGACCCGGATCAGGTCGCGCAGGTCGCCGCCCGCGAAGAAGGTCTTCTTGGCGGAGGTGAAGATGATGCCGCGGATGGAGTCCTGCTCGGCCTCCAGGCGGTCGGTGATCGCGGCGAGGGAGTCGCGGAACGCCTGGTTCATGGTGTTCGCGGACTGGCTCGGGTCGTCGAGGACGAGGGTGACGACACCGGTGTCGTCCTGCTCCCAGCGGATGGTGGTGCTCTCGGTCATGACAGTCGTCTCCGTTGAAGTCTTGTGATGCCGCGGGGAGTTCAGATGCGCTCGACGATGGTGGCGATGCCCATGCCGCCGCCCACGCAGAGGGTGGCGAGGCCGTACCGCTTGTCCTGGCGCTCCAGTTCGTCCACGAGCGAGCCGAGGATCATCGCGCCGGTCGCACCGAGCGGGTGGCCGAGGGCGATGGCGCCGCCGTTGACGTTGACCTTGTCCAGGGACAGGCCCATGTCCTTGACGAACCGCAGCACGACCGCGGCGAACGCCTCGTTGATCTCGACCAGGTCGATGTCGTCGATGGTCAGGCCGGCCTTGGCGAGCGCCTTGCGGGTGGCGGGCGCGGGACCCGTGAGCATGATGGTGGGCTCGGAGCCGGAGACCGCGGCGGAGACGATCCGCGCGCGCGGGGTGAGGCCGTAGCGCTCGCCGACCTCCTTGGAGCCGATCGCGACCAGCGAGGCGCCGTCCACGATGCCGGAGGAGTTGCCCGCGTGGTGGACGTGGTCGATCTTCTCCACCCAGTGGTACTTCTGCAGCGCGACGGCGTCGAAGCCGCCCATTTCGCCGATGTCCGCGAACGACGGCTTGAGCCCCGCGAGGGAGTCGGCGGTGGTGCCGGGGCGCATGTGCTCGTCGTGGTCCAGGACGACCAGGCCGCTGCGGTCCTTGACCGGGACCACGGAGCGGTCGAAGCGGCCCTCCTTCCAGGCGGTGGCGGCGCGCTCCTGGGACAGGGCCGCGTACTCGTCGACGTCACGCCGGGAGAATCCCTCGATGGTGGCGATGAGGTCGGCGCCGATGCCCTGCGGCACGAAGTTGACGGCCAGGTTGGTCATCGGGTCGTTGAACCAGGCGCCACCGTCCGAGGCCATCGGCACGCGCGACATGGACTCCACGCCACCGGCCAGCACGAGGTCCTCCCAGCCGGAGCGGACCTTGGCGGCGGCCAGGTTGACGGCCTCCAGGCCCGAGGCACAGAAGCGGTTCTCCTGGACGCCCGCGACCGTGTCCGGCAGTCCGGCGGCAATGGCAGCGATCCGGGCGATGTCGGAGCCCTGGTCGCCGACCGGGCCGACGACGCCGAGGACGATGTCGTCGATGGCGGCCGGGTCGAGGCCCGGGAAACGGTCGCGGATCTCGTGGATCAGGCCGACGACCAGGTCGATGGGCTTCGTGCCGTGCAGGGCGCCGTTCGCCTTGCCGCGGCCGCGCGGGGTGCGGATCGCGTCGTACACGTACGCTTCGGTGCTCACTGGGGTGCCTTTCGGGAGGGTGGGCCGGGCGGGTCGTCGGGCGGGCGGGCTCAGTCGCCGTCCGTGACCAGGTCGTCGTTCACGAGGTCAGGTATGCCCCAATCCCGCGCCACCGTCTCCGTGTCGGCGCCAGGCAGGGCGGGGCCGGTGCGGATGGTCGTCGGCGTCGCGGAGAAGCGCGGTGCGGGGGCCGGCTGGGTGATGCCGCCGTGGTCGGTGAAGGTGCCGCGGGCGGCCAGGTGCGGGTTCTGCGGGGCCTCCCGCAGCGACAGGACGGGCGCCACGCAGGCGTCGGAGCCCTCGAAGACGGCCGTCCACTCGTCCCGCGTGCGAGACCTGAAGCGGGCGGCGACGCGCTCGCGCAGCTCGCCCCAGCGGGTCCAGTCCTTGCGGGCCGGGGCCAGGTCGTCCAGGCCGAGCAGGTGCAGGAACTCCTCGTAGAACCGGGCCTCCAGGGCGCCGACCGCCATGTACCCGCCGTCGGCGGTCTCGTAGGTGCCGTAGTACGGGCAGCCGCCGTCCAGGAGGTTCGCGCCGCGCCGGTCCTGCCAGCCGCCCGCGGCCAGCATGCCGTGGATCATCGCGGACAGGTGCGCGGCGCCGTCCACGATGGCCGCGTCCACGACCTGTCCGGTGCCGGTCGCGCGCGCGTGGTGCAGGGCGGCGAGGACGCCGACGACCAGGTAGAGGGAGCCGCCCGCGTAGTCGCCGAGCAGGTTGGCGGGGACGGCCGGGGGCTCGTCCGGGCGGCCGATCATGCCGAGGGTGCCGGTGAGAGCGATGTACGCCACGTCGTGCCCCGCGCGGTCGGCGAGGGGGCCTTCCTGGCCCCAGCCGGTCATCCGGCCGTAGACCAGCCGGGGGTTGCGGGCGTGGCAGTCCTCGGGGCCGACGCCGAGCCGCTCGGCCACTCCGGGGCGGTAGCCCTCGATGAGCACGTCGGCCCGTCCGGCGAGGTCCAGCACGCGCGCGGGGCCGTCCGGTGCCTTGAGGTCGACGACCACCGAGCGTTTGTTGCGGTTCGTGACGTCGTACGCGGGGTCGATCGCGAGGCCCGGGCCGCCCGGGCGGTCCACCCGGACCACGTCGGCGCCCAGGTCGGCGAGGAGCATGGCGGCGAACGGGCCCGGCCCGATACCGGCCAGCTCCACCACGCGCACGCCGCTGAGCGGGCCGTGCCCCGGCGCAGTCGGCGTCCCTGCCGTCCTCATCCCGTCCTGCCCCCAAGCCCATGTGACACAACTGATGTAACACCGGTGATGCTAAGAACACGTTCCACCGGGCACAAGACCTAACGAGCAAGCGCTTAGACAAGTGCCCGCACGGCCCTGCCGAGGCCGTATCCGGGTCCGTACGCTTCACGCTAGCCTCGGCCACCGACAGCGGCGCGCGCTGCACGAGCAAGGGGTGTCATGAGCAGGATGAAGACGACGGACCGTCCCTACGACGTCGTGCTCTTCGGGGCCACCGGCTTCGTCGGCACGCTCACCGCGGAGTACCTCGCCGCCCACGCCCCCGAGGACCTGCGCTGGGCGATCGCGGGCCGCGACGAGAAGAAGCTGGAGCAGCTGCGCGAACGGCTCCCCGGTGGCTCCGGCATCGGGGTGCTCCGCGCCGACGTACGAGAACCGGCCACCCTGCGCGTGCTCGCCGAGCACGCGCGCGTGGTGGCCACGACCGTGGGGCCGTACATCACCCACGGCGAGGAACTCGTCGCCGCCTGCGCGGACACCGGCACCGACTACCTCGACCTCACCGGCGAGCCCGAGTTCGTGGACCTCATGTACGTCCGGCACGACGCACGCGCGCGGGAGACCGGCGCCCGCCTGGTGCACGCCTGCGGCTTCGACTCCGTACCGCACGACCTGGGCGTGTACTTCACCGTCCGGCAGCTGCCGGAGGGAGTGCCGCTGACCGTGGACGGGTTCGTGACCGCCGACGCGACGTTCTCCGGCGGCACGCTGGCCTCGGCGCTGAACCAGTTCGCGCGCGGCCGGCAGCTGGTGGCCGCGGCCCGCGAACGCGGCCGGTACGAGCCGCGCCTGATGGAGCGCCGGGTGGCGGCACCGACGGGCGTGCCGCGGTTCGCGAAGGAGGTCGGCGCCTGGGCGCTGCCGCTGCCGACCATCGACCCGCAGATCGTGCGCCGCTCGGCGAAGGCCCTGGACCGGTACGGCCCCGACTTCCGCTACCGGCACTATGCGGCCGTCCGGCACCTGCCGGTCGCCGCGGGTGGCGTCGCCGCCGTCGGCGCACTCCTCGCCGCCGCCCAACTGCCGCCCGCGCGGCGCTGGTTGTCGGACCGGCTGCGGCCCGGGGACGGGCCGGGTCCGGAGAAGCGGGCGAAGAGCTGGTTCCGGGTGCGCTTCGTCGGCGAGGGCGGCGGGCGGCGCGTGTTCACCGAAGTCGCGGGCGGCGACCCGGGCTACGACGAGACGGCGAAGATGTTCGCCGAGGCGGCCCTCAGCCTGGCCTTCGACGAGCTGCCGCCGACCGCCGGACAGGTCACCCCGGCCGTCGCGATGGGAGACGCGCTGACGCAGCGGCTGCGCGCGGCGGGGATCACCTTCCGGGTGGCGGCGGATCGCTAGGCCTCGGGCCTTCCCTGCGCTTTGAGACTTTCTGAGGCGGGCACTGGCGGCAGCCTGCCGCTCTGCGCCCAGGACCTTCACCGGGACCTTCAATGAGACGCTTGAAGCCCAGGCCGAAGGAGGAGGAACGGCAGTGAAGTTCGTACTCGAAGTGACCGTGGACGAGGGCGCGTCGGCGGCGGACCGAGCCGGCGAGCTGGGGCGGATCCTGCGCTACTGGGGCGGCAACCTCCGCCACTACGCCCTCGAACCCGGCGACGGCTCCGCCGTCCTCGACTCGCGGTATCAGGAGGTCGGTGCCTGGCGCATCGACGCCTCCTGAAGCGCCCGCCGGCACAGCGCGTCCGCCCGGCGGGTGGTCTCCGGCAGGCGGTACGCGGGCGTCAGGGCCAGGGTGTGCGCCAGGGCGTTGTCGAGGCTCACCCGGTGGCCGACGGAGACGAAGACCGGCTTGACGCCGTCCCGGGTGCGCAGGGCGCGGCCGACCTCCTCACTGCCGGCGAGGAGCGGTGCGGAACTGCCCCGCGCGTGCCCGGGGTCGTCGTACGTGAAGGTGAACGGGTTCTTGGCGACGCCGATGGTGGGCAGGTCCGTGAGCACGCCGAGATGGCTGGCGAGGCCGAAGCGGCGCGGGTGGGCGAGGCCGTAGCCGTCGCACACGACCAGGCCCGGCGGGCAGGGCAGGGCGTCCAGGGCGGCTCGCACGGTCGGGATCTCGCGGAAGGCGAGCAGTCCGGGCACGTAAGGGAAGGAGATCCGGCCGACGGCCGTCGCCTGTGCGACGACGTCCAGAGTGACCGCGTCCAGGACGACGGCCGCCGCGGCGACGAGGTCGCGGTCGTCGTCGTAGGCGACGTCGACGCCCGTGACATGTCCCGTCCCGGGCGGTGGCCCCGGCTCGTCGAGCACCACCCGCCCGCGCAGCTCGTCCTGGACGGCGCGGGCCTCTTCCTCGGTCGCGGGCCAGCCCGCGGGTACGCCTACGGTCGTCATATGGCCAAGACTGTACGGTCCGCCCGCGCCCGGACGGGTCCCGGGGGTAGGCTCGCGATCATGTTCGTGCTGGAGCTCACCTACACCGCCCCGCTCGACGCCGTGGACGCCGTGATACCGGCGCACCGGGCCTGGCTCGACGAGCAGTACGAGAAGGGTTTCTTCCTCGCCTCCGGGCGCAAGGAACCCCGCGACGGCGGGGTGATCCTGGCCGTCGCGGAGAACCGCGCACGCATCGAGGAGATCGCCGCGGGCGACCCGTTCGTCGCCGCCGGGGTGTGCACGTACCGCATCACCGAGTTCCTCGCCACGATGACGGCCCTCGAGCTGGAACGCCACCGGCAGACGCCGGGCTGAGCCCGAAGGCTCAGCCCTTCTTGGCGTTCAGCGCGCGCTGCAGCTGCGCCTTGTTCATGTCCGAACGGCCTTCGATGTTGCGCCGCTTGGCCTCCTCGTACAACTGGTCGTAGGTGGGCCCTTGCGCGCCCTTGCCGGACCGCTGGCCGCCCCGCTTGCCGGACGACATGTCCTGGGTGGAGGTACGGCTGGCCCTCTGCGACTCGCCGGACCGGGCGCGTTCCTTGTTCACCGTCCGCGCGGCGATCTCCTCTGCGCGCTGCTCGCTCTCGCCCCGTTCCAGCGCGCTCTGCTTGATGTGTTCGTACTGGCGTTCCCGCTTGGGACTGGCACCGCGTGGCATGACCGCTCACTTCCTCTCGTGTGCGGTGACCGGGTACCCGTGATCAGGCGTCCTGCATCAGCTCTCCAGCCGCGCCACGCGCCCCTTCTCCCCCGCCGCCCAGCAGCTGAGGTCGGGGGTGCAGTCCACGGTGTCGTACGAGCCGGTGTCGACGGTCCGCCAGGTGCGGCCGCCGTCGGTGGTCAGATCCGTGCCGGTGGGGCCGACGGCGAGCGCGGCGCTGCGGCTGTACGGGAGCCAGGCGGCGCCGGACCGGTAGGCGGGCGGCGGGCCGGCGGCGGGGTGCCAGGTGCGGCCGCCGTCGGAGGTGACCGCGGCGGCCTGCGGCGAGGACTGGTCGGGGCGGTAGTCGCCGCCGACCGCGAGGCCGTGGGTGCGGTCGCGGAAGGCGAGCGCGAAGACGCCCTTGGCCGCATCGCCCGCGGGGACGGGCGTGTCGGCGGCCGTCCAGGTCAGTCCGCGGTCGGCGGAGTGCAGCACGCGCGCGTGCGCGCCGCCGCCGGTCGCCAGCCAGACGTCCTTCGGCCCGGAGGTGACCAGGCACTGGCCGCTCGCGGCGAATCCGGCCTCGCCGTCCAGGGCGGCCGGCATGCCGTCGGCGGGCAGCACCCGCCAGGAGCGGCCGCCGTCGCTGGTGGACAGGATGCGGAACCTGCCGTCGACGGGGTCGCTCATGGCGAGGCCGTGCCGGCGGTCGAAGAAGGCGAGGCAGTCGTAGAAGGCCTTCGGGTCGGTGTTGCGGAAGGACTCGGTCCACGTCGCTCCGCCGTCGTCGGTGCGGTAGACGCGGGAGGCCTCGCCCTCACCGATGGCCAGCACCACCGCGCGCCGCGCGTCGAACGCCTCGACGTCACGGAACTGCAGGTCGGCCGCGCCGGGCGGAGAGACGTTCCGCCAGCTCGCCCCGCCGTCGGTGGTGCGCAGCACGGTGCCCGCGGTACCGGCCAGCCAGGCGGTGTCGCGGTCGACGGCCGCAAGGCCCCGGAAGCGCACCTGCGGGGTGCCGCTGTCCTTCGCCTCCCAGTGCACGGTTCCCCGGTCTCCCTGACCGAGCTGTCGTGCCTCGGCGGCCGGGACCGTCAGCGCGGCCAGCGCCGCCCCGCACGCCACCCCCGCCGCCACCAGCCGGCCCGTCCGTCCCCTGCGTCGCGTGCTCCCCGAACGCCTCATGGCGGGCGAAGCTAGCCCACGGGCCTGCCGGCGTCCAGAGGGCCCGTACGGCCACCCGTCCGTGTCCGAAAGAGGACCCCACGTCCCTCCGCACGTACCCGACCGCGGTGACCGAGGTCACTCGTCCCGGGTGTGCACGCATTGGCCGATTCCTACGTCTCTTCCCATGCCAGGCCTCACCCGCCCGGAAGTTCGTCCAGCCGTCACGAGGGAGCAAGGCGTTGTCCACCGTCATCGAGCAGCCCGTAGAGGCCCGCCTCGTCGCCGCCGCACCGCGCATGCCGAGCATTCCCGCCACGCTGCGCTACGACCGGAGCGACCCGTTCGCCGTCCGCATGACCTTCCCGGCCCCGGCCACCCTGGAGGGCGTCGAGGTCTGCTGGACCTTCTCCCGCGAGCTGCTGGCCGCCGGGCTGCAGGGCCCGGAGGGCCACGGCGACGTCCGGGTGCGTCCGTACGGCTACGACCGCACCGTCCTGGAGTTCCACGCGCCCGAGGGCACCGCGATCGTGCACGTGCGCTCCGGCGAGATCCGGCGGTTCCTGGAGGCGACCGGCGCCCTGGTGCCCGTCGGCCTGGAGCACCTCCAGCTGAACCTCGACCACGACCTGGCCGAGCTGATGCGGGACGCCTGCTGAGCGCCTGCGGGATGTGCGCCACGCGCGCCCCCGAGCGCGCGCGTTAATTGCGTTGACATGCTTCCCTGCCCCTTCGTACGGTGTACAAGGTTCTGTTGCCGTCGATTGGAGAAGGACGTTGCTCGTCTGAGGTCCTGAGACACCGCGTTCACACCGGTGAGGTGTGCGTGGCGTGCGACCTCGGCGTCCGAGCCGTCCTCCGGCACAGACCTTTTTTCGTGCCCCAGGTCTTTCGGTTTCCGCCTCGCGGTGTCTCGACATGCGCCCGCCCAGACCGCACCCAGCAACCGCGAGGCCCTTATGTCTACTTCCCTCACCTGCACGTCCCTGTCCTTCGCCTGGCCCGACGGCACCGCCGTCTTCGACGGCCTCGACATCGCCTTCGGCCCCGGCAGGACCGGGCTCGTCGGCGTCAACGGATCAGGGAAATCAACCCTGCTGAAGCTGCTCGCCGGTGAACTCGTCCCGGCCGACGGCACCGTCAAGGTGACCGGCGAGGTCGGGTACCTGCCGCAGAACGTCACGCTCGACACCACGCTCCGCGTCGACGAGGCCCTCGCCATCGCCTCCCAACGGGCCGCTCTGCACGCCATCGAGGCGGGCGACGTGTCCGAGGAGCATTTCGAGACCGTCGGCGACGACTGGGACGTGGAGGAGCGCGCACTGGTCACCCTCGGCGAACTCGGCCTCGGACACATCGGCCTGGACCGCACCGTGGGCGAGGTGTCCGGGGGCGAGTCGGTGCTGCTGCGCCTGGCAGCGCTCCTGCTGCGCCGCCCGGACGTCCTGCTCCTGGACGAACCCACCAACAACCTGGACCTGTACGCGCGTCGGCGGCTGTACGCGGCCGTCGCCTCCTGGCCGGGCGTGCTGGTGGTCGTCAGCCACGACCGTGAACTCCTGGACCTGGTCGACCAGATCGCCGAGCTGCGCTCCGGCGAGGTCGCCTGGTACGGCGGGAACTTCTCGGCCTACGAGGAGACCCTCGCCGTGGAACAGGAGGCGGCCGAGCGGATGCTGCGCGTGGCCGAGGCCGACCTGCGCAAGCAGAAGCGCGAACTCGCCGACGCCCAGGTCACACTGGCCCGGCGCCAGCGGTACGGGCAGAAGATGTACGACAACAAGCGCGAGCCCCGGGCGGTGATGAAACTACGCAAACGCACGGCGCAGGTGTCCGCCGGCAAGTACCGCATCATGCACGAGGAGAAGCTCGCCGAGGCCAGGGAGCGGCTGGACGAGGCGGCCGAGGCCGTCCGGGACGACGACGAGATCCGCGTCGACCTGCCGTACACGGCCGTGCCGCCGGGTCGGCAGGTGCTCACCCTGGAGAGCCTGGAGCTGGCCTACGGGGCGCGTGTCGAGGGGATCCTCGATCTGCGCGGCCCGGAGCGGATCGCGCTCGTCGGACGCAACGGCGCCGGCAAGACGACCCTGCTGCGGACCGTCGCCGGGGAGCTGGCGGCGGTGGCCGGCGAGGCGAGGGCGCATGTCCCGCTGCGGTTCCTGCCGCAGCGTCTGGACGTGCTGGACGACGAGCGGACGGTCGCCGAGAACGTGGCCCGGTTCGCTCCGGGCGCCACGAACAACCGGATCCGGGCGCGTCTGGCCCGCTTCCTGTTCCGGGGCGCACGGGCCGACCAGAAGGCCGGCACGCTCTCCGGCGGCGAGCGGTTCCGGGCGGCTCTGGCCGCGCTGATGCTCGCCGATCCCGCGCCCCAGTTGCTCCTGTTGGACGAACCGACCAACAATCTCGACATGGCGAGCGTCCGACAGCTGACCACGGCCCTGGAGTCGTACGAAGGCGCCCTGCTCGTCGCCAGCCACGACCTGCCGTTCCTGGAGTCGATCGGCATCACGCGCTGGCTGCTGATGGAGGATGGAGAACTGAAGGAGACGACACCCGAGGCGCTCGGGGATCCGGCCTGACCCGGTTCGGCGCGGGATCCGGGGCCGGCCCTTCCTGGGGTCTCAGGAGGGGCACAGCCTGACAACGAGGGGCGACGAGGGTTTTGTCCTGGCCGGAGCGCCCTGCATGATGGCGGACCGGCGCCCCATCACGCGCGCCGGAAAACCGCACCACCGATACGAAAGGCCCGTCGTGCCCAGCAAGAAGGCCCTCGTCCGCCGCCCCAGCCCGCGCCTCGCCGAAGGCCTGGTGACGCACATCGAGCGGGAGAAGGTCGACGTGGACCTCGCCGTGGAGCAGTGGGAGGCGTACGTCGAGGCGCTCCGCACGCACGACTGGGAGACGATCGAGGTCGACCCGGAGGACGACTGCCCGGACTCGGTGTTCGTCGAGGACACCGTCGTCATGTACAAGAACGTGGCGTTGATCACCCGGCCGGGGGCCGAGTCACGGCGCGCGGAGACCGCGGGCGTCGAGGAGGCGGTGGCCAGCCTCGGCTGCTCGGTGAACTGGATATGGGAGCCGGGCACCCTGGACGGCGGTGACGTTCTCAAGGTCGGCGAGACGATCTACGTCGGCCGGGGCGGGCGCACCAACGCGGCCGGCGTGCAGCAGCTGCGGGCCGCCTTCGAGCCGCTCGGCGCGCGGGTGGTGGCCGTACCGGTGAGCAAGGTGCTGCACCTGAAGTCGGCGGTCACCGCGCTGCCGGACGGGACGGTCATCGGGCACATCCCGAAGGTGGACCGGCCGTCGCTGTTCCCGGGCTTCCTGTCGGTACCGGAGGAGTCCGGCGCGCACGTGGTGCTGCTCGGCGGCCACAAGCTCCTCATGGCGGCGAGCGCCCCGAAGACGGCGGAGCTGCTGGCCGATCTCGGCCACGAGGTGGTCACGGTGGACATCAGCGAGTTCGAGAAGCTCGAGGGCTGTGTGACCTGCCTCTCGGTACGGGTGCGGGAGCTGTACGCCTGACCGGGTGATCCCACCACGCCGACAGCCCCGGGACCTGCGGGTCCCGGGGCTGTTCTGCATGCTCTCGAAAACCCGTGCCAGGGGTGCTGATCAGCGATCTTTACAGCGAACTTAACCTACGGCTTCGTAACCTACGGATTCGTAGCCTACGATCTCGTAGGTTTCCGGCGCCGCTCGCCGGGCCGCCCCCGTCTCTCCCCCTTTGTTCGGCGTCCCCCTGGAGTTCCCGTGACGATCACCTCCCCTCACCTCGGCAGCCCGTCCGTGTGGACCGACGCGCGGCTGCTGTACGCGCTGGAGGAAGTGGTCGAGAAGGAACTGAACCGGCATCTGCAGGTCGCCAAGGACTGGATGCCGCACGAGTACGTGCCCTGGAGCGACGGCCGCAACTTCCCCGGCCTCTTCGAGGACGGCGAGGCCTGGGACAAGGAACAGTCCAAGGTGACGGAGATCGGCCGCATCGCCCTCGTCGTCAACCTGCTGACCGAGGACAACCTCCCCAGCTACCACCACGAGATCGCCTCGCTCTTCGGCCGCGACGGCGCGTGGGGCACCTGGGTGCACCGCTGGACGGCCGAGGAGGGCCGGCACGGCATCGTGATGCGGGACTACCTGCTCACCTCGCGTGCGGTGGACCCGGACAAGCTGGAGCAGTTCCGCATGGCGCACATGAGCGAGGGCTTCGAGTCCGACAACCGGCACTCGATGCTGCACTCGGTCGCCTACGTCGCCTTCCAGGAGCTCGCGACCCGCATCTCGCACCGCAACACCGGCCACCAGTCCGGCGACCCGGTCTGCGACCGCATGCTGGCGCGCATCGCGACCGACGAGAACCTGCACATGGTCTTCTACCGCAACCTTCTGAGGGCCGCCTTCGAACTCGCCCCCGACCTGACGATGCAGGCTGTCCGGGACGTCGTGGTCAACTTCCGCATGCCGGGCCACGGCATCCCCGGCTTCGAGCGGGCCGCGGCGCAGATGGCGATCGGCGAGGTCTACAACCTGCGCATCCACCACGACGACGTGCTGCAGCCCGTGCTGCGCTTCCTGAAGATCATGGAGATCGACGGCCTCGGCCCGGAGGGCCGCCAGGCCCAGGAGGAACTCGGCCTGTTCATGGGCGGCCTGGACGCGGAGGCCGCCAAGTTCGACGAGCGGCTGGCGGCCCGCAAGGCGCGGATGGCGGCGCGGGCGGGGAGCTGAGCCGGAGCTCTCATCAGGGAGCTCTCATCAGGGAGCTCTCATCAGGGAGCTCTGATCGGGGAGCTCTGAGCGCGGACGAGGGGCGGGCGCTGCTGCCGATGCCGCAGGGCGCCCGAGGCGGGCCTCAGGGGGACGTACGGCGCAGGGCCAGGCGCTCCTTTTCGGACAGGCCGCCCCAGACGCCGAAGCGTTCGTCGTTGGCGAGCGCGTAGTCGAGGCACGCGGAGCGCATCTCGCACATGGCGCAGATGCGCTTCGCCTCGCGCACCGAGCTGCCGGGCTCGGGGAAGAAGAAGTCCGCCCCGGTCTGCGCGCACAGGGCCTGAGCCTGCCAGGCGGTGTCGGCCGGGATGATCGTGTCGATGTGCATGACCAGGATCGTGCCGCGCGCCGAAAAACGTTCGATCAACGCGGGATCAACGGCGCGGCGGCACCCCGGGCCGGTCGTTGATGCTCCGCCGGAGCCCTGGTCCGCCCCCGATCATGCGCCGTGCGACGAGGTGGGCGCACTGCGGCGCGCGGGAGCAGTGTGAAATCCCGGAGAACCCGGCGCGGCGCCCCGGGTGCCGGGGGGGCGTCGGTCGGGCGCGCGGCGGCGCTCCGGCAGCGGTTGTCAGTGGGCGGTGCCAGACTCGGCAGTGCAGAGGACGGGACCCTTCCGGACCCCTTCAAGGAGGGCGAAGATGCTCACCACCCGTTTCGTGAACGGCGCTCCGAACTGGATCGACGTCGGCACCCCCGACCTCGACGGCGCCCTCTCCTTCTACGGCGGCCTCTTCGGCTGGCAGTTCCAGTCGGCGGGGCCGGACGCCGGCGGCTACGGCTTCTTCCAGCTCGACGGCAAGACCGTCGCCGGCGGCATGCAGACCGGCCCGGACCAGGGACCGCCGGCGTGGACGGTGTACTTCCAGAGCGAGGACGCCCAGGCCACCAGCAAGGCGGCCGAACAGGCGCACGGCAGCGTGCTGTTCCAGCCCATGGACGTGATGGGCCAGGGACACATGGCGATTCTCGCCGACCAGGCGGGCGCGGCGTTCGGGATCTGGCAGCCCGGGCAGACCAAGGGCGTGGACGTGGCGAACGAACCGGGCGCACTGTGCTGGGTCGAGCTGTACACGCCGGACGTCGCGGCGGCGGCCGCCTTCTACCACAAGGTGCTGGACCTGGAGACCTCGGCGATGCCGTTCCCGGGTGGCACGTACACGTGCGTCAACCCGGGCGGTGCCGGGGAGGACGCGATGTTCGGCGGGATGGTCCCGCTGGCCGACGACCCGACGGAGGCGGCGGCGGGCCCGTACTGGCTGCCCTACTTCGAGGTCGAGGACACCGACGCCGTGGTCGAGAAGGCACAGCAGTTGGGCGGCACGGTGCGCATGCCGGCGACAAGCATGGAGGGCGTCGGCCGCATGGCCAAGCTCGCCGACCCGTACGGCGTCCGCTTCGCGGTGATCAAGAGCGAGCCGCCGGTTGGCTGAAGCCAGGCTGATCCGCCGGACAGATCCTAGGCGGACGCGCGTCGGATCAGGGTCGTCGGCAGGACGATGCTGGAAACGGCCGCGTCCGCCGGGTCCGCGCCGCGACCCCGGCCGGTCAGGCCGCGCAGCAGGAGGCGGGCCATCAGCCGGCCCATCTCCTCGATGTCCTGACGGACCGTGGTCAGCGGCGGATCGGCCTCCTCGGCAACGGGCAGCACGTCGTCGAAGCCGATCACGGCCACGTCCTCGGGCACCCGCCGGCCCCGCTCGCGCAGCACGCGCAGGGCGCCGAGCGCGGTGAGGTCGTTGGCGGCGAACACCGCGTCCACGTCCGGGCAGCGGTCGAGCAGTTCACGCATCGCGCGTTCGCCGCCGCCCGGGGTGAAGTCGCTCTCCGCGACGAGCAGGGGGTCGGGATCGCCCATGACGTCCCGGTAGCCGTCGAGCCGGTCCACCGCCGACGTCTGGTCCAGCGCGCCGGTGATGTGGGCGATCCGGGTCCGGCCGAGCTCCACGAGATGGCGTACGGCCGCGCGGGCGCCGCCCCGGTTGTCGCTGTCGACGTACACCGGGCCGGGGTCGCCGTCGCTCCAGTCGGGGCGGCCGCCGAACACGGTGGGCACACCCGCGTTCCGGATCAGGCCGGGCAGCGGGTCGTCGAGGTGGAGGGAGAAGACGAGCGCGCCGTCGACATGGCCTCCGGCGAGATAGCGGGCCACGCGCGCGTGGTCGGCACGGCCCTCGGTCAGCAGCAGCACGAGCTGGTTGTCGTGGGCCGTCAACTCCTTGCTGATGCCGCGCAGTTGCAGCGCGAAGAAGGGGTCGGCGAAGACCCTGGCCTCGGGCTCGGCGATGACGACGGCGACGGCGTCGTGCCGCTTGGTGACCAGGCTGCGTGCGGCCTGGTTGGGCACGTACCCGAGTTCCTCGACCGCCTGCCGGACCCGTGCGACCAGGGGCTCTCTGACCCCGTCGCCGCCGTTGACGACCCGCGACACGGTGGCCCGGGACACCCCGGCCCGCGCGGCCACGGCCTCCAGCGTGGGACGCGACACTCCCTCGGACACTTCGGGACTCCTCATCGGCGGCTGGCGATCAGGATAACCGCGGTGTGCGGCGGCCGGCGGGGCCCGACGGGGGACGGGCTCGACGACCGATGTGCCGGAAATGCTACGGGGGTTGGCGTCCCACGGCCCCGAGCGCCGGGCGATCGCGCCGGAAGGCGGGTACGGCGCGGGATGTCACGAGTCCTGCTCGCGCCGCGCCCGGCTCGGCTGGACCCGTTTCGGCTCGCCGGGCATCTTCGGGTACTCCGGCGGGTACGGCAGGTCGCCCAGGCCGTGGTCGTGTTCGTCACGTCGGGCCAGTTCGAGGAGGGCGTCGAGGGAGTAGGCATGGTCGTCCATGTCGGCGTGGACGTCGCCGAGTTCGGCGAACCGGGCCGGCATGGTGGCGAGGTCGAAGTCACGGGGGTTGGCCTCGCCGACCTCCTCCCAGCGCAGGGGCGCGGAGACGGGGGCGTGCGGGCGGGGTCGTACGGAGTAGGCGGATGCGATGGTGCGGTCGCGGGCCGTCTGGTTGTAGTCCAGGAAGATGCGCTCGCCGCGCTCCTCCTTCCACCACTTGATGGTGACCTGGTCGGGCATCCGGCGTTCCATCTCCCGGCCGACCGCGATCGCGGCGCGCCGCACCTGGGTGAAGGTCCAGCGCGGTTCGATGGGCACGAAGACGTGCAGGCCGCGGCCGCCGGAGGTCTTGGGCCAGCCGCGCAGGCCGCCGAACTCGTCAAGGACGGCGCGCAGTTCGTGGGCGGCGCGGACGGCGTCGGCGAAGTCCGTGCCGGGCTGCGGGTCGAGGTCGATGCGGAGTTCGTCGGGGTGGTCGACGCGGGTGCGGCGCACCGGCCAGGGATGGAAGGTGAGCGTGCCGTACTGGGCGGCCCACACCACGGCGGCCTCCTCCGTCGGACACATCTCGTCGGCGCTGCGGCCGCTGGGGAAGGTGATGTGGGCGGTCGGGATCCAGTCGGGCATGCCCTTCGGTGCGCGCTTCTGGTAGAACCACTCGCCGTCGATGCCGTCCGGGTAGCGCTGGAGGGTGGTGGGCCGGTCGCGCAGGGCGCGCAGGATGCCGGGGCCGACGGCGGCGTAGTACCGGGCGACGTCCAGCTTGGTGAATCCCCGTTCCGGGAAGAAGACCTTGCCCGGGCTGGACAGCCGTACGGTCCGGCCGGCCACGTCGAGTTCCACCGCATCACCCATGCGGCCACGGTAGGCGCACCCGTCACACCGCGCATACCGGGCGACGGCGCAGGGATGCGAGCAGAATCGGACGCATGGATCTGCCGGTGATGCCGCCCGTGAAGCCGATGCTCGCCAAGTCGGTGGCGAGGATCCCGCCGGGCATGCACTACGAGGCGAAGTGGGACGGGTTCCGGGCGATCGTGTTCCGTGACGGGGCCGAGGTCGAGCTGGGCAGCCGTACCGGGAAGCCGTTGACCAGGTACTTCCCGGAGCTGGTGGCCGCGTTGAAGGAGCGGGTGCCCGACCGGTGCGTGCTGGACGGGGAGATCGTGATCGCGCGGGAGGGGCGGCTGGACTTCGACGCGCTGACCGAGCGGATCCATCCGGCGGACTCGCGGGTGCGGATGCTCGCCGAGAAGACGCCGGCCTCCTTCGTCGCCTTCGACCTGCTGGCGCTGGACGACCACGCCCTGCTCGACGTGCCGCTGACCGACCGGCGGGCGCTGCTGGAGCGGGCGCTGTCCGGGGTGAGCGCACCGGTCCACCTGGCGCCCGCGACGACCGACGTGGAGGTGGCGCACCGCTGGTTCGAGCAGTACGAGGGCGCCGGCCTCGACGGGGTCATCGCCAAGCCGCTGGACCTGCGGTATCGGCAGGACGAGCGGGCCATGTTCAAGATCAAGCACGAGCGGACGGCGGACGTGGTCGTGGCGGGCTACCGGTTCCACAAGAGCGGACCGGTGGTCGGCTCCCTGCTGCTCGGCCTGTACGACGACCGGGGCGCCCTGCAGCACGTGGGCGTATCGGCGGCCTTCGCCATGAAGAAGCGCGCGGAACTGGTCGAGGAGCTGGAACCGCTGCGGATGGACGACGTCACCGGGCACCCGTGGGCGGCCTGGAGCGACGAGGCGGCGCATGAGGCGGCCCGGCTGCCGGGGGCGCCGAGCCGCTGGTCGGGCAGGAAGGACCTGTCCTGGGTGCCCCTTCGGCCGGAGCGGGTCGCCGAGGTCGCCTACGACCACATGGAGAACGGCGCCCGCTTCCGGCACACGGCCCGCTTCCGCCGCTGGCGCCCGGACCGGACACCGGAGAGCTGCACGTACGCACAGCTGGAGGAGCCTGTGCGCTACGACCTCGCAGAGATCCTGGGGGCCGGGCAGGAAGACTCCTAGGGCACCTCCACCTCGATCCGTGCCGTGTTGCATCGGGTCGGGCGGTATCGGCGGCGGCCGGTGCGGTGACCAGCAGGGCGCAGGCGGTCAGTACGGTGCCGAGGGGTCGTCCCGGGCCGCGGATCATCGGGACTTCCCGGAGGTGCGGGCGGCCGTGGACCGGCGCCGGTGATGTCGACCTTGATGGCGGCCGAGTTGTTCGACAGGTCGCCGTCTCCGCGCACGAACTCGGAGCGGTCCGGCATCCCGATCCGGCCTGCCCGGTTGTCGGCCCGGTCGAGGCGGAACCGGAAGGGGAAGTGCTCGAACTGCCCGGGGGACATGGTCCGGCTCTTGTCGAGGCGGTTCTGCGAGCAGGTGTAACGGGCAGCGGCCGGGGCGCCCTTACCCGTCTTCCCGCGCCCTGAGCCCCTGCAGAAGTCGGGGACCTCGACGGCCGGGACACCGGCGGGACCGTTGTTGACGAAGAAGAAGTCGGCTTTGACGACATCCCCGGGCTTGCCGCGCAATGTCACCTCATTGACCGCGAAGTCGTGCGGGTTGTCGACCTCGACCTCGGTGAACACCCTGCCGAGCGGGTCGGGCGGAACCGGCTGGACATGCCGGTCGGGACGGCCACGCTCGGTGAAGGTCAGCGTCCGGCCCGAGCCCCGGCGTGCGTCCTGCGGCGGCCTCGCGTGGTACCGGCCGACGCTCACGCCGTAGTCGATGCGCCCGCCCGCGGCCGCGCTGTCGACCTTCGCCGCGCCGAAGTCCAGGTCGTAGGACCGGCCGGGCCGCGGGCAGGTCGAACGTCGCCCCCGGAGTCGCGGTGACCTTCTGCACCGCCCGGCCGAAGCGGGGCTGGTCCTCCTCGGCGGCAGGGTGTACGAATCCGACCCAGAGCCGCCCCCTCCCCATATCGGTCCGATGAGCACACAATCGACGCAGGCGAAGGGGGGAGGCATCAGTGGGGACAGGACACAAGGCACGCCCGCGGCACAACGCGCTCACGGCGGCACTGATCGCCGCCACGATGGCGGCCTCCCTGACGGCGGCCTGCACCCGGCACGGCTCGGCCGACGACGGCACCCCGCACGAGACCCGCTCGGCTCTGTCCGGCTCGCTGCTCGCCGTGAAGATCGACAACGTGCCCGCGGCCCGCCCGCAGACGGGACTCGACGCGGCGGACATCGTGTACGCGGAGCAGGTCGAGGGCGGTCTGAGCCGGCTGATGGCGGTGTACGCGAGCACGCTCCCCAAGGAAGTCGGCCCGGTGCGCAGCGCCCGTGAGTCGGACCTGGAGCTGCTGCGCCAGTTCAAGGAGCCGACGCTGGCGTTCTCCGGAGCACAGCGGAAGCTGCTCCCGCTGATCGGCCGGGCCCCGCTGCGGGCGGAGTCACCCGACGAGGCTGGCGACGCCTACCACCGGAGCACCGGGAAGGCCGCACCGCACAACCTCTATCTGCGCCCCACCCGGCTGCTGCCCGCCGCGCCGGGCAAGGCCGCGCTCACCACCGGCTTCCGCTACGGTCCCGCACCCTCCGGCGGCACTGCCGAGACCTCGCGGACCGTGCGGTACCCGTCGGCGCGCTTCACGTTCAGCTGGTCGGCGCAGCGGGACGGCTGGCTGGTCTCGATGGACGGCACGCCCACGATGACGCCCGCCGGACAGCGGGTGGCGCCGGCGACGGTCGTCGTGCAGTACGTGACGGTACGCCCGTCCCGGTACCACGACGTGCTCGGCACCAACACGCCGTACACCGAGACCGTCGGCACGGGGAAGGCCGAGGTGCTGCGGGACGGGCGGTCCTTCGACGCCACCTGGTCCCGGCCTGCCGCCACGGACGGTACGGCGTTCACGGCGGCGGACGGCAGCCGGATGAACTTCGCCGACGGCCAGGTGTGGGTCGTGTTCGCCGAGGCCCCCTCCTGACCGGGCCGGCGTTCAGCCCTGCTGGGAGACCAGCGGCTCGGCGGGGTTGCGCAGGTCCTCGGCGGCGTCCGCGACGCGGCGGATCAGGTCGAAGAAGACGGTCTGTTCCTCGGCGGAGAGCGGGGCGAGGAAGACCTGGTTCATGCGGGCCGTGCGCACGGTCAGCTTGCGGTGGGTGCGCAGGCCCTCGTCGGTGAGGCGGAGCAGGAAGCGCCGGCCGTCCTGCGGGTCGCGCACCTTGTGCAGTAGCCCGCGGCGGTCGAGCCGGCTGATGACCTCGGCGATGGTCGACCGGTCCAGGCCCACCCGCTCCCCCACGGTCCGCTGGTCGAGGCCCGGTTCGGCGACGAGCGCGTTCAGGACCGCGAACTGCGGCGAGGTGATCTCCTCGGAGACGATGGTGTTCCACAGCAGGTAGTGCGCCTGCTGGAGCCGCCGGGCCAGGTGCCCGGGATGGGTGGCGAGATCCACCGCGGCCATGTGCGCTCCCCTGTGTCGATTCGTTGGTGCACTGAACGATACCCCGGGAGAAAGTCTGCTGTCTGTATGCGGAGCGCCTACTAGGGCGGGGTATTGACGGGTGTGATGTCCGGTGGCAGCGTGAGAGGCATCTCGCCGAAATACTCAGTGCGCTGATTAATATGCAGAGATGGGGCTTCACGGATGGACAAGGTGGTCGCCACGGCCCGTCAGGCGGTGGCCGACGTGCCGGACGGCGCGTCCCTCGCGGTCGGCGGATTCGGGCTGAGCGGTGTGCCGAACGTACTGATCCAGGCGCTGTACGAGCGCGGGACGACCGGTCTGGGCGTGGTGTCGAACAACTGCGGCGCGATGGAGTCCGGCCTCGCCGTGCTGCTGGCCGCCGGCCGCATCGCCCGGGTGACCGGCTCCTACATCGGCGGCAACAAGGAGTTCGCCCGCCAGTACCTGGCCGGTGAGCTGGAGGTGGAGCTGATCCCGCAGGGCACGCTGGCCGAACGGCTGCGCGCGGGCGGCGCCGGGATCCCCGCCTTCTACACCCCTGCGGGCGTCGGCACCCAGGTCGCCGAGGGCGGACTGCCGTGGCGGTACGACGGCACGGGCGCGGTCGCGCTCGCCTCGCCGCCGAAGGAGGTGCGGGAGTTCGACGGCGTGGAGTACGTCCTGGAGCGGGGCATCCGCACCGACTTCGCGCTGGTCCGCGCCGCCAGGGGTGACCGGCACGGCAACCTCGTCTTCACCAGGTCCGCCCGGAACTTCAACCCTCTGGCCGCCATGGCGGGCCGGGTGACCATCGCCGAGGTGGAGCAGCTGGTGGAACCGGGCGAGATCGACCCGGACGCGGTGCATGTGCCCGGCGTCTTCGTGCAGCGCGTGGTGGCGCTGACCCCCGAGCAGGCGGCGGACAAGCGGATCGAGCAGCGGACGGTGAGGTCCTGATGGCCTGGACACGCGAGGAGATGGCCGCCCGCGCGGCCCGGGAGCTGAAGGACGGCCAGTACGTCAACCTCGGCATCGGGCTGCCGACGCTGATCCCGAACCATCTGCCGCCGGGCGTCGAGGTGGTCCTGGAGTCGGAGAACGGCATCCTCGGGACCGGCCCGTACCCCGCCGAGGACGAGGTCGACCCGGACCTGATCAACGCCGGCAAGGAGACCGTCACGGTCCTGCCGGGCGCCTCCTTCTTCGACTCCGCGCTGAGCTTCGCGATGATCCGGGGCGGGCACATCGACGTGGCCGTGCTGGGTGCGATGCAGGTGTCCGCGGGCGGCGACCTGGCCAACTGGGCGGTCCCCGGCAAACTGGTCACCGGGATCGGCGGGGCGATGGACCTGGTGCACGGCGCCCGGACGGTGGTCGTCGTCATGACGCACACGGCCAAGGACGGATCCCCGAAGATCCTGGAGCAGTGCACGCTGCCGCTCACGGGCAAGGCGTGTGTGAACCGGGTGATCACGGATCTGGGCGTGCTGGACGTCACGGATGCGGGGCTCGTCCTGGTGGAGACCGCGCCGGGCGTGTCCGTCGAAGACGTCGTCGTCAGGACCGACGCCGAACTGACCATCGGGGAGAACGTGCTGTGATTCCCGTTGACGTCGTCGACGTCGTCCGCTCCCCGATCGGCCGCTACAACGGCGCACTGTCCTCGGTACGGCCCGACGACCTCGCCGCCCGCGCCATCGCGGTGGGCGACGCCTCCATCGCCGTAGCGGGCGGTGTGGGGTCGACGACTCGGGCGCGGTACGTCCTGCCCACGTCCGACAGGCCCTTCCCCACCGCACACACCGAGCTGTACTCCGGCGCCCGGCTCGCCGGCACCGTCGTCCACCAGCTCGCCCGCCGCGGCTCCGGCACCGGCGTGGCCTCCCTCTGCATCGGCGTGGGCCAGGGCCTCGCCCTCGGCCTCGAACGGTAAGGAAGCGTCAGGTATCCCATGGCTCTCACCCAGCAGGACATCGACCAGGAGATCGCCGCCCAACACGCCGCGTACGAGAAGCGGGTCGCCGACGGCGCGCCCGTCGAACACCACCCCCGCCGCGACTACGCGCCCTACCGGTCCTCCGCCCTCCGCCACCCCAAGCAGCCCCTGGTCGCCATCGACACCGGTCAGGACCCCGAACTGGTGGAACTGCACTCCCCCGCCTTCGGGGAGCGCGACCTCACCGAGATCGACAACGACCTCACCCGGCAGCACACCAACCAGCCGATAGGCGAGCGGATCACCGTGTCCGGGCGGCTCCTGGACCGCGCCGGACGCCCGGTCCGCGGCCAGCTGATCGAGATCTGGCAGGCCAACTCGGCCGGACGCTACGCCCACCTGCGCGAGCAGCACGACGCGCCGCTGGACCCGAACTTCACCGGCGTCGGCCGCACCCTCACCGACACCGAGGGCCGCTACCACTTCACCACCATCCAGCCCGGCCCCTACCCGTGGCGCAACCATGTCAACGCCTGGCGCCCGGCCCACATCCACTTCTCGGTCTTCGGCACGGCGTTCACCCAGCGGCTGGTGACGCAGATGTACTTCCCGAACGACCCGCTCTTCCCCTACGACCCGATCCTGCAGTCCGTGACGGACGACGCGGCCCGGCAGCGGCTGGTCGCCACCTACGACCACGGCCTGTCGGTGCCGGAGTTCTCCCTCGGCTACCACTGGGACATCGTGCTGGACGGCCCGGCCGCCACCTGGATCGAGGAAGGACGCTGACCGAAACGATGACGAAGATCGACACGAGCAGCCCGGAGAACGTGCTGCCCACCCCGTCCCACACGGTCGGCCCCTTCTACGGGTACGCGCTGCCGTTCCGCGACGGCGAGGAGATCGCGCCCCTGGGACACCCCGACACGGTCACCGTGCACGGGTACGTCCTCGACGGCGACGGCAGGCCGCTCCCGGACGCCCTCGTCGAGTTGTGGGGGCCGCACCCCGACGGCACCGTCCCGCAGAGTGACGGCTCCATCCGGCGGGATCCCGCCACCGGCACCTACCTGGGCCGCAACGGCGTGGAGTTCACCGGCTGGGGGCGCATCCAGACGGACACGAAAGGCCACTGGTACGCGCGCACGCTGCGGCCCGGCGCCCGCGGACGCAGCGCGCCCTACCTGAGCGTGTGCGTCTTCGCCCGCGGCCTGCTCACGCACCTGTTCACCCGGATCTATCTGCCGGGCGATGAGGCGGCGCTCGCCGCGGACCCGCTGCTCACCCGGGTGGGCGACCGGCGCAACACGCTGATCGCGGGCGACGAGGGCGGCACCACCTACCGTTTCGACATCCGCCTTCAGGGCGAAGGCGAGACGGTTTTCCTGGAGTTCCAGTGACCTTTGCATCTCCTCCGTACGCCGACACCGGTCTGCTCGCCCCCGAGTGGGGCCTGTCCGGCGCGGCCTCCGAGACGAGCGACCACGCGTATCTGCGGGCCCTGCTCGACGCCGAGGCCGCGCTGACCCGGGCGCAGGCCGCGCTGGGACTCGCCCCTGCCGAGGCCGCGGCGGCGGTGACCGAGGCGGCCGTTCCGGCGAACTTCGGCATCCGTTCGCTGGCGGCCCGCACCCCGGCGGGCGGCAACCCGGTCATCCCGCTGGTCGCCGACCTGACGGCGGCGGTCGGTGCGGAGTACGGCCCCTACGTCCACCGGGGCGCGACCAGCCAGGACATCATGGACACGGCGACGATGCTGGTCGCCGTACGCACCCTGGAGTTGATCCTCGCCGACCTGGACCGGACCGAGCGGGCGCTGGCCGGGCTCGCGGCCAGGCACCGTGACACGGCGATGCCCGGGCGGACGCTCACCCAGCACGCCGTACCGACGACGTTCGGGCTGAAGGCGGCAGGCTGGCGCTCGCTGGTCCTGGACGCACGCGACCGCATCACCCGGGTACGGGACTCGCTCCCCGCCCAACTCGGCGGCGCGGCCGGAACCTTGGCGGCTCTCCAGGCGTACGGCGCCGAGGACGCGGGCACGCTGACCGAGGCGTATGCCCGTGAACTCGGCCTTGTCGCACCGGAGTTGCCCTGGCACACGCTGCGGACGCCGGTCGCCGACCTGGCCGGCTGCCTGGCCTTCACGGCGGGGGCGCTGGGCAAGCTCGCGGCGGACGTGCTGACGCTGTCGCGCACCGAGATCGGCGAGGTGAGCGAGGGCAGCGGCGGCGGCTCCTCCGCCATGCCGCACAAGGCGAACCCGGTGCGGTCCACGCTCCTCGCGGCCGCCGCCCGGCGCGCCCCGCAGCTCGCCGCCACCCTGTACGGTTCCCTCGCCGCGGAGGACGAGCGGCCGGCCGGCGCCTGGCACGCCGAGTGGGCGCCGCTGCGCGACGTGCTGCGGCTGGTGGGCGGCGCGGCCGCACACGCGGCCGAGCTGGCCGAGGGGCTGCGCGTGCACCCCGCCGCGATGCGCCGGAACCTCGACGCCACTCGGGGTCTGCTCGTCTCCGAACGACTGTCCGCCGCGCTGGCACCCGTCCTCGGCCGTGCGCGTGCCAAGGAGCTGCTGACCGAACTGGCCCGCCGCGCCCACGAGGAGGACCGACCGCTGCGCGAACTCCTCACGGAGGAAGCCGAGTTGAAGGCCTTCGACCTGGACGGCCTCACCGAACCGGCCCGCTACACCGGCTTCGCCGGTGCCCTCACCGACCGTGCTCTGGAGCGACGTTGACCGCACACCTCCTCAACCATCGGGAAGAAGGCCCTGCCGCCGCTCCCCCGCTGCTGCTCGGCCCGTCGCTCGGCACCTCGTACGCTCTGTGGGACGCCCTCGCCCCCGAGCTGTCGATCACCCACCGGGTGGTGCGCTGGGACCTGCCGGGGCACGGCGGCTCGGCACCGGACCTGATCGGGCCGGGCGCCACCGTCGGCGACCTCGCCGCGCTCGTGCTGGCGCTCGCCAACGCCCTCGGCAAGGAGCGGTTCGCCTACGCGGGCGTGTCGCTCGGCGGCGCGGTCGGCCTGCACCTGGCCGTGCACCACCCCGAGCGGCTGACCTTCCTGGCCGTCATCTGCTCCTCCGCGCACTTCGGGGGCAGCGCGCCGTGGCGGGAGCGGGCCGAACGGGTGCGCCGGGAGGGCATGGAGTGGCTGGTGGAGAGTGCCGACGCGCGCTGGTTCACTCCCGGCTTCACCGTGCCGCGGCTGGTCCGGGACCACGGGGAGGCCGACCCTGGCGCGTACGCCGCCTGCTGCGATGCGCTGGCCGCCTTCGACCTGCGCGACCGGCTCGCCGACATCGCCGTACCGACCCTGCTCGTCGCGGGACGCGAGGATCACGCGACGCCGCCCGCCCATCTGCGGGACATCGCCGACGCCGTGCCCGGGTCCGCGCTCGTGGAACTGCCCGGGGCCTCTCACCTCGCGCCCGCGCAGTGCCCGCAGGCCGTCCTGACCGCCCTGCGCACCCAACTGAACGGGCCGCCGGCGAACGGGATGGCGGTACGCCGGGAAGTGCTGGGCGATGCGCACGTCGACCGGGCGCAGGCCCGGCAGACCCCGTTCACCGCGCGGTTCCAGGACTTCATCTCCCGCTACGCCTGGGGGGAGATCTGGACCGACCCGACCCTCTCGCGCCGCGAGCGCAGCATGATCACGCTGACCGCGCTGGTCGCGCACGGCCACTACGACGAGCTGGCCCTGCACGTACGGGCGGCCCGGCGGGGCGGGCTGACGCCGGAGGAGATCGGCGCGGTGCTGCTGCAGACCGCCGTGTACTGCGGGGTGCCCGCGGCCAACAAGGCGTTCGCGACGGCGCAGCAGGTGCTGGCCGAGGAGGAGCAGGAGGGGTCCGGCTGAGGGTGACCCTACTGGTCGTAGCCTCGGCAGCATCTCCTTCCGGCGGGCGCACCGTGCCTAGGGTGGGTGCATGTCGACTGTTCTGATCACCGGCGCCACGTCCGGACTCGGCCGGTACGTCGCCTTCGAACTGGTCCGGGGCGGCCATCTGGTCCTCGCGCACGGCCGCGACCGTGCGCGGACCGAACAGCTGGTCGAGGAGCTGCGCACCGAGGGCCGGGCGGAGGGGTTCGTCGCCGATCTGGCCTCCCTCGCCGCGGTGCGCGCCCTGGGCGCGGCCGTGGGCGCGGCGCATCCCGAGCTGGATGTGCTGATCAACAACGCGGGCGTCGGCGCCGGTCCGCGCGGCTCGGGGCGCGAGCTGAGCACCGACGGGCACGAGCTGCGGCTCGCGGTGAACTACCTGGCGCCGGTGGCGCTGACCCGCGCCCTGCTGCCGGTCCTGCGCGCCAACCCGCCCGCCCGGATCGTGAACGTCGGCTCGGTCGGCCAGGAGCCCTTGGACTTCGCCGACCCCGAACTCACCCACGGCTACGACGGCATGTCGGCGTACTGCCGCAGCAAGTTCGCCCTCGCCGCCCACACGTTCACGCTCGCCGAGGAGCTGGCGGGCACCGGGGTCGCGGTGAACGTGCTGCACCCCGCCACCTACATGGACACGGCGATGGTCCGCGAGGGCGGGATCACGCCGTGGAACTCGGTCGCGGACGGCGCGCCCGGCGTGCTGGCGCTGGCCACGCGTGAGATGGGCTCGGGCGGCTACTACGACGGGACGCGGGCGGCGCGGGCACACGAGGGGACGTACGACCCCGAGGTGCGCAAGCGGCTGGAAGCGGTCACCGGTCAGCTGCTCACCGTGTGAAGCCCAGGGGGCGGGGGCCTACCTCAGCCAATGCAGTTGCTTTTGAGCCGGCTGGTCCGTTGACCTGCTCGTGGAGGGGTGGGGGCCGGGGTGCCGGTCACGCATAGGAATCTTGACCAAGGTGTTCACGCCGGAGCTCGTGGAGGCCGCCATCGCAAGCACAGGCGAGGTGAGCAGCGGCGCCGACTGCTCCCGGCCCGGCTGGTCGTGTACTTCGTGCTCGCGCTGTGCCTGTTCGCCCGGGAGTCGTACGAGGAGGTGATACGCATGCTGACCAGCGGCATACCCGGCAGCCGGGTTCTGGCGCCCGGGTCAACCGCTCGTCGCTGTGCCGGGCGCGAGTCCGGCTCGGTGAAGAGGTGCTGGAGACGGTGTTCCGACAGGTGGCCGGCCCGCTGGCGGTCCAGGAGACGCCAGGCGCGTGGTGGCGCGGTCTGCGCCTCCTGGCATTGGACGGCACACAGTTCGACGTGCCGGACTCGGTGAGCAACGGTGACGCCTTTGACGGCCCTTCCACAGGCGGGACGCCGTTCGGCTTCCCGCAGGTGCGAGCCGCCGTGCTCGCGGAGATCGGCACCCACGCCATCCTCGACGCAGGCCTGGGCGGCTACCGGGATGGCGAACGGCGCCTGGCCTACCCGCTGGCCAGCTCGACAGGCCCCGGTGACCTCGTCATCGCCGACCGCGGGTTCTGGTCGGTCGAATTCGTCCACGCCTTCACCACGTCCGGCGCCCATCTGCTGGCCAGGCTCCAGTCCAACGACCTCGGCACCACCCAGGAGGAGCTGCCGGACGGCTCCCGGCTGTCCCTGATGCGCCCCGGCAAAGATGTCCGCCTCCGGGCAGCC
Source organism: Streptomyces sp. NPDC031100 (assembly GCF_055570785.1). NCBI lineage: Bacteria > Bacillati > Actinomycetota > Actinomycetes > Kitasatosporales > Streptomycetaceae > Streptomyces > Streptomyces sp. NPDC031100. The sequence goes on from NZ_JBVIGN010000003.1 coordinate 418,086, forward strand.
CGCGAAGGCCGGGTCCTGCCGAAGGAGACGGCCTACCGCGTCATTACCTTCACCAAGGACGACAAGGCCGTGCACCTGGGCACGTCCCTGCTGGACACCGCGCAGTACCCGGCGGACGAGCTGATCGCCCTCTACCGGCAGCGCTGGGAGATCGAGCTGGCCTTCGACGAGATCAAGAACCACCTCGGCCCCGGCGGTCCACTCCGATCGCGCACCCCTGAAGCCGTGCGGCAGGAGCTGTGGGCCCTGCTCGCGGTCCACCAGGCCGTCCGCCGGTTTGCTCACGCCGCAGCGGCGAGTGGCCCGGTCCTGGATGCCGACCGGCTCTCCTACCTCCGCTGCGTCCGGATCGCCCGGCGCAGCGTGCCGTCCCAGCACGACACCTCCAGGCGCACGCTGACCAACGCCTGGAAGGAGGCCATCCAGGAAGCGCGGTCCCGCCTGCTGCCGCCCCGGTCTGGCCGGGACTGGCCCCGAGCGATCAAAAAGCCGATGCGGTGGCCGATCCTGAGGACTCGGAGCGGCCGCAGCAAGGTCGCGCCGGGGCGATGGGCGCACAACCAGACCACCAAACAGCGTAAACACCGGGGCGCAGGCAGACCCGTGCCTCGCGCTCAACCACCTTGACCTCCTTACAGCCGGTCCCCCCTGCCGGCCGGTTTCGGAGGATGCGTCCCGCCACCGTCCTTGATGTCCACCTCGCAGGTGCGTCGGTCCTCGGACTGGTCATTGGGGATCAACAGCACCCCGGCAACCTGCTCAGGGTGCTCGACGGCGAGCCACTCGTCGCCCGTGAGGGCACCGTCCGGCCCGGGCCATGCCCCGGACGAATACACCGTCTGACACCCCAACGCCACGCGCTCCTTATCGACGGCGCAGGCATCCACTCCAGGGCCGGATGTCTTGTCGGCGCCGTCGAAGCGGTAGTGGAAGTGGACCTTGTCACCTTCGGAGGGCACCTGCGGGTGGGGCTCAAGGCGCCAGTCAACGACCTCGGCGGTTACACGGAGAGGCCGCCCAGACGTGTCCTCGACCTGCACCCTGACACCGGCCTCACCGCGCTCCGCAGTCGTGTCGGTACAGCCCCAGTGGGAAGAGCAGCCGGACAGGGCGAGAATCACCAGAGCCAACGGAGCACCGGCAAGCACCCGTGCAGGGAACACTGAGATGACCTCCGGTCGGGGTGGGGCGGAGCAGTGTATCCCGGGGCCCAGCAGCTGCGGGTGATGGCGGCGAGCGCCTGCGGCGGTGAAGCCGAAACGCAGAGGAGCCCCGTGAACTAAGCGGGCATGGACAGCATCACGATGCAGCCGACTCGCCAAGTGAAGCAATGTCTAAAGCAACTGCATTGGCCTACCTCAGCCCCCGGCCCGTCTCCAACACCTCCCGCGCCTGCGCCACCAGCCCGTCCGCGCCGCATGACCGGGCGAGCGCCAGGCCCCGGTTGAGTTCCGCGACCGAGCGGATCGCGATGCCGTACTCGACCCGGGCCGCCGCGTGCTCGTACTGGCAGGGCGAGGCCTCCAGATAGGCGACGGCCTGGGCGGCGAGGCGTACCGCGCGCTGGCCGGTCTCCAGGGCGGCGGCACACCGCAGGGCCTCGCCGATGGCGGTGTCCGTGCCGAACCGCTCGGCCTGCCGGCGGGCGTCCGCGGCGAGTTGGGCGGCCCGGGCGGGGTCCTGGGTGGCGAGGGCCTTGGCGAGGTCGATGGACCAGGGTGCGAGGACGGGGTTGTGGCCGCCGCGGGAGGCGGCGGTCTTCTCGGCGTCCACCAGTTCGTTGATGCCCTCCTCCGTGCGGCCGACGGCGAGCAGCAGTCTGCCGCGTACCGAGCGGATGTCGGGCAGCACGATCGTGGACGGGTACGGCGGTGCGAAGCCGTACTGTTCGGCGATCGACCAGGCCTCGCCGATCTGTCCGCGGGCCAGCAGGGTGTCGACGAGTCCGCAGGTCGCCGACCAGTACAGCGGCAGCCCGCGGCCGACGCGCTCGGCCAGGGCCAGTGCCTCGCGCAGCGTGGACTCGGCGTCCTTCAGGCGGCCCTGCCTGCGGTAGGCGAGGCCGAGGAAGGCGTTGGCCAGGGAGAGGTGTCCGCCGCGCCAGCCGGCGGCGGTGTAGGTGCGCAGCGCCTCGGCGAAGAGGCTTTCGGCGCGGTCGAGCCGGTCGGCGTAGGTGTACGCGCTGCCGAGCATCATCAGCAGTTCGATGCCCCACTCGCCGTCGATCCAGCCGAGGCCGGGCGCGAGGCGGCCGTTGACGAGGGCGCGGTCGCACAGCTGGAGGACCTCTTCGGCGTTCTCCCCGTGGGTCATCGCGTCGAAGCCGCGCAGGATCAGCAGGGCGCGCTCGGAGTTGTCCCGGCCGGTGCAGGTGCCGGCCAGCTCGGCCAGGCGCTGGGAGCGCTCCAGGGAGACGGTCTCTCCGTGGATGCCCTCCCACATGAACTGCACGGCTTGCAGCCGCAGCCGGACCGGGCCCGCCTCGTGCCGGGCGGCCTCGGCCTCGACCGTGCGGACGGCCTCCTCCAGCTGGTCGTTGTGGAGCAGTGCCTGGGAGAGCCGGACCACGGCGTCGACCCGCTGGTCGCCTTCGAGTCCGCGCATGGCGAGCGCGTTCTGCAGGTGCTCGATGGTGACGGCGGGTGCGGTGAGCAGGGTGGCATGGCCCAGCTCGTAGAGCACCTGCGCGTGGACCTCGGGCCGGGGCGGCTCCTCCAGGGCGCGCTCCAGGCAGCGGCGGGCCGCGTCGGGCGCGCCGACGGCCAGGTGTTCGCGGGCGGCCTCGCGCAGCTGCCCGACGAGTTCCTCGTCGTCGTCCGGGTGGACCTTGAGCAGGTGCCGGGAGGCCTCGGCGGCGCCGTGTCCCGTCTCGGTGAGGATCTGCGCGGCGACGCCGTGCATGGCGGTGCACACGCCGGGCGGGATGGAGTTGTAGACGGCGGAGGCGATCAGCGGGTGGACGAACTCCAGCTCGCCGTCCTTGGTCTCGGCGGCGACCGCAGCGTCGGGCTCGGTGAGGATGCGGGCGTTGCGCAGCAGTTCGGCGCAGCGCTCGGCGATGTCGGGGTCCATGCTGGAGAGCTGTGCGACGAGGTCGACGGAGATGCCGGTTTCCAGGATGGCTGCCGCCCAGGCGAACCGGGTGGCCTCGATGCCGAGTCCCTTGAGGCGGTCGACGAGGCCGCCGCCGCGTGCGGAGCGGTTCAGGGCGCGCAGTTCCGAGGCCCCGGACTCGACCGGCTGGAGCTCGCTGTCCTGCACCTTGGCGAGGAGTTCGACGGTGTCGTACGGGTTGCCGCCGGTGACGGCCCAGACCTCGCGGCAGAACGGGTCGTCGGCGTGCCGGCCGAGGGTGGCACGGGTGAGTCCGGCGGTGGCCTCCGGGGTGAGGGCGCTGAGATTGGTGATGCGGCGGCCGGCCGCTGCGGCCACCGCGTCGAGGTGGCGGGCGCTGTCGCCGCTCACCTCGCCGGGGCGGCGGGCGACCATGACCAGCACGGACAGGTCGTCCAGGCGTTCGGCGAACGCGGCGAGCCAGCGCAGGGTCTCCTGGTCGGCCCAGTGGGCGTCGTCGACGAGCAGCACCAGCGGCCACTCGCGCCGGGCGAGCCGGCGCACGGCCGCGACGAGTCCGTCGCAGACGTACTGCGGGTCGACGCTGCCCTCTCCCGGGTCGACTATGCCGAGAGCGGGGCCCGCGATGTCGTACCAGTCGCCGAGGTACTCGCGGGCCTCCTCCGGCAGCAGGGAGACCAGCGCGGGCTGCAGCAGCTGCCGTACCACGTTGAACGGTACGGACTTCAGGGTCTCGCCGCCGCGGGCGGACCACACGGTGCAGCCGCGGCGCTCGGCGATGCGGCGTGTCTCGTTCAGCAGTGCGGTCTTGCCAAGTCCGGCCTCGCCCCGGAACATCAGCAGGCTGCCCGCGGATGACTGATCGGCGCACAGGACGTCGAGCGCCCGTGCGACGGTGGCGATCTCCGCGTCCCGCTCCCACAGGGAAGCCGAGGCGGCCGCCGACGGCCGTCCCTCCGTCATCCCGTTACCTCCCCAGGTCGCCCGAATGACGTACAGACCACGAGCGTAGCCGTCCGATGGGATGTGTGGTGGCCGGTCCGGCCAGGTGTTGCCCCGCAGGGTGAAAGTGAATGCGGCCGGGCGACGCGTACCCGGCCCGACCAGCCGGATCAGAACCGACGGAGCGTCAACAGGGCCTGGAATGAAGCTGATTTTCGAAGACGGCGGTGATCGTGGATCCCGCGGTGGTACGGCGGATCGTGCCGCGAGGGTGCCGACGGTGCGGGCGGTGGCGGCGGGGTCGGTGGGCAACCTCGTCGAGTGGTACGAGTTCGCCGTCTACGGCTATCTGGCCACGGTCCTCGCCGAACGGTTCTTCACCCCGGCCGGCGGGAGCGCGGTCGAGGGACTGGTGCGGACGTACGCCTCCTTCGCACTGGCCTTCTTCTTCCGGCCGCTCGGTGCGGCCCTGTTCGGCAGGCTGGGTGACCGGATCGGGCGGCGGCCGGTGCTGATCGGGGTGATCGCGCTGATGACGGCCACGACGACGCTGATCGGCATGCTGCCGACGTACGCGACAGCGGGAGCCCTGGCGCCCTGGCTGCTCACCTTCCTGAGGGCGCTTCAGGGGTTGTCGGCGGGCGGGGAGTTCGGCGGGGCGGTGGCCTTGCTGACGGAGTTCGCGCCGCCGGGCCGGCGTGGGCTGTACGGCGCGTGGCAGTCGTTCACGGTGGCCCTGGGCCTGCTGGGCGGTGCGGGGTTCGCGGCGACGACGGCCACGGTGCTCACCGCGAGCCAACTGGCCGAATGGGGTTGGCGGTTGCCGTTCCTGCTGGCGTTGCCGCTGGGGCTGGTGGCGCTGTGGCTGCGGGTCGGGCTGGAGGAGTCACCGGAGTTCCGGGAGCTGGGGGAATCGCCGGAGTTCCGGAAGCGGGAGAAGCCGGAGAAGGGGGAGAAGGGGACTGTGGTCGCGTCGACCGTGCTGCTGGCCGGGGGGCGGGTCATGGGCTGGTCGGCGGCCGGATACACCTTCCTCGTCGTCCTGCCCTCGTATCTCCAGGCCTCGCTGCACTCGGACGTCCGGCAGGCGCTGCTCGCCACCGTGCCGGCCACCATCGGGTTCGCCGCGGCGATCCTCCCCGCGGGCCTGCTCAGTGACCGGGTCGGGCGGCGGCCGGTGATGCTGACGGGGGCGGTGCTGGTGGTCGGGCTGGCGGTGCCGTTGTTCGACCTGCTCCAGAACGACGGGACCTCGCCCGCGGTCAGGGGTGCGGCCACGTGCGCCGCGGGCGCGGTGGTGGGACTGATGGCCGGACCCGGGCCCGCGCTGCTCGCCGAGATGTTCCCGGCGCGGGTGCGCTGGACCGGCCTCGGCATCGCCTACTCGCTGTCGAACGCGGTGTTCTCCGGCTGCGCCGGACTGATCATCACCGAGGCCGTACGACGGACCGGGAACGTGGACGTGCCCGCGTACTACGCGGCGGCGGCGTGCGGGGTGAGCGCGCTGGCCCTCGCGAAACGGCATCCGAGGAAGGTGAGTTGAGCGATGCAGGTCATCGGGCTGATGTCGGGGACCTCGTACGACGCGGTCGACGCGGCGGCCGCGGATCTGCGCCTCGACGGCGACACGCTGCTGCTGAAGCCGCTGGGCATGGTGAGCACGCCGTACGACGGCGGGCTGCGCGAGGCGCTCGCCGCGGCGCTGCCGCCGGGCGCCGTTCCGCTCGCCGAGGTGTGCCGGCTCGACACCCGGATCGGGCAGGCGTTCGCCGCGGCGGCGGTCCGGGCGGACCGTGAACTGTGCGCGGGACAGGGTGAGTTGGTGGCCTCGCACGGGCAGACCGTCTACCACTGGGTCGACGGCGGCCGGGTGCACGGCACGCTCCAGCTGGGGCAGCCCGCGTGGATCGCCGAGGCGACCGGGCTGCCGGTGGTCGCCGACTTCCGGGCCCGGGACGTCGCCGCGGGCGGCCAGGGCGCGCCCCTGGTGAGCCTGGTCGACCTGCTGTGGCTGCGGGGCAGGCCGGGCACGCCCGTCGCGCTCAACATCGGCGGCATCGCCAACCTGACCGCGCCGGACGGGACGGCCTTCGACACCGGGCCGGGCTGCGCGCTGCTGGATGCGGCGGCCCGGGAGTTCACCGGCGGGCGGCTCGCCTACGACGCCGACGGGGCGCTGGCCGCGCGGGGCCGGCCGGACCTGCCGTTGCTGGACCGGCTGCTCGCGGAGCCGTACTACGCGCTGGTGCCGCCCAAGACGACCGGGAAGGAGCTGTTCCACTCCGGATATCTGCGGGCGGCCGTGCCGAACGGCCTCTCCGCGGAGGACGTGCTGGCCACGCTCACCCAGCTGACGGCCCGGACGGTCGCCGACGCGGTACGGGCCCTCGGCGCCACAGAGGTGATCGCCTCCGGCGGGGGCACCCGCAACCCGGTGCTCATGTCCCGGCTCCGACACCTGCTCCCCGAGACCGCCGTGCGCACCTCGGACACGCTCGGCCTGCCCGCCGCCGCAAAGGAGGCATACGCCTTCGCGGTCCTCGGCTTCCTCACCGCCCACAACCTCCCCGGCACCGACCCCCGCAGCACAGGCGCCGCCCACCCGAGCGTGCTGGGGTCGGTGACACCGGGGCGTGGCGGCCTGCGCTTGCCGCCGGCTCCGGGGGGCGGGCCGGTGCGGTTGGTGGTGGAGGCCTGAGGGCCGAGCGGCCGAGCGGCCGAAGTACGGCGGGCGGAGCGGGCGGCCGGTGGCCGGGCACGGGACGCCTCGGCCGCGAGCCGAGCCAAGTCCTGCGGCGGAGGAAGCCGGGCCCGCCGCCAGAGGCCGATGCACAGAAATTCGAGGCGAAATGTAGTGGTTCGTCGATTTGGCAGGGCATCCTCTCATCCCGCTTTCACCGATGCCTCATACGGTGGGGGCATGACGCAGGTGACTCCTCCCGGGTGGTACCCCGACCCCGGGCAGACGAATGACGGTCCGCCCACCGAGCGCTGGTGGGACGGCAAGGCCTGGACGGACCAGACCCGCCCCGCCGGGACGGCCGCCACGTGGGGTCCCCCGGCGCAGCAGCCGGCCGGTGCCGCGCAGCCGACTCCCCCGGGATACGCGGCGTACCCGGGTTATCCGGCGCACCCGGGTTATCCGGCGTATCCGGCCCAGCCGTCGGCCGCACCCCGGCGCCGTCTGCGCACGGGCATAGCCGTCGGGGCGGCAGCCGCGGTTCTGGCGAGCATCGCGGTCGGCGTGGTTGCCCTCTCCAAGAACCACGGCGACGACGGCCGGGTCGACCGCGCCGGTTCGCAGCAGGGACAGGGCGGGCAGAACGGCGGCCAGGGCGGCCCCGGCGGCGGTTCCGGCGGGTCCGGTGGCTCGGGCGGGTCCGGCGGGTCCGGTGAGTCGCCGGCGCCTGGGCAGTCCGCGGCGCCCAAGGTCAAGGGGGGCGGCACGGTGCCGGATCCGGTGAACGGGATCAGCCTGCCCGTGCCGAAGGGCTGGACCGGGGAGACGATCAGAGTCGGCGCCCAGGTGACCTCCGAAGACTCCTACACGTGCCCCGGCAGCTCCAAGACCTGCACCGCGGGCGGCGCCTACACCGCGCCCGCTCTCGTGCTCGGCACGAAGGGCGACACGGCCGAGGCGGTCGCCAAGGCGGACATCGCGGCCAACGCCAGGGAGTCCTACGGCGGTGACAGCTACGGCGGCATCACCTCGCACGAGGTGCTGGCCTCCAAGGCCGTGACGGTGGCCGGGCAGAAGGCCTACCTGGTGCGCTGGAAGGCGGTCACCAAGAAGGGCGCCGACGGCTATGTCGAGTCGGTGGCCTTCCCCTCGCCCAACGACGCCAAGCAGATCGTCGTGGTGCGCTTCGGCGTGGACGTCGGGCAGAAGGTGTCCGTCATCGACGAGATCCTCAAGGGCATCAAGGTCTCGTCGGGCGGCGGGAACGGCCAGAACGTCTGAGGAGCTGCGAGGAACTGCAGAGACCTCTGGAGACCTCTGGAGACCTCCAGAAGACCTCCGGAGACCTCTGAAGACAGAAGTCGGCCGGGTGGGGCGCCCCTCCGCTCAAGGGGAACCCCACCCGGCCGGCGGGTGCGCGCCGCCCCCGTCCCCACGGTGCGGCGCGAGCAGGTCACCGTTCAGTCATCCCGTGAACGGCGGCCTGAGTCTTATGTCAGTCCGAGCGCGGGCAGCACGGTGGCCTCCACGAAGCGGACGAGATAGTCGGCGTCGGCGTACTGGCCGCTGAGCACCGGGCGGACGCGCAGGACGCCGAACATCATGGCGGGGATGTACTCGAGTGCCGGGTGGCCCGCCGGCACCTCGCCCCGGGCCACACCCCGGGCCAGCATCTCCTGGAGCGCGGCGATCTCGGGCAGGACGAGCGCCTCGCGCAGCGCCTGCGCCAGCTCGTGGTCGGCGGTGACCGCGTGGCCGAGCGCCTGCATGAGCCGGGCGTCCTTGTCGGACCAGTCGCCCGCGACCCGCGCGGCCTGACGCAGGTCCTCGGCGAGCGATCCGGTGTCGATGCCGGCGAAGCGCACCTTGCGGCTGGCGCGCAGCGCGGCCGCGACGAACTGCGGCTTGGTCTTCCACTGCCGGTAGAGCGTGGACTTGCTGCACCGGGTGCTGGCGGCGACGCCCTCCATGGTCACGGAGTCGTAGCCGCACTCGCGGATCTGTTCCAGCACGGCGTCGAAGAACTCCCGCTCACGCTCGGGCGTGATCTTGGAGCGGCGCGAGGCGGCGACCGTCTCCGGTCCGTCCGCGGCCTGCGACGTCATGCGTGGCTTCTCCTCACTCATGGGCGGCTCTGCTACCCGGCCCGCTCAAGCCTCGCTCGAGCGCGGCCGCAGAGCCTGTCTCCAGTGTGTCGCACATCAATCGATACGCAAGTGTACCGGTACTGAAGCGTATCGGTACACTGACGTATCGGTACACTCCCGTATCGGTACGGGGACGTATCGATGAGTTCCGGGCCGCGGTCCGGTCTCGGCACGCACCACCACACGCACGACCGTCAGCGAAGGGGCCGGGGGATGAATGCCCGAACCGAGCCTGCAGAAGCGGAGCCGGACGCGATAACGCGCCCGCCGCTCCTCCGTGAGTTCCTGCTCGTCGCAGGGCTCTTCCTCGTCTACAAGCTCGGGCGGCAGCTGGCCACCGGCCACACCGCGGACGCCTACCGCAACGCCCACCATGTGTGGAACCTCGAACGAGCCGTGCACCTTCCCGACGAGACCGGCGTGCAGTCCGCACTGCTGCACGGCGACAGCCTCGTCCACCTGGCCAACACCTACTACGCGACTGTCCACTTCCCGGCCACGCTGGGCTTCCTGGTCTGGCTGTATCTCAGGCGGCCCGCGCACTATGTGTGGGCCCGCCGGGTGCTGGCCGCGGTGACCACCGCCGCGCTGGTGCTGCCGTTCACCTATCCGCTGGCCCCGCCGCGGATGCTGACCGGCACCGGCCTGGTGGACACCGCCCGGATCTACGGCCCCTCCGTCTACGGCCCGCCGTCCAGCGACCACCTCTCCAATCAGTTCGCGGCGATGCCGTCGCTGCACTTCGGCTGGGCGCTGATGGTGGCGATCGGCCTGATCGCGGCCACCCGGTCGCACGGGCGCTGGCTCTGGCTGCTGCACCCGCTGATCACCCTGCTGGTGATCGTGGGCACGGCGAACCACTACTGGCTCGACGCGATCGTGGCGACCGTCATGCTCGGCATCACCCTTGCGGTCGTCCATCCCCCGCGGCATACGGCCGACCCGGCGGGACGCGGTGCGCGGCGGCTCGCACCGAAGGAGCCCGTCCTGGTGGGGGCGGGCCGATGAACGCCGCCGCCCTGATCGCCGTCGGCCTGTCCCTGGTCTCCGCCGTCGCCTACGCCGCGGCCGCCGTCGCCCAGGAACGCCTCGCCTCCCGCAGCTCCGGTGCGGGCCTGGTGCGGCTGCTCGGCACCGGCGCCTGGTGGGCGGCCGTCGGCCTGAACGCGGCCGCCGCGCTGCTGCACGTGGTGGCCCTCAAGTACGGTCCGCTGACCCTCGTCCAGCCGCTGGGCGCGCTCACTCTCGTCGCGGCGGTGCCGCTCGGGGCTCGAGCGGCCGGGCGGCGGGTCAGCGCGGTGGAGTGGCGCGGTACGGCGTTCACGCTGCTGGGTCTCGCCGCGCTGCTGGTCACCGCGTCGGGCCCGGCGCCCGAGCGGGTGCTGACCCTGACCGAGGCGCTGGCGGTCGCCGGTACGACCGCCACCCTGATCGGCGTGCTCTCGTGGCCCGGCTCCCGGCCGGGCCTCAGGCACGCGACCGCCTCCGGGTTCGCCTCGGGTGTCGCCTCCGCGCTCACCCAGACGGTGACGGTGGCGGCCACGGACCGCACCGGTCCGGTGCTGAACACCGAGGTGGTCGTGGTCGCCGTCCTGGTCGCCGCGTTCGCCACGGGCGGGCTGCTGCTGTCGCAGACGGCCTACCGCGGCGGTCTCGGCGCCCCGCTGGCCGTGGTCACCCTGGCCAACCCGGTGGCCGCCGCGGTCATCGGCCTGACGCTGCTCGGGCAGGGCCTGCAGGGCGGCGCGGGCGGAGTGCTGGTGGCGCTGATCGGGGCGGGCCTGGCCGCCTGGGGTGTGGTCCTGCTGACCCGGGCCACTCCGCAGCCGGTGCACGACGACGACCATCCCGTGGCCGCGGTGCTGGCGCTGGAGCCGGGCACAGCGACGGCGGAACCGGCGCTGGTGCCCCGGCAGCCGGAGCAGCCGGGGCATCTCACCGCGCTCTGAGCACACAAAGGCGGGGGGGGGGGGGGGGGGGGGGGGGGGGGGGGGGGGGGGGGGGGGAGGGCGGGGGGGGGGGGGGGGGGGGGGGGTGGTGGGGCCTGGTCTCCGCTCCTTCT
>NZ_JBVIGN010000003.1:429001-475861 GCF_055570785.1 Streptomyces sp. NPDC031100
AATACCTTTCTTGCCCCCCCAGGGCGACCGCACCCCCCCTCCCCCACCCCCACCCCACCCCCCCCAGCCTCCTCCCTCCCCCCTCCCCCCCCCCCCCCCCCCCCCCCCCCCCCGTAGCCGTACGTACGAGAAGGGGTTCTGCTCAGCCCCAGCCCCGCGCGTCCTGCTTGAGGGCGGTGTCGACCGTCAGGGCCGTCGCCACCACGAGGCTCAGCAGCGGCTCGGGCAGCTGGTAGTGGATCTGCAGGACGTAGTTGTCCGCCGTCGTGAACAGCGTCTTGGCGAGGCCTTCCCAGGTCTTGGTGATCCGGGCCACCTCGTTGTCCGCGTGGTCGACGATCGCGAAGTTCCACGCCCGCCAGTTCTCCGCCTTGATCGCGCCGACCTGCTGGCCGTTCGCGTTCATCGCGAAGTTGATCTTCCCGATCATGTTCTTCTGCACGATCTCACCGACCGGCGAGCCGTCCGGGCGGGTCACGACGACCCGGGACTTGAAGATCTTCGCGGGCCGGGTCAGCACCAGCTGCGGCTGACCGTAGGCGTCGCGGATCTCCAGCTTGTGCGTCATGAACTGGTCGAGGCTGGAGACGAAGCGCAGGATCTTCTTCAGCGCGCTCTGGCCGACCTCGACCACCGAGCCGATGTCGCGGCCGTTCTGATCCATGACCTTGTACTCGTTGGTCAGCTCGATCAGCTTGGCCTTCTGGTTCACGACCAGGACCGGCTCGGTGAAGAGGGTGCCGCCACCGGGCCCGCCGGCCGCGACGCCGGCCTGCTGCTGAACCTGCCGCTGCACCTTGGCGTCAGCGGTCTGCTGCTGCGGGATGTGCGCGGCGGGCTGCTGGGGCGCGGCCTGCTGGGCCGGGTTCGTGTGCTCGGTCCACTGCGCGCCGTCCCAGTAACGGAGCGTCTGGGCGGCCCCGTGCGGATCGGGGTACCAGCCTGCAGGTGTGTTCGATTGCGTGGTCACCGGGGCACACTACCCTGCTGTGACCCGTACCTGACCAGTCCGCACGGAGCGGTGTTCATCGCCCGTTCACCCCGTGATGATGGCCGGGTCGCTCACGCCGGGCTGCCCGTTCTCGACGTGGCCGGCGAAGCCGCGCAGGAAGGCCGCGTCGGCGTCCGAGGTGACCGTGAGGTCGTACCAGCGCTCGCTCGCCTCGAGGGTGATGGTGTTCTTCACGGTGGCGCCGGGCCGGACGGTGACCGTGACCGGGCTGCCGCCGTAGCGGTTCACGAGCTTCAGTTTCACCGTGCCGGAGCCCTTGTTGGTGAAGGTCAGCTCGACGTCGTCGCCGACGTAGCGGGCCGTGACCTCGGGTCCGGCGACCTTGTTACGGCCCTTGAAGAGGCGCAGGAAGCCGTTCGGGCCGTGCACGGCGAGGTCGTACGAGCCGCCGGAGTAGGCCGAGTTCCAGGTGTCGGAGAGGGTCTTGCCAGCCTCGGTGGTGTAGGGCCAGGGGCCGTCGGTGCGGTTGTTGGAAGTGACCAGGAACGCCGCACCCGCCTGCGCGCCGGAGGCGAAGGAGAGCGTGAACTTCCCGGCCGCCGTGTCCGCCGAACCGTCCACCACCGGGGCGTACTTGAGCGGTCGGGTGGGACGCGAGCCGCGCTCCTGCTTGGGCAGGGCGGGGTTGGCCGGCGGGACGGGCACGTAGTCGGGGTGCCGGTCGTGGTCCGGCGGCTGGTAGCCGGCCGTGGAGGGCAGCGTGACCGGCTGGGTGTCCTTGCGGGAGAAATCGAAGGCGGCGGTCAGGTCGCCGCAGACCGTGCGGCGCCAGGGCGAGATGTTCGGCTCCTGGACACCGAAGCGACGCTCGATGAACCGGATGATCGAGGTGTGGTCGAAGGTCTCGGAGCAGACGTAACCGCCCTTGCTCCACGGCGAGACGACCAGCATCGGCACCCGCTGGCCGAGCCCGTAGGGGCCGGCGGGGTGGCTGTTGTCGCCCTTGAACAGGTCGAGCTTGGGGTCCACGGTCGACAGGCCCTGGGCGGCGGAGGCCGGCGGGAAGGGCGGGATCACGTGGTCGAAGAAGCCGTCGTTCTCGTCGTAGGTGATGAACAGCGCCGTCTTGCCCCACACCTCGGGGTCGGCGGTGAGCGCGTCCAGGACCTGGGCGACGTACCAGGCGCCGTAGTTGGCGGGCCAGTTGGGGTGCTCGGTGAAGGCCTCGGGGGCGACGATCCAGGAGACCTGGGGCAGCGTGCCCGCCTCGACGTCCGCCTTGAGCTGGTCGAAGAAGCCCTCGCCCTTGCGCGCGTCGGTGCCGGTGCGGGCCTTGTCGTGCAGCGGGTCGCCGGGCTTGGCGTTGCGGTACTGGTTGAAGTAGAGCAGCGAGTTGTCGCCGTAGTTGCCGCGGTAGGCGTCGTTGATCCAGCCCCAGGAGCCGGCCGCGTCCAGGCCGTCGCCGACGTCCTGGTAGATCTTCCAGGAGACGCCGGCCTGCTCCAGGCGCTCGGGGTACGTCGTCCAGCCGTACCCCTTCTCGTCGTTGCCGAGGACCGGGCCGCCGCCCTTGCCGTCGTTGCCGGTGTAGCCCGTCCACATGTAGTAGCGGTTGGGGTCGGTGGAGCCTATGAAGGAGCAGTGGTAGGCGTCGCAGATGGTGAAGGCGTCGGCGAGCGCGTAGTGGAAGGGGATGTCCTCGCGCGTCAGGTACGCCATCGTCGTCGAGGACTTGGCGGGCACCCACTTGTCGTACTTGCCGCCGTTGAACGCGGTGTGCCCGTCGTTCCAGCCGTGCGGGAGGTCCTGGATGAACGCCATCCCCAGGTCGTCGGCGTCCGGGTGGAAGGGCAGGATGTCCTTCGTGCCGTCGGACTGCTTCCAGACGGACTTGCCGTTCTGCGTCACCGGACGCGGGTCGCCGAAGCCCCGCACGCCCCGGAGCGAGCCGAAGTAGTGGTCGAACGAACGGTTCTCCTGCATCAGGACGACGATGTGCTCGACGTCCTCGACCGAGCCCGTGCGGTAGGTGGCGGGCAGGGCGGCCGCGCGCTGGATGCTGCTGGACAGCGCGGTGAACGCCGTCGTGGCGCCCGCGAGTTGAAGGAAGCGCCGCCGGTTCACTTCGGTCATGAGTGAGGGTCCTCTCGTCCTTCGTTCCTGACGTACGCGATGCCGCCGGATGACGGAATCTGCGCGCAGCGAGTGTTCCAAGAGCAGCAAACGTCAGGGAAGGGTCTGATGGCGCCGATGTGAAAGTCGTCGGTACGACAGGGGTTGAGGCGCGAGCCGCGCTCTGACTGCTACAGGGTGCTGGGCGCAGGCAGTCGTCGTGCGGTCTCCTCGGCGGCCGTCCGGCCGTGGGCCGCCCGGATTTCGGCGGTGAGGTCGGCCGCGCTCACCGTGTGCTCGGGCGTCTCCCCGGCTTCCTGCACCACCGCGGCCAGGGCGCATCCGAGCTGGGTGGCTCGCCGCAGGGGCCGGCGCCAGGCGATCCCGGTGAGGAACCCGGCCCGGAAGGCGTCGGCCACGCGGGCCGGGCCGGTGACCCCGGCGGCGAGGGCGGGGATGCGCACCGGACGGCTGTCGCGCACGGCGATGCGGACGCCGGCGGGGCCGAGGGTGGTCACGCAGACGCCCACCCGGTCCAGGAGCTGCGACCGGGTCCAGCCCGTGCGCTCGTGCAGCAGCGAGATCCCCGGCTCGTCGGCGAACAGGTACCGCGCGCCCTCGACGAGCCGCCTGGCCTCGTCCCGGGCGAGCCCGTCCACCTGCCCGGCGGGGTCCACGGCGACCGGGACGCCGAGGTCCCGGCAGGCCGCAGTGTGCGCCGGCATCACCTCGGGGCGGCCCTGCGTCACGAGGGCGAGGTCGAGACCGCCCGCCCGGCGGGCCGCCGCGCGCACATCGACGCGGTCGGCCTCCGCCGGCGCTCCGGAGTAGAACGCGGCGATGCGACGGCGGTCCGCGTCGGTGGTGCACTCCAGGCGTGCGGTCCGCAGCCGGTCGCTGACCAGCAGCGCCCCGGTGTCGACGCCGTGCCGCTCCAGGCGCTCCCGTTGTGCCGCGAAGTCCGCGCCGACCGCGCTCAGCAGCACCGGTCCCAGGCCGAGCAGTCCCAGGCCACAGCAGACGTTGGTGGCCGCGCCACCGGTCGTACCGTCAGGTCGTCGACGAGGAACGACAAGGAAACGCTGTCCAGTTGCCCGGCGAGCAGCTGCCGGGTGAAGCTCCCCGGAAAGGTCATCAGATGCTCGGTGACGACCGGTCCGGTGACGGCGATCCGCATCGGGTCAGTCGCCCTGGAGCTGCGCCTGCAGTCCCATGTGGTCGACGAGGGGCCACACCTCGCTGACGAGGCCGTCCCGCAGCCGGTAGAAGACGTGGGCGCGCTGCGAGACCGACCGGCCCGTGGGAGCGTGGCCCCGGAAGGTGCCGGTGTGCCGTCCGGTGGTCACCCCGCGCACGGCCACGACGTCGCCCTCGGAGACGATCCCCTCGATCTCGAAGTGCAGGTCGCTGAACGACTCGTGCAGGGAGCGCCAGGTCGACCTGATCACCTCGGGCCCTGTCTCGCCCGAGTACAGCGCGTTGTGCATGACCGCGTCCGGGGCCGTGATCTCGTCGGCGATCCGGTCGTACTTCCCCTCGTTCACGGCCTCCTCGTACAGCCGCAGGATCACGGCCTTGTTGGCCTCGGCGACACTCGTCATCGGCTCACTCCAGGATCGCGGCGGCGCCGGCCCGGGCCGGCGGGGTGGTCGGTGCCGTCAGCATCGGCACCGACCGTCAAGAAGTCCTGGAGAACGGGTGAGGTATGCCGCCCTGGGCGGGGCCACCTGCGACGACAGCGGCACATCAGTGGTTCTTCAGTGCCGTCTCCCATGGTCGTCGCGGTAGGCGACCCCGAGGAGATGTCTCGCATGAAGGCTCTGGTGCTGTCGGGCGGTTCGGGCACCCGCCTGCGGCCGTTCAGCCATACGATGCCCAAGCAGCTCATCCCGATCGCCAACAGGCCCGTACTGGAGCACGTCCTGGGGAACGTGCGGGAGCTGGGGGTCGTCGACGTCGGCGTGGTCGTCGGCCACCACGCCGAGGAGATCGCCGCCGTCGTCGGCGACGGCTCACACCTGGGTCTGCACGTCACCTATCTCCGCCAGGACCGGCCCCTGGGGCTGGCCCACTGCGTGCTGCTGGCCCGGGAGTTCCTCGGTGACGACGACTTCGTGATGCTGCTGGGCGACAACGTGCTGCCCGACGGGATCCGTTGCGTCGCCGAGGACTTCGCGGCCTCACGGCCGGCCGCACAGCTCGCCGTGCAGAAGGTCGCCGACCCGAGCGCCTTCGGCGTCGCGGAACTCGACGCGAGGGGCGAGGTGCTGAGGCTGGTGGAGAAGCCGGGCACCCCTCGCAGCGATCTCGCGCTGATCGGCGTCTACTTCTTCACGCCCGCCGTCCACGAGGCGGTGCGGGCCGTCCGGCCCAGCGCCCGGGGCGAGTTGGAGATCACCGACGCGGTGCAGTGGCTCGTGCGGCGCGGGATCAGGGTCGCGGCCACGCAGTACGCCGGCTACTGGAAGGACGCCGGCCGGGTCGACGACGTGCTGGAGTGCAACCGCCGGCTGCTGGAGGAGGTGCGGCCCGCGGTCGACGGAGTCGTCGACGCCGCGAGCTCGCTCGTCGGACCGGTGGTCGTGGAGGCGGGCGCGCGCGTGGTCCGGTCACGGATCGAGGGCCCGGCCGTCGTCGGGGCGCACACGCTCGTGGAGGACAGCCGCGTCGGCCCGTACACCTCGCTCGGGCGGGACTGCGTGCTGCGCGGGGCCGAGGTGCACGGCTCCATCGCCCTGGACGGAGCACGGCTGTCCGGCGTCCGCGGACTGCACGACTCGCTCATCGGCCGCTGGGCCGACGTCGGCCCCGGGCGGCACGGCGCGCGCAGGCACCGGCTCGTGGTGGGCGACCACTGCCTGGTCGAGGTGGAGCCGTGAGGATCCTGGTCACGGGCGGTGCCGGGTTCATCGGCTCCCACTACGTCCGGACGCTGCTCAGCGGCGGATACGGGCCGGCGGGCGTCTCGGTCACCGTCCTGGACAGCCTGACGTACGCGGGCGACCGCGCCCGGCTGCCCGAGCGGCATCCGCGGCTGGACTTCGTCCACGGTGACGTCCGCGACCTGACGCTGCTCTCGGAGCTGCTGCCGGGTCACGACGCCGTGGTGCACTTCGCCGCGGAGTCCCATGTCGACCGAGCCATCGCGGCACCGGCCGAGTTCGTCTCCACCAACGTCGCCGGCACCCAGACACTCCTGGAGGCCTGTCTGCGGGCTCGCGTAGGCCGCGTGGTGCACGTCTCCACCGACGAGGTGTACGGCTCCCTCGCCGAGGGCGCGTGGACCGAGGCGGCGCCGCTGCAGCCCAACAGCCCCTACGCCGCCTCCAAGGCGGGCTCCGACCTGATCGCCCGCTCCTACTGGCGCACGCACCGGCTCGACGTGTCGATCACCCGTTGCTGCAACAACTACGGCCCCGGTCAGCACCCCGAGAAACTGATCCCGCTCTTCCTCACCCACCTGATGGAGGGCCGGCAAGTTCCGCTGTACGGCGACGGGCGCAACGTGCGGGAGTGGCTGCACGTCGACGACCACTGCCGGGCGGTTCACCTGGTGCTCACCCGGGGTCGCGCGGGAGAGGTCTACAACGTGGGCGGCGGCACGGCGCTGACCAACCTGGAGCTCACCCACCGGCTGCTGGCCCTGTGCGGTGCCCCTGCCTCGATGATCCGGCGGGTTCCCGACCGCAAGGGCCACGACCTGCGGTACGCCCTCGATGACAGCAGGATCCGCGGGGAGCTGGGCTATCGCCCCCGCATCCCGTTCGCCGAGGGGCTCGCGTCCACGGCCGCCTGGTACCGCGCCAACTCCGCGTGGTGGAGGGCCGCCAAGTACCCGAACGGGGCCGCGCATCCGCGCGCGGAGCGGACGCTGCGCAGCGGCTGACCGCGGGCGCTCCGCCCGTCCACGGGGAACGGCCGCAGCCGCCCCGTCACGCCGGGTGCGACACGATGCGGGGCAGTGCCTCGGCGAGCGCCGCACGCCAGGGGCGCGGGGCCGTCAGGCCGAGCGCGTGCCAGGCGTCGTGGCCGAGGACGGTGCGGCCGGGGCGCCGTGCGGCCGACCGCATCCGGTGGCCGGCGACGGGGCGGATCCGCTCGGGGTCCTCCCCCAGCAGCCCGAACACCGTACGGGCCAGGCCGCACCACGTGGTGCGGCCCGCGTTCGTGGCGTGGTGCACCCCGGTCGCGCCGGCCCGGGCCAGGGCGACGATGTCCTCCGCCACGTCGGCGCTCCAGCTGGGCTGGCCCCACTGGTCGTCGACCACCTCGAAGCGGGCCCCCGTCCGGGCCCGGCCGGCCACGGTCCGCACGAAACTGTGCCCGTGCTCCCCGTACAGCCACGCGGTGCGCACCACCGCCCCCGTCTCGGGCAGCAGTTCCAGCACCGCCCGTTCTCCGGCCAGCTTGGTCCTTCCGTAGGCGTTGAGCGGGCGGGGCGGGGCGTCCTCCGGGTACGGCAGGACCGACGTCCCGTCGAAGACGTAGTCGGTCGACACATGCACCAGCCGGACCGCTTCGCGGGCGCAGAGCGCGGCGAGACGGCGGACCGCCGCGGCGTTCACCCGGTGGGCCGCCTCCTCGTGGGCCTCCGCGTCCTCCACCCGGGTCCAGGCCGCGCAGTTGACCAGGACGGCGGGCCGATGGCGCCGGACGGCGTCACGGACGGCACGGTCGTCGGTGATGTCCAGCTCCCGGCGTGTCGCCGCGACGACGGGTGTCCCCGACCGGCGCAGCGACGCGACGAGATCGCGGCCGAGCAGGCCGCCCGCGCCGGTCACCAGCCAGCGGTCGCTCACGGTTCGGGCTCCCGGCCGTCGACCAGGTCCGCGGCGGACACCACGCGGACGTCCGGTATGGGCACGATGAACCTGCCTCCTGCGGCCAGGTAGTCCTTCTCCTTGCGGAGGATCTCCGAGGCGTAGTTCCAGGCCAGCATCAGGTAGTAGTCCGGCGGCGTCCGCTTCGCGGGGGCCGGCGGCCGCACCGGGATCCGGCTGCCGGGCAGCAGCCTGCCCTGTTTCGCCGGGGTGGTGTCGACGCAGTACGCGACCGTGCGGGCGTCGATCCCGCAGGCGTTGAGCAGGGTGTTGCCCTTGGCCGGCGCGCCGTAGCCGGCGACGGTGTGTCCCTCGGCGGTGAGGGTGCGCAGGAGTGCGGACAGGGAGGAGCGGGTCCGCTCGACACGGGCCGCAAATGCCCGGTAGGTCGCGTCGGCGCCCAGCCCCAGCGCCTCCTCCTCACGCAACGCCGCCGCCACGTCGTCCGACTCCGGCAGGCGGCTGTGGCGCAGGCCCGCGTGGACGACGATCGAGCCGCCGTGCACCTCGTCGGCGCGGTCCACGGCGAGGATCCGCAGGCCGCCCCGTGCGAAGAGCCGCCGCAGCGTGCCGACGGAGAAGTAGGAGAGGTGCTCGTGGTAGATCGTGTCGAACTGGTTGTGCCGCAACAGGTTGGCCAGGTACGGCACTTCGACGGTGAACACGCCGTCCGGGTGCAGCAGGGCGCGCACCCCGTCGAGGACCTCGGTGACGTCGTCGATGTGCGCGAACACATGCCGCGCGAGGATCAGATGGGCCCGGCCGTGCCGGTCAGCGACCGCGGCCGCCAGGCGCGGGTCGAAGAACTCGGCGAGTGTCTCCACGCCGTTGGCCTGTGCCACGGACTGCAGGTTGCGCGCGGGATCGATGCCGAGGACGCGCACTCCCGCGTCGCGGAAGGCCATCAGCTGGGTGCCGACGTTGCTGCCGATCTCCACGACCAGGGCGCCGGACGGGATCGCGAACCGCCCGACGGCGTTGCGGGCGAGCCGCCGGATGTGCTCGGTGACCGTTGCGGAGTCGGATGACACGTACGGGTAGTCGCGGAACATCAGAGCGGGATCGACCACGTGCCGCAGGCACATCAGACGGCAGCCGCGGCAGTGCACCACGTCGAGCGGATAGCGTGGTTCGGCGGCCGCCGGAGCCCCGGCATCGAGGTATGCGTTGGCCAGTGGCTGAGTGCCGAAGGAGACGACGTCGGCCCAGTCGTCGCCGCCGCAGACCCGGCACCGGGTCACTGTCCGCAGGGGCTGCGCCATCACGGTCATCGCTGCTCTCCTCTCACTTCGCGGTGTCCGGGGCGCGCTCGCCGGGCGCACCGTCCGGCTGGTGCCGTACCGCGGCCCGAAAGGTGCCGGCGTCGCGCTTGAGCGCGTCGGGCAGCCGGGTGCCGAGCCCCGCCTCCTCGTTGCGGCCCTTGTGCAGGACGGCGAGCGAGTGGAAGAAGTGGATCGCGACGACGGTGCGGTCCGTCTCCTTCGACTCGTAGGTGTGGTCCGACAGCAGGTCCTCGTAGTTGAGGCCGTCGACCAGCGACTTCAGGTATCCGGTGGTGGTGCTCGTGGTGGCGAAGTCGCTGCTGGTCCCGCCGAAGGAGGGCCAGTACGACGTCTGCAGGTCCTCGACGGCGTAGAACCCGCCGGGCCGGACATGCGGGAACAGCGCCTCGAAGCTGGTGATCTGGTCGGCGCAGACGTGGCTGCCGTCGTCCACCACGATGTCGATCGGGCCCGTCCGGGCGACGACCTGTTCGAGGAAGGCGGGATCCGACTGGCTGCCGAGGAAGGTCCGCACGCGCCGGGTGTCGACGACCGACTTGTCCGTGACGTCGATGCCGTAGACCATCGCGCGCGGGAAGTACCGCTTCCACATCTGCAGTGACGCGCCGCCCTCCACGGGGTTCTCGTCGCCGCCCACGCCGATCTCCAGGACCGTCAGGGGCCGGTCGCGCAGGGCGGCGAAGAGCGACTCGTAGTGCCGCGTGTACCAGTGGGAGCCCCACTTGTCGCTGCCGAACCGGGCGGCGAGCCGGCTCAGGTCGCCGTGCTGCCGGTGCCTGTCCTCGAGGACCGCGCACCAGTCGACGCCGTCGCCGCGCGATCCGGCGGTGAGCACCCGGGCGACCTCGTGGGGGCCGTCGTGGGCCGCCGCCCGGCCGAAGACGGCACGGTAGAGCGCCAGGAAGTCCAGCAGTGTGTGGCTGATGTGCACGTCGACCCGGGAGTCCGGCTTGGGAGGGCCGTCCGGGCTCCACGGGAACTCGGCGGTCCGGACCGCGCCCCTGTGGTCCGCGGTCACGGTGTATCCGTGGGCGTGCACGCCGGTCCCGATGTCGTACTGGATCACCAGGCCGTGCGCGGGCAGGGCGGGGCCGAGGTCGTAGAGGATCTCGTGGAAGAGCCGGTCCAGCACGGGTACGTACCCGGTCCTGCTGACCAGTTGCAGGACGTCGTCGTCCGGGTGGTCGGCGGTGGCGAGCATCTCCGGCAGGGGGTCCGCCGCGGTGGTGTCGGTCACGGCTGCCTCCGTACGGCCGTCTCGGGGCCGGACGGGGTGGCGGCCGGCCGGGGCTGTCGCCGCTCGGCGGTGAGTTCCGCCAGCCGGGACACCAGGTCGTTGGGGCTCGGCAGGTGCGTGAGGCCGGCGCGCAGGGTCGCGGCCCCGGCCTGGAAGGAGGGGTCCTCCAGGAGCCGGACGAGGCCCTTGCGCACCTCGTCCGCGCCGAAGGCACTGTCGATGTCGGGGCCGACTAGTCCGGCTCCGTGCCGGGCGACGAACCGCGCGTAGTCGGCGGAGACTCCGGCTTTCCGGGCGACGACCAGCTGGGGCACGCCGTGGGCCCAGGCGGCGGCGAAGGTTCCGCCGCCGCCGTGGTGGATGATCGCCGCGCAGGTCGGCAGCAGCAGGTTGAGCGGCACATAGTCGACGAGCCGTACGTTCGACGGCACGCGCTCGACCGTCGCCAGCTGGTCGGCGTTGAGGGTGGCCACCAGCTCGACGTCCAGGTCGGCGACCATCTCCAGCAGGTCGAGCATGGGCAGGGTGCTGTTGCGGTCGAAGAACTGGCGTCGGCTGGTGCCCAGGGTCAGGCACACCCGTGGCCTCTCCGGCGCGGCCCGCAGCCAGTCGGGCATGGCCGCCGTTCCGGTGTAGGGGACCCAGCGCATCGGGAGATACGGGTGCTCGACCGGCAGGCGCAGTTCGGCGGGCAGCGGGTCGATGCTCCACTGGCCGACGAGCAGTTCTTCGTCGAAGTGCTCGCCCAGCCGGTCCAGTTCGGGCCGCATCAGGTCCGCCATCCGGTCCGTGGGGAGCGCGGTTCCGGGGCGGGCCAGCTCGGCCAGGAAGCGGGAGCGGGTCCAGGCGAAGTAGTCGGGGCCCCACAGGAAGCGGGCGTGCGCGGCCCCGCAGGCGCGGGCGGCGAGGGGGGCCGCGAAGAACATCGGGTCCCACAGCACCAGGTCGGGCCGCCAGGCCCGGGCGAAGGCGATCAGATCGTCGGTGACCCGCCGCTGCGCGGGCCGGTCGGCGGCCGCGTAGGCCATCCAGAACGGGGACATGAGGTAGCGCCGGATCAGCTGCCACAGGTCCCGCTCCGCGGGGTCGCCCGCGAGCGGATCGACGATCCCGTCGATGCGCGGATCCTCGGCGCACTCCTGCACCGCGGCGCCCAGGTCCGTCGGTTCCCCGACCGGCACGGCGGTCAGCCCGGCGGCGGTGATCGCTCCGGTCAGGTCCGGATGACCGGCGAAGCAGACCTCGTGTCCCGCACCCTGCAGGGCCCAGGCGAGCGGGACGTAGGGGTGGAGGTGAGGGATCGACGGCATGATCGTGAAGAGGACTCGCACCTTGGTCTCCCATCGGGGCGTGCGCCGCTCGGGACAGGGGCTTTGGGGCATCGGGACGTGGCGCCGGAAGCGCTGCCGTCCAGCGTCGATGTGCGCCGTGAAGAAGCGCTGAGGAACCGGTAAGTGCACGCGAGGGGCCGTCCTCCGTCAGAGGAGCTTCAGCGGATCTGGAGGGTGCTGCGGAGAATCTGGGCCAGTCCGCCTTCCGCCGACGTGGGGAGTGATCACCGATGACAGGTCCGGAGTCCGGCAACCGTGACGTCGTCCTGCGGCTCTACCAGGAGGCGTTCAACGAACGGCGCTACGACGAGGTCACCAGGGATCTCGTGGCGCCGGACGCCGTCATGCACCACGCCCCCTACCCGGAGCGGGGTCCGCAGGTGGTGAATGTGACCTGGGGGGCGCTCCACCGGGCGTTCTCCGACGCGGAGTTCACCGTGGAGCGGATCGTCGCCGAGGGCGATCTGGTGGCCGTGCTGGGCGTGACCACCGGCACGCACACCGGTCCGTTCGCCGGTACGCCGCCCACCGGCCGACGGGTGTCGGAGCGGGCTCAGGTCTTCTACCGGCTGAAGGACGGCCGGATCACGGACATCTGGGCGATGGTCGACCGGCCGGGCCTGCTGCGGCAGTTGACCGAGCACTGAGGGACATACGGAACGCCGCCGGCCCTTCAAGGCCGGCGGCGTCCGCGTGTCATGTGCCGCGATGAAGGCCGGGGGACCGCCCGGGATCAGTGGGATTCCGCGGGCTCCTTCACCGGTGCTGCCGGCACGGACACGCGCCTGCGGATGAACAGGGCGGTGACCACCGCGGAGGCGAGCGCGAGCGCCGCGGTGACGAGGTACACGGCCGTCAGTCCGTGCGCCCCGGCCTCGTGCAGGGCGGTCAGACCGGTGTGCCGGCCGCCGCTGAGGGCGTCGACACCGGCATCCGGGTCGGACACCTTGCCGACGAGGTCGTGGCGCACGGCGTCGACGAAGAACACCCCCAGCAGGGCCACTCCGAGGGCCTGGCCGAGCTGGCGGAAGGTGGCCATCGCCCCGGAGCCCATGCCGGCCCGCTCGGGGGGCACGGACGCGAAGATCGCGGTACCGCTGGCGGGCATGCCCACGCCGATGCCGATGCCCATGACCGCGAGGCCGGGAAGGATCGTGACCCAGTCCGACCCGCCGTCGACGAGGATGCCGTTGAGCACACAGCCCACGCCGATCAGGAGCAGGGACAGCGGGATGGTGATCCGCGGGGAGACCTTGCGCAGCCGGGGCCCGGTCAGGGTGGAGGCGAGGAAGGTGCCCACCGCGAGCGGCAGCAGCGCCAGTCCCGCCTTGATCGCGCCCAGTCCCAGTGCCGACTGCAGCCACAGCGAGGTGAACACGAGGCAGGCGAAGCCCCACGACGAGGCCACCGCGCTGAGCATGAGGGACAGGAAGGAGGCGTTGGTCATGAGCTTCAGGTCGAGCATCGGATACGGGCTGCGCCGCTCCACGCCGACGAACAGCACCAGGGCCAGCGCCGCGACGGCGAGCAGGCCGAGGACGGTGCCGGAGCCCCATCCGTCGTCCCCGACCCGGATCAGGGCGTAGGTGAGGGCGCCGGAGCAGAGCGCGAAGCTCACGATGCCGGGCACGTCGACGCGGGCCTTCTCCGGCTGCTTGGACTCCTTGACGCACACTGAAGTCAGGATGTAAGTCAGCACGCTCACGGGGACGTTGACGTAGAAGATGGCCCGCCAGCTCATGCCCTGGGTCAGCAGGCCGCCGAAGATGGGGCCGACGGCGGCGGCCACGCCGATGACCGCCGACCACACGCCCATGGCGGTGCCCCGGTCCTTCTCGTCGTAGGTGGTGCCGAGGAGGGCCATGCTCGTGACGAACATCGCGGCGCCGCCGACGCCCTGCACTCCGCGCGCGGCGATCAGCACGCCCGGACTGGTCGCGAGGCCGCACAGCAGCGAGGCCGCACCGAACAGGGCCAGGGAGAGCAGATAGGTCCTGCGGCGCCCGAACAGGTCGCCGAAAGAGCCCGAGCTGAGCGTCAGCGCGGCGAGCACCAGCGTGTAGATGTTCAGCACCCACTGCAGGCTCGTCAGCGAGGCGTCGAGCCCGTCGGCGATGTCGGGCAGGGCGACGGTCACCACGGTGGTGTCCACGATGAGCATGAACGACCCCAGACACACCGCGACGAGGGGCCACCATTTACGCATGAGATTTCCTTTCGTCCTCCGGTCACCCAAAGGATCGGAAAGGAGGAGAGGCGAAGCCAGCCGGAAGGGGTTTGGCGACGAATATCTGCGTGCTCTTCAGGCCCGCGGTGAATATCGCCTCTCGCGTATCAGAATCTGACCTTTTCCCGCGTGAGGTCCGGCAGGACGGCACCGGCGCGTTTGATCGTGCGGTCCACGGTCGCCGTCTCCATGCTGCGCACCGCGTCCAGGGAGGCCACGCTCTGGGTCAGATACCGGTACAGGTCCCCGTGGTCGCGGCAGATGACGGAGGCCATCAGGTTGGTGGGACCGGTGGTGACCGCGGCGAACCAGACCTCGGGGTGCCGGGCGAGGGCTTCTGCGACGGAGACCAGTGCGGACGGCCGCACGGACATCCACAGCCGGGCCTCGCAGCGGTAGCCGAGCGCCGCGACCGGCAGGTCGAGCTCGTAGGAGAGGATGCCGGTGCGCCTGAGGTGTTCCAGGCGTCGTTTGACGGTCGACTCCGACCAGCCGGTGCCGTCGGCCAGTTCGCCGTATCCGGCCCGGCCGTCGCGGGAGAGGATCTCCAGCAGGGCGTGGTCCTCCTCGGACAGGCTGACCGGCCCGTCGTCCACCACGGGCGGCTCCGGCAGCAGTTGCTCGACCTGGTCGGGGGTGAGCGACTCCATGCCGGACCAGGTGCGCGGGGTGGCGAAGCCCTGGAGCATCGAGTGCGCCGTGACGGAGACGACGCGGTGGGTGCGGGAGAGCTTCTGCAGCAGGAGGGTGTCGTCGCCGTGGGCGCGGGCCTGGGTGCTGCAGACGATCTCCGTCCCGCCGGACAGCAGGTGCACCCAGAACGTGTCGCCGCGTCGGGCCAGGGCCGTGGCGATGGCGCCCGACGCATCCGGAGTGCAGTGCAGGCGGATGGTCCAGGGCGCATAGCCGAGCAGGCTGAGGTTGACGGAACCGACCACCCTGAGCAGGCCGGCCCCGCGCAGCCGCCGGTAGCGGCGGGCGATGGTGCTGTCCGAGATGCCGAGCACCTTGGCGATCTTGCTGAAGGGTGCCCTTCCGTCGATCTGCAGCGCGTGCGCCAGATCGCGATCGAGACGATCAAGTGTGGGGGTATCCATCCGGCAAGGCTAACCGGTGCCGAAATCCATCAGAAGGACCGTGGAGTTGGCGGACTAGATCGGGAGGCCCAGGCACATTCCTCCGGTGGCGTCCAGCAGGTGGCCGGTGGTCCAGCGGCTGTCCTCGGACGTGAGGAACGCGACGACGCCGGCGATGTCGTCCGGGTGGCCGATCCGGCCGAGTGCCGTGGCGGCGGCGATGCCCGCCATCGCCTCGGGGTGTTCCTTCAGCGGCGCGATCATGTCGGTGTCGGTGACGCCCACCGCCACGGAGTTGACGGTGATCCGCCGCGCGCCGAGGCTGTGCGCGAGGGTGCGGGCCATGATGTCCAGGGCGCCCTTCGTCATGCCGTAGACGAGTTCGTGGGACACCGCGATCCGGGTCACCGACGAGCTGATGTTGACGATGCGGCCGCCGTCGTTCATCAGCGGCAGGGCCCGCTGGACGATGAAGAACGGCGCCCTCACATTGACCGCGAAGACACGGTCGAAGCCGGCTTCCGAGGCGCCGGCGACGGATCCGGAGTGCCCCACCGCGGCATTGTTGACCACGATGTCCAGCGGCCGTCCGGCCAGCCCCTCGGCCAGCCCGGCGAACAGCCGGTCGAGGTCCCCCTCGGTTCCGAACTCGGACCGGACGAGGAAGCCGCGGCCCCCGGCCGCCTCGATGGACGCCAGCGTCTCCTTCGCCCGGTCGGCATGCGTGGCGTAGTGCACGGCGACCAGCGCGCCCTCGTCCGCGAGCCGGCGGGCCACGGCCCGTCCGATCCCGCGCGACGACCCGGTCACCAGTGCCGTCTTCCCGGCGAGCTTCCCCATGGACGAACTCCCGTCTTCCGTCACGGCCGTGGGCCACAGCAGGCGGATCGAGTCTCCCGAGGCCGTCCCAAGAGCCGCTGAACAGTTGCTGAAGCGGCCTGGCCCGCGCCGACGACATGCCCGTTTACGGGTTCCTCAGCGCCTGTGGAGGAGCCGAAGTGACGCTTGGCGAGGTGCGGTTGGAACGTTGTCGAGCGATACCGGATGGGATGCCTCATGCCTGACGTTCAAGTTCCGGTTCTGGTGGTGGGCGGCGGCATGACGGGCCTCGCCGCGGCCCTGTTCCTGCGGCAGCAGGGCGTCGACTGCCACGTGGTGGAACGCAACACGTCCGTGTCGCAGATGCTGCGCTCCACCCATGTCAGCCCGCGCACCATGGAGTTGCTGCGCACGCTCGGCATCGAGCGGCGGGTGCGGGAGGTGGCCGAGCGGTTCGTCCCGGGCCGGCTCTGGTCGGCCGGAAACCTGCCGCCCCGCCACCTGCCGCGCGCCATCATCAGGGCGGGCTCCCTGGCCGACCTGGCCACCGGTGACGCCGTCGTGATGGCGGAGGGGGAGAACGACTTCCACGACATCGGCCCGTCGGAGGCGGTCTGGTGCGGCCAGGACAAGGTCGAGCCGATCCTGCTGGACGAGGCCCTGCGGCGAGGTGCGCACCTCGACTTCGGCACCGAGCTGGTCTCGTTCACCCAGGACGACGACGGGGTGAGCGCGGTCCTGCTCGATCGCGGCACGGGTGCGCGGCGGACCCTCCGTGCGCGGTTCCTGATCGCCGCGGACGGCGCGCACAGCCCCGTACGCAAACGGCTCGGCATCGAGCTGGAGGGCCACGGCAGTCTGGGCCATGTCTTCAACGTGCTGTTCGACGCGGACATCGAGTCCCGGCTGCGCGACCGGCGCTTCATGATCCTTTACCTGACCGACCCCGACGCTCCGGGCATGCTCTTCCGCCTCGACGAGGGGCGATGGATCTACGGCGTCTTCGGCGACCCCACGGTCCTGGCCCCCGAGAGGATCTCCTTCGAGGAGTGCTCCGCGCTGGTGCGCAAGGCGACCGGCGAAGCCGATCTGCCGGTTCGGGTACGGGAGACCAAGGGCTGGTGGATCGGCCACGGCATCACCGGCACCTATCGCGCGGGCCGCGTCCTCCTCGCCGGCGACGCCTGCCACGTGATGCCGCCGACCGGCGGTTTCGGCGCCAACCTCGGTGTCCAGGACGCCGCGAACCTCGCCTGGAAGCTGGCCGCCGTGCTCCACGGCTGGGCCGGCGAGTCCCTGCTGGACACCTATGAGAGCGAGCGCCGGCCGGTGGGCCGGGCCACCATCGACCAGGCCTGGATGCGGCACATGCGGTGGAGCGACCCTCAGGACGCCACCCGGCGCGACGAACGCGACCAGACCGTCGTCACCACGGCCTACCGCTACTCCTCGTCCGCCCTGATCGGCGCCGAGCACGCCGAGCCGTTCGGCCATGAGCTGGAGATCGACGGCCGGCCCGGCATGCGGGTGCCGCACGCCTGGCTGACGCTGCGGGGCAGCCGGGTCTCCTCCGTCGACCTCACCGGCGAGCGGTTCCTGCTCTTCACCGGGCCCGAAGGCCGGCAGTGGGCGGCAGCCGGGCGGGCGGTGGCCGAGCGGCTGGCCGTCCCGCTCGACGTGCTGCCCCTAGGTGCCCCGGACGGCCCGCTGGATCCGCACGACGACTTTCTGAAGGCCTGCAGGCTCGCTCCGGGCGGGGCCCTGCTGGTCCGGCCGGACGGTTTCGTGGCCTGGCGCTGCGACGGCGCCGCCGGCGACGCGGAGCGCGCCCTCGAGGACGCCCTCACCACGATCACGTCCCGCTCCCCGCTCGAAAGGAACTCCGCGTCATGACGGATCTCCGTCCCGCCGCCGGTCCCACCGTCGGCATCGCACCCGAGAACGGCTACTTCACGACCGTCAACATCTTCCACACCTCCCCGGAACGGCAGGCGGCGCTCACACAGGTCCTCGTGGACGGCATGCACCTGCTGGAGAGGCAACCCGGTTTCGTCGCGACGAGCCTGCACCGCAGCCATGACGGCCGGCACGTCGTGGCCTATGTCCAGTGGGAGTCGAGGGAGGCCTTCGAGGCCATGCGCGCCCGTCCGGACGCCCAGGGCCACTTCCGGTCCGTCGGACGCCTCGTCGACTCCGTCGACGCCGTCGCGTGCCGGGTCGTCCACAGCCACGACCGGTCCTGAACCGCGCTCCCGCGAGCCGCGGCCCCGCCACCCCCGCCCGGACCGACCCCGGATCATCTGAGGAGCCCTCATGCGCGCAGTGACCATCCCGTCGTTCGGCGGCCCCGACGTCCTGGCCGTCGCCGACCTGCCCGTCCCCGAACCCGGCCCCGGCGAGGTGCGGGTACGGGTCGCGGCCGCCGCCGTCCACCCCCTCGACATCGTCGCCCGGTCGGGCTTCCTCGGCCCGATGCTCCCCGCGGGGCCGCGCTACGTCCTGGGCGCCGACGTCGCCGGCACGGTGGACGCCGTCGGCCCCGGCGTGACCGGCCTGCGCCCCGGTCAGCCCGTGATCGGCATGTCCGACTGGCCCGACACCAAGAGGGGAACCCAGGCCGAGTACGTGGTGCTGCCGCACGACGTCCTGGCTGCGGCCCCCGACGGCGTGGACCTCGCCACGGCCGCCACCCTGCCGCTGAATGCACTGACCGCGCGTCAGGCCCTCGATCTGCTGGGCCTGGAGCGGGGCGACCTCCTCGCCGTCACCGGGGCGGCCGGCGGGGTCGGAGGCTTCGCCGTGGAACTGGCGCGGCACCGGGGGCTGGCGGTCGTCGGGGTCGCGCGGCCGGGGGACGAGGAGTTCGTGACCGCCCGGGGCGCGACCTTCGTCGCCTCGTCGCCGGACCCGGGCGCCGCCGTGCGGGCGGTCGCGGCGAGCGGTGCGAGCGGGCTGCTGGACGCCGCCGCCATCGGGGCCGCCGCCCTGGACGCGGTGCGGGACGGCGGCGTCTACGTCGGCGTCACCCCGCCCTTTCCCCCGCCGCCGGTGCGCGGCGTCCGCACCGAAGTCGTCCTGGCGCGCGGCCTGTCGGAGCAGCTCGCGGAGCTGGCCGCGCTCGTCGCGGAGGGACGCCTGTCGCTGCGTACCCCCAAGGTCTTCCCCTTCGAGCAGGCGGGCGAGGCGCACGCCCTGGTGGCCGAGGGAGGCGTCCGCGGCGGCGTCGTGCTCGTGCCGTAGCCGGCCGTGTGCCGCCGCTCCCGTCGTATGCAGGTCACCGAGATGCAGATCCCGGACGCGTTTCTGCTGGTCCCGGAGTACCGCCGGGACCGGCGTGGGGCCTTCTTCGAGATGTTCCGCCACGAGGAGGTCTCGCGGGCGGTCGGGCGTCCGCTGACGATCCGCCAGGGCAGCTGTTCCGTTTCCCGGCGCGACACCATACGCGGCGTCCATGGCAGCGCCGTGCCGCCGGGCGAGGCCAAGCTCGTCACCTGTGTGCGGGGTGCGGTCCTCGACCTCGTGGTCGACCTTCGGACGGGTTCGCCGGCCTTCGGACGGTACGACAGCGTCCTGCTGGATCCGGGGTCCGGGGCCGGGGTCTACCTCTCACAGGGACTCGGCCACGCCTTCCGCGCGTTGGAGGACGACACCTGTGTCACCTATCTGACCTCGACGGAGTACGCGCCGGAGGTGGCCGTCGGCGTCCATCCGCTCGACCCCGCGCTGGCGCTGCCCTGGCAGCTGACCGAGCCGCCGGTCCTGTCGGACAAGGACGCCGACGCGCCGACACTGGCACAGGCGGAGGCGGCCGGACTGCTGCCGCGGTACGAGGACTGCCTCGCGCTCTACGCCGCCCTGGCCGCCGGCCGAACGCCCGCCGGCTGACCCGTCGACGCCACCGCGAGGGGGGGGGGGGGGGGGGGGGGGGGGGGGGGGGGGGGGGGGGGGGGTGGCGGGGGGGGGGGGGGGGGGGGGGGGGGGGGGGGGGGGGGGGGGGGGGGGGGGGGGTCCCCCCCCCCCCCGCCCCCCCCCCCCCCCCCCCCCCCCCCCCCCCCCCCCCCCCCGCTGGCGTCGACGCTAGGGCTTGTGGGCCACCACCAGTCGTTCCGTGGCCGTGATGGGCTGGACGGAGATGTCGGTGAACCCCGCTCCGGTCAGCCAGGTACGGCACTGTGCCGCCGTGTACTCCCCGCCGCCGGTGCGCACCAGCCGCATGTTCAGGCTCATCAGCAGGGAGCGCTCGGGGCCGCGACGGTCGTCGTCGAGCAGTTCCTCGTAGATCAGCAGCGCACCACCGGGGCGGAGCGCGTCGTACGCGCGGCGCAGGAGCAGGACGCGGGTGTCCTCGTCCCAGTCGTGCAGGACGTGTCCGAGGACGAGGACGTCTCCCTCGGGCAGCGGGTCGGTGCGGAAGTCGCCACCCTGGAAGGTGACGCGGTCGGCGGTGCCGAGCCGGGCCATGTGCTCGTCGAACAGGGGCTTGAGCGGCGGCACGTCGAAGCACGTTCCACGCAGCCCGGGGTGGGCGCGCACCAGATGCGCCAGCAGGTTGCCGCGGGCCCCGCCGAGGTCCACCACCTGCTCGCGCGCCGACCAGTCGAAGCGGTCGGCCAGGCGCCGCGTCACGGCCGCCGACACGCTGTCCATGGCGTCCATGAAACCGCGCACCTGATCGAGGTCCTGGTACCAGTCCGTGAACGACTCCGTGCCCTCCTGCCGGCCGCCGCTGCGCAGCAGCGCGGTGAGCCGGCCCCAGGCCGGGTAGAGGGCGTGGCCCATGAAGGCGAGGAAGCCGCCGACGTAACCGTCCTTGCCGCGGTCCAGATAGCGCGCGGCGGCGGGCGCGTTGGCGTACCGCTCCCCTTCGCGGTGCAGCAGCCCGAGCGCGGTCAGGGCGTCCAGGTGGTCCCCGGCCGCGCCGGGGTCGAGACCGAGGGCCCGGCACAGTTCCGCACGGCCGGCCGGACCTTCGGCCTCGAGCCAGGTGAACAGGCCGAGTTCCACGGCGCTGAACAGCGCCTGTGCCCGCCAGAACCCGCCTGCGATGTCCATGACCCTCTGCAGTTCGGCATCCTCGACGGCGTCGCCGGCTGCGTCAACGGACCCCATGGAGCTCTCCTCTCGTGGAAGTGATGTCCTGCATGATCAGCGAGGTGACGACCGCGGGGTGCGCGGTGTGGAAGAGGTGTCCGCCGGGCACCACGCGCAGGTCGAACCGGCGTGAGGTGTGCCGCTCCCATCCGGCCACGGACTCGGGGCCGGACAGCGGATCGTCCGCCCCTGCCACGGCGACCAGGGGGACGGGCAGCGGCCGCGGCGGGCGCGGTGGCAGCCCCGCGAGCCAGCCGATGTCGCTGCGGAGCACGTCGACCACGCGCGCCCGCACCCGAGGGTGTTCGAGCACCGCGCGCGGAATGCCGCCCAACTCGGCGATCTCGGCCAGAAGTTCGTCGTCCGCTAGTCGTGCCCAGCGCTTCGCCCACGGACAGTCGAGGTGGGCGGGCCGGCAGGCCGCCAGGTACAGGCGGACGGGTACCGGCCCTTGTCCGCACAGGAGTTCGCCGGTCGCGAGGTGGGCGAGGATCCCGCCCATGCTGTGGCCGTAGAGGGCGAAGGGGCGGTCGATGCGGTGGCGCAGCGCGGCGACCAGTTCCGCCGGATCGAAGCGCGGGGATTCGCCGATGCGGTTCTCGCGTCCGGGCAGTTGCACGGGCTGCACCGCGACGCGCGGGCCCAGCGTCCGCCGCCACGTCAGATAGTGGGCGCTGCCGCCGCCCGCGTTGGGCAGGCAGAACAGGAGCGTCTCCGCCTCGGCAGGCACCGGTCCGCCGAGGAACCAGCGCGCGTACGGGTCAGGAGCCACCGTCGCCGTCCGGGGTGTGCCGGTGGACGTGTACGACCTCGCAGAAGATCGGCACGATGTCATCGGTGATGGCCCGGCAGGCCTTGAAGTGGTCCTGCACGTCGGGGTGTTCGTGCATGGCGTCGAAGTCCGCCCTGCTGCGCCACTGCGCGTAGTTGATCACTTTGGTGCCGTCGTCGCTCTTGTGGAGGTTGGCGGAGACGAAGCCGGGGAAGCGCTCGATGACGTCGGTGGCGTCGAGGATGACGTCGTAGAGGCGGTCCTGGTCGGCCGGCTCCACGGTGAACACGTTGACCAGGGTGTAGTGGTGGTCCTCGAGACGAACGGTGCCCATGGGGGCAGCTCCCTTCGGAGGGTTCGCGGGCGGGTCAGACGGCCCGCACGACGAGCGCGGAGTTGAAGCCGCCGTGGCCGCGGGCCACGACGAGGGCGGCTCGGACCGGCACCCGGCGGGGCGCGCCGACGACCAGGTCGATCCGGTGGTCCGCCGGGACGTCGCCGATGTGCACCGCGGGCGGCACCACGCCCTCCCGCAGGGTCATCAGCGCGGCGAAGACGTCGAGGGGGGCGCCGCCCGCGTACAGCCGGCCGGTCATGGTCTTCGGCACGCTCACGGGGACGGCCCGGGGGCCGAAGACCTCCGCGAGGGCGTTCGCCTCCGCCGCGTCCGGTCCGGGTGTCGCGGCGCCGTCGGCGAACACGGCGCCGATGTCGCCGGGGTCCAGCCCCGCGTCGTCCAGCGCGCCGCGGATCGCCCTGACGAGGTTGCCGGGGCGTCCGGAGCCCGGGCGGGGGTCGAACGTGGCCGCATGGCCCGCGATCTCCCCGTACACGGTCCGGGCCCCACGGCTCTCGGCGTCGTCGAGGGTCTCCAGGACGAGTACGGCCCCGCCCTCGCCGGGTACGTAGCCGGCCGCCGCGCGGTCGAACGGCAGGTAGGCACGGGCGGGGTCCCGACGGGTGCTCAGCAGTCCGTTGGGTATCTGCGCGGTCAGCCCCCACGGGGAGAGCGGCGCGTCGAATCCGCCGCCGAGCACGACCCGCAGGTCTCCGCGGCGCAGCCGTCGCCGGGCGGCCGCCAGCGCGTCCAGTCCCCCGGCCTGTTCGGTCACCAGCACGCTGCCGGTTCCCCGGGTGCCGTGCCGGATCGACAGCTGCCCGGTGTTCACCGCGTAGAACCAGGCGAAGGACTGGTAGGCGCTGACCCGCCCCGGCCCCTGGCTCCACAGCTTCTGCAGTTCGCGCTGGCCGAACTCGAATCCCCCGCAGCCGCTCGCCGTGATCACGCCGGCGTCGAAGTCGCCCACGTCCGCCAGGGACACGTCGGCGTCCCCGAGGGCCTGGTCGGCGGCGGCGAGGGCGAACTGGGTGACCCGGTCCGTCTGCGGGAGCAGCCGTCCGGGCACCTGCTCGGCCGGTACGAAGCCGGGGACCTCGCCGACGACGCGGACCGGATAGCGCGAGGAGTCGAACCGGGTGATCGGCCCGAGACCGCTGCGGCCCGCGAGGGTCGCCCGCCACTGCTCCTCGGCACCCAGCCCGTTGGGGGCCACGACACCGGCCCCCGTCACCACCACGCGTGCCGTCATGCCGTACCCCCCTGCCAGCGCCGCAGGACGGCCGCGCTCTGGAATCCGCCGAAGCCGCTGCCGACGGTGAGCGCCGAGTCCACCCGGGCCTCCCGGGCGACCAGCGGCACATAGTCGAGGTCGCACTCCGGGTCGGGGTGGCGCAGATTGGCGGTGGGCGGTATCACGCCGTGCTCGACGGCGAGTGCGCAGGCGGCGATCTCGATGGAGCCGACCGAGCCCAGGGCGTGTCCGATCATGGACTTGATGGAGCTGATCGGCACGTCGTGGGCGGCCGGGCCGAGCGCCCGTTTGAACGCCGCCGTCTCGTGCAGGTCGTTCTGCTTCGTGCCGGAGCCATGGGCGTTGATGTAGTCGAGGTCCTCGGGGGCGAGGCGGCTCTGGGCCATCGCCGCGCGGATCGCCTCCGCCATCTCCGCGCCGTCGGAGCGCAGTCCGGTCATGTGGTAGGCGTTGCAGCGGGTGGCGAATCCGGCGAGCTCGGCGTAGACGTGGGCGCCGCGCCGGCGGGCGTGGTCCAGTTCCTCCAGGACGAACACGGCTGCGCCCTCGCCCAGGGCGAACCCGTTGCGGGTGCGGTCGAACGGCCGGCAGGCGCCCGCCGGATCGTGGTTGTCGGGCGAGGTGGCGCGCAGCGCGTCGAAGCAGGCGTAGGTGATCGGCGACAGCGGGGCGTCGGTGGCCCCGGTGATCACCACGTCCGCGGCGTCGTCCCGGATCAGGTCCAGGGCGTGCCCGACGGCGTCGAGGCCGGAGGTGCAGCCGGTGGAGACCACGGTCGCCGGGCCCTCGGCGCCGCACGCCCAGGCGACCTCGCGGGCCATGGAGGACGGGACGAAGCAGTCGAAGAGGGTGTCGGCGGCCAGCCGGTGATCGACCAGCCACTCCCGGCCGCCTGAGCTGACCCGCACGTACTGGCTCTCCAGGCCCATGGTGAGGCCGACGGCCGTGCCCATGCTGACGCCGACGCGGGCGGGGTCGGTGCCGTCCGGTTCCAGACCGCTGTCCTCCATCGCCTCGGCGAGGCCGACGAGCGCGAACTGCACCATCCGGTCAAGGCCCTCGGCCTGCCGGCGGGTGAGCCCGGCGGCCAGGGGGTCGAAGTCGACCTCGCCCGCGATGCGCGACCGGAATCCGGTGGCGTCGAACAGCGACACCGGACGGGTCGCGGACCGGCCCGAAGTGATCTGTTCCCAGAAGGGTTTCGCACCGACGCCGCCGGGTGCGACGACGCCGACACCGGTGATGACCGCCCGGCGCATGCTCACTTTCCCACCACCGGCGGAGGGGCACTCGGCGACGCCGGCTTCTCCACCTCGACGTGGCCCTCCTCGGGGCTGGGCGCGAGGGGTGCCATCTGGAACACGAGGAGGGCGGGCTCCGTGCCGCGGTTCTCGTAGCGGTGGGAGCCGAACCGGGGTACGAGAACCGCCTCGTGGGCCCCGACGGTGAGTTCCTCTCCGTCGACGCGCACCAGGACGGCACCGCGCACCACGAAGACGAACTCCTCCGAGTGTGGGTGGTAGTGCTCGGCGACGTACTCGCCGGGCTCCAGGGTCATCGTTCCGAGAAATCCCGTGCTGGCTCCCACGCTCGCGGGCGTCAGCATCGGTCGTATGGTCCCGCCCAGCCTGGTGCTGGCCGGTGCGTCGTGCATGGATATCTTGATCAGACCCGGCACAGGGTGCTCCTCGGTGAGGGGCGGACGGCGCCCGCCCGGTGGATCGGCGGCTCGGTCCGGGCCGCTACGCCCGCCAGTGGTAGAACTCTTCGGCCCGGGTGTCCGTCAGGGTGCGGCAGTCGGGCGCGTAGGGCCGCAGGAAGCCGGCCAGTGCGTCGCGCGTCTCGATGAACTCCGGGGCGGTGCGGGCGTCGAGGATCCGGTCGGCCAGGGCACCCTGTACGTCTTCGGCGGCTTCCACCAGGTGGACGTACAGGCCGCGGAACCGGTAGAGGGTGCGGCGGGCCACGCCGATCTCGCGCGGCAGCCGCGTCGCGTCGTGGGACGTCCAGATCTTCGCGACCTGGTCAGCGTCGCGCGGATCCATGCGGTCGATGAAGACAACACGCTGCATGAGCACTCCCTGCGATCGTCTCAGTCGTCCGCGAGCCGCGTCCTGATGGCCTCGCGATCGATCTTTCCGTTGGGGTTGAGCGGAAGCCCGGACCAGAAGGTCACGGTGCGCGGCACCATGTGCCGGGGCAGCCGCTCGGCCAGCGCGCGCAACGCCTCCTCGCCGTCGTCCGTGTCCCCGGTGCACACGGCGTGCAGCGCCGTCGCTCCGCCGGGTTCGGTGAGGACCACGACGATGGCGTCCCGCACGCCCGGCCGCGACCGCAACGCGGCCTCGATCTCGCCCAGTTCGACGCGGTAGCCCTGGACCTTGACCTGGTGGTCCAGCCGGCCGTGGTGGACCAGTTCGCCGCCTTCCACGCGCACCAGGTCGCCGGTGCGGTACCAGAGGCCGTCGTCCGGCGGGCCGGACCCGGTCCACGGGCGGGCGGCACGGCCGTCGTGGCGCAGGAAGCGGTCCCTGTTGTCGGCCGGGTCGAGATAGCCGGCGAACCGCTGCGGGCCGCGTACGCACAGCTCGCCCGTGGTCGCCGGGCGCCCCTCCCCGTCCAGCACCAGGGCCTCGTGCCCGGGGTGCACGGTGCCGATCGGCACCGTGCCGTTGGAGGTGGCGGGCCAGGCCGCGGGGTCGGCGGGGAGCCGGAACCGGGCGCAGCTGAGGGTGAGTTCGGTCGGTCCGTACAGGTTCTCCACGACACTGGCCGGGGCCGCCCGGCGCCAGGCCGCGGCCTGTTCGAGGGTCAGCTGCTCGCCGCAGAACAGGCTCCAGCGCAGTCCGGGCATGCCTGACTCGGGCAGCCGGCCCAGCCGCTGCGCCAGGGAGATCACCGAGGGCACGGAGAACCAGTGGGTGAGGGCGCGCTCGGCGACGAACCGTGCGGGGGCGAGCAGTTCACCGCGGCCGGGGACCACGAGGGTGGCCCCGGAGCCCCAGGTGGCGAAGAGGTCGAAGACCGACAGGTCGAAGGTGAGGTCGAAGGTCTGACTGACCCGTGCGCCGGGGCCGAGGGCGTAGCGCGGGACGACGTCCGCCAGGTAGGCGTCGATCTGACGGTGCCCGACCGGCACTCCTTTGGGCGTGCCCGTGGAGCCCGAGGTGAACAGGACGTACGCCGTGCCCGCGGGGTCGGCCGCCACCGGCGGCGACGGCGCGGCGGGCTGCCGCAGCAGGGCCTGCACGTCGTCCGCACCGAGGGTGAGCGCCGGTACGGGCAGGTGGGGCACCGGCCGCTCGCCGATCACCACCGCCGGGTCCGCGACCCGCACGATGTGCTGGTTGCGTGCCGCGGGGAAGGACGGGTTGAGCGGCAGGGCGGCGGCGCCCAGTCGCAGCGCGGCCAGATAGCCCGCGTACGCCGCCGGGCTGCGGCCCGCGTGAATGCCCACCCGCTCGGGAGGGCGGCCGTGGAGCCGAACGATCTCGTCGGCGACCTGCCCGGCGACATGGTCGAGTTGACGGTACGTCAGGGTCGTGCCGGACACCTCTAGGGCGTCCCGGTCGGGGTGGCGGGCGGCGGCCGCGGCGAACCAGTCGAACAGTGTCCGGCCAGGCCTGACGGGCTTCTCGAACATCGGGTCTCCTCGGACCAGGGCACGGAGGAGGGGTGCGCGGGCGACACGGCTCCGGCCGGCGTCAGGCGACGGCGGCGGCCTGTTCGACCTTCCTCTTGATGGCGTCCATCTGGATGCGGGTGTTGTCGTTGATGCGCCGGGTGATGGCGGCGTCGTCGAAGGGTGCGTCCGGCTTGGCCTCGAACTCCTGCCGCCACCGCATGAGGGTGCCTGCGCCGTCGGGCTCGTACGTCCAGTGGATGCGCATGTACGTGAAGGGACCGGTCTCCACCCGGTGGGCACGCACGGAACGGGAGCCCGGGTCCATGGTGCGTTCGCTGACCCAGCTCCACACCGTGCCGTCGTCGTCCGGCACCATCGTCAGCCGGAACCGCACGGTGTCGCCCTCCTCGTGGAGGACCTCGACGGCGGCGTACTCGGTGAAGAGCTGCGGCCAGGTCCGCACGTCGTTGGTCAGCCGCCACACGGTCTCCAGCGGAGCCGCGATGTGGACGGAGTTGTCGGTGCTGCTCGCCATCACTCACCCCTTTCGACGCGGGCGTTCACCTGGTCCAGGAGCTGCTGGACGGTCATGGCTGCTATGTCCTCGGGGAGTTCGATTCCGTGTCGTTCGGATATCACCTTGTGGATTTCGATGAGCCCGACGGAGTCCACGCCGAGTTCGCTGAGCGAGACGTCGCCCGCGGATTCGACGTCCTGTTGCTCCAGTCCGATGTGGGTGGTCAGGATCTCCTGGAGTTCCGCGGTATCCATGCCGACCAGTTCCATGTTCACCTCCGTGGTGTGCGATCGACCGGGTGGGTCAGACGGGACGGCACTCGAGCAGGTCCCAGTGGAAGACGGGCTCGTTGACCAATTCGAAACCCGTGCGGGAGAACAGCCGGTGCCAGTCCTCGATCGTCCGCTTCCGGCCGCCGTGCAGCACGAGCATGTCGATGTCGAGCAGCTTTCCGTGATCCCATTCGTTCCCCGGTTTCAGTACCGAGTCGACGATGAGCAGACGTGCGCCGGTGTCGCCGATGGCCTCCCGGATCCGACGCAGCGCGCGTTCCGCCTCCTCGTCCGAGAAACGCATGAACACGGCCTTCACGAAATAGCATGCGGCGCCCCGGGGAACCGGGTCCGCGAGCAGGTCGCCGCCCACGATCCGGGCGCGGTCGGCCACGCCGTGCTCGGCGAGCACCCGCTCGGCCTTGCGGGCCATCCAGGGCAGGTCGACGAGGGTGGCCGTCATCCGCGGATACCTGCGCAGCGCCTGCGCGAGGAAGTAGCCGTCACCGCCGCCGAGATCGGCCAGGGAGCCGAACCGGCCGAGGTCCCACTGGTCGAGTTCCTCCTCGGCGAACTGGCGGGCCCAGTAGGACTGGAACTCGTCGCAGAAGCGGTCCGCCTCGGGGTTCGCCTCCAGGTACGCGTTGAACGTGACGCCGAAGACCTCGGGGAAGGCGGGCTGTCCGGTCCGCACACTGTGCAGGAGCTCGTCGAAGGGCCGGGAGGTGAGCTGCATGTGGTTGTAGCGCACGAGCGGCAGCACGCCGTGCGGATTGTCGTGGGTGAGCGCCTTCGCCACCGGGGTGGTTCGGAAGACGCCGGTCGGCCCCTCGGCGAAGATGCCGAGCATCGCCGTGCACCGCAGCAGCCGCAGCAGCGCGGTCTCGTGCGCGCCCGCCCGCTCGGCCAGTTCGGACACGGGCAGGGGTTTTTCGTCGAGGAGGTCGGCGATCCTCAGTTCGGTGAGGGCGTGCACCATCTGGAAGAGCCGTCCGCCGGAGGCGAGCAACACCAGCTGGAGCCCGTACAGGTCGTTCGGCAGAAACTGCTCGGCGGCGGTCTCGGGGGCCTTTTCCTGGACCTCACTCACTGCTGCACACTCCTTGGGATCTCAGGCCTGCTGCGCAGGACGTCATTGACCTTTTCGAGCACCTGACGGGGTGTTCTCATCTCACCCAAGGCGTCTTCCGAGAGATCGATGCCGTACTCGAACCTGATCTGGTTGATGACTTCCAGAAGGGCGACGGAGTCGTATCCGAGATGGGAGAACAGCACGTCCACGATGTCACCGTCCAGCGCGCCGTCCTCGGCCTCACCGGCATGGGTGCGGGTCAGGTCGATCAGCTTTTCGAAGGTCAGTTCCGGCACACCGTCACTTCCTCCCCGGACTGACGGATTCTACTTTCTCGATGTCGTCCTCGGCCCATCCTGGGAGCGGCCGCTGAAGAATCTCTGACTACGTGGTGAAGGCGACGGACGGGAGAACGCGCCCGGGCGTTTCCGGCGCCGCTGCGGACGTGAATTCGTCCTGGCGGTCCAGTACGAACAGACGCACCAACTCGGGCAGCCGGTAGCGCACCTCGCCTCCGGGCCGTGACGACCCCGCCAGCAGCAGCCGGCGGTCGTGCAGCCGGCCCAGCAGCGCGTCCACGGTGACCGGGGGCAGGCCGAGCAGCGGCGTGACGTCCTCGGCGGAGAAGGCGGACGACGCGGCGAGGCCGGTGACCTCGGCTCGGCTGAGCCGGTGCAGGACGTGCCGGCACGGCGTGTCGAGGCCGCGGCAGGACTGCTCCAGCCGATGGGTCAGATCCGCGTCGCCGGCCCTGAGCAGGTCGAGGCGGCGCCGGGGGTCGGCGAGGCGCGCCGCCGCCTCTTCCAGCGACAGACCGGCGGACAGGGCGAGTCTGGAGCCCACCGCGCGCAGGGCGACCGGG
The DNA here is from genome assembly GCF_055570785.1 of Streptomyces sp. NPDC031100. Lineage (NCBI taxonomy): Bacteria > Bacillati > Actinomycetota > Actinomycetes > Kitasatosporales > Streptomycetaceae > Streptomyces > Streptomyces sp. NPDC031100. The sequence continues at coordinate 458,662 of NZ_JBVIGN010000003.1, forward strand.
AGATGTTCGCAGCGCTCGGCGATCGCCAGCGCGGTGCGGCGTTCCGGCCCGGACCAGCGCCGGCCGGTGACGGTGGCGAGCAGCTCGACGGCCTCCGCGGGCCGCAGCGGCTCGACCTCTCTGCGGTGGGCGCCGCTCAGTCCGTACAGCGGTGCGCGGCCGGTGATCACCACACCGCAGCCGGGGCCGCCGGGCAGGAGGCTTTCGACCTGGTCCTCGCAGTCGATGTCGTCGAGGAGGAGGAGCACCCGGCGATCGGCGCACCAGCTGCGGAACAGCTGGGCGCGGCCGGCCAGATCCTGCGGGATCTGCTCCGGCAGAAAGCCGGCGCCCCGCAGGAACGAGCCGATCACCGCGTGCGGTTCGGGCGGCGCTGCGTCGCCGTCGGCCTCGTCGGCGCGGAAGCGGGCGAAGAACTGTCCGTCGGGGTAGAACCGCCGCAAGCGGTGCGCCAGCCTGGCGGCGAGCGCGGTCTTGCCGACCCCGGCCATACCGCACAGCGCGACGATCCGCGGCGCCGGTCCGTCACCGCCGCCACGGCCCAGCAGCCGTTCCAGCTCGGCGAGTTCGTCGCCGCGTCCGCAGAAGTCCGCTATGTCGGGCGGCAGCTGTGCGGGCGGTGTCAGCCTCGTCCGGTGCGGGCGCACCGGACCGGCACCCTCCTCCAGTGCCGGGTCGCCGGCCAGCAACGCCCGGTGCAGCCGCTGGACTTCGGGCGAGGGCTCCAGGCCCAGTTCGTCGGTGAGCGTCTCCCGCAGCCGCCGGTACACGTCCAGCGACTCGTGACGCCGGCCGGCGCGGTGCAGGGCGAGCATCAGACGGGAGTGGAGCCCTTCGTGCAGTGGATGACGCACGGTGAGCGCCTGGAGTTCGGGAAGGATGTCGAGTTGCCGGCCGAGCCGCAGATAGGCCTCGACCCTGAGTTCGATCGCCTGCATCCGGGCCTCCTCCAGGCGGGCCGCGGACGCCTCCAGGAAGGGCCCCTTCGGCACGTCGGCGAAGACCGAGGAGCGCCACATGGCGAGCGCCCGGTCGAAGGCGGCCACGGCACCCATGTGGTCCCCGGCTTCGAGGGCGCGCTTGCCCTGCTCGAAGCGGCTCTCGAAGACGTGGGCGTCGATGTGCTCGGCGGGTGCCCGCAGGGCGTACCCGCTGGAGTCCGTCTCCAGACGCACGCCGGTGTCTACCCCGGCGGCGGCGAGAAGTTTGCGGATCTGGTACACGTACGTCTGCATGGTGGCCGACACGGTCGCCGGGGGGTGGTCCTGCCACAGCTCCTCGACGAACCGGTCGATGGGCACACTGCGGCCGCGCGAAATGAGCAGGACCGACAGAACGGTCCGCAGCTTCGGGGCGAGCAGTACGGGGCGGTCGCGGTCGGCCGCCACTTCGAGATTCCCCAGTATTCGGAACTGCACTCCGTCACCTCGGATTTCCCGGTTCTGGAGCCCCGCTGAAACCGGTGTCGGCCGGCTGTGAGGGGGCACGTGTGCGCGCCGCATCCGCGGGTGCTTTCGGGCCGCGGGACGCGCCGGGAAACAGCTTTGTGAAGCGGACTATATTCGTGCGGCCCGCCTCTATATCGGGGCTATACGAGGATCCGGCGAATCGGCCGGAAGGACTGCTTCCGAATGTGCGCAGGAAATCCGTTCACAGGAACTGGTCGACGAAGTGCGCGAAGTCGTGGCACACATCCCAGACGCTTCCGGGATACGGGACCGTCGCGCGGCAGAACGTCAGGGCGGCGCTCTGCCGCACGGCCTGGCACCCCTCCCGCGCCCCGAACCGCCCCAGCCAGGACGTCAGCACCCGGGCGAAGGCCGCCGTCCGCTCCCTCTCCACGCCCGGCTGCCGGGTCCGCTCGGCGACGAGCAGCCGGAACAGCACGGGCAGCACGTACGTCGGCGGGTCGCCCGGCGCGGTCTGCGCCACCGTCACCACGCGGGCATCGACCATCGCCTCCAGCAGGTCCTCGGCCTCACACTCGGCGACGTCCAGGACTGCCGCGGCGGCCCACACCGGGATCTCGGAGGTCCCCAGCAACACCAGCCGTCCAAGGGCCGCCCGCAGCTCGTCGGGGAGCGTGGCATAGGTCCCTTCCAGACTGACCCGCACGTCGAGGTCGGAGACGGCCAGTTCGTCCAGCCGGTGGCGCGAGGCATCGGCCATCCGGTCCGCCAGCCGGGCCAGGGACCAGTGCGGTTTGGCCGCCAGCCGGGTCGCCGCGCAGCGCACCGCCAGCGGGAGCCGGTCGCACAGCTCGACCAGCCGGCCGGCGCTCCTGGCGTCGGCCGCCACGCGCGCGGGGCCGATCACCGCGCTCAGCAGACCGAGAGCCTCCCCCTGTTCGAAGCCCGGGAGGTCCAGGCCCCGGGCACCGGCGAGCGCCGGCAGCCGCATCCGGCTGGTCACCAGGCCACGCGCCGTTCCCGGGCCGGGCAGCAGGTCACGGATCTGCCGCTCGTCCGCCGCGTTGTCGAGCAGCACCAGCATCCTGCGGCCCGCGAGGCGGTCGCGGTACATCCGCACCCGTTCGTCCAGCGACCCCGGCAGCTCGCCCGGAACGCCCAACGCGGGCAGGAACAGGCCCAGCACCTCGAAGGGATCCCCAGGCCGCTCCCCCGGCCCGCTCATGTCCGCGTACAGGCTGCCGTCGGGGAAGTCCTGCGCACAGCCGTGGGCCACGTGCACGGCGAGCGCGCTCTTGCCGGTGCCCGCCATTCCGGAGATGGCCGTGACGGTGTCGCGCCCCGCGCACAGGTCCGCGCAGAGCGCGCGTGCGGGCGCCGTGCGGCCGGTGAAGTCGGTGAGGTCGGCGGGGACCATCTCGGGCCGTTCGGCATCCCGTGTGACGACCTGGATCCGCTGGTCCGGGACGCCGGGCGGGTCGAGTCCGGGATCGGCGCGCAGGATGCCCTCGAAGACCCGGTTGAGCGTGGCGCTCGGCTCCACGCCGAGTTCCTCGACGAGCACCTGGCGTCCCTGGCGGTAGACGTTGAGGGCGTCCGCCTGCCGCCCGCAGCGGTAGAGGGCGGTCATGAGCTGGGCGCGGATGCGTTCGCGCAGCGGGAACTGCTCGACGAGGTCGCCGAGTTCGGCGACCAGCCGGGCGTGCCGGCCCAGCGCCAGGCCCGCCTCCGCGTGCCCTTCGACGGCAGCCATCCGGGACTCCTCCAGGCGGGCCAGTTCGGTCTGCGCAAGGTGCTCGGTGGTGCCCGTCAGCGCCGGCCCCCGCCACAGGCTCAGGGCCCGGGTCAGCCGGTCCGACGCGGCCTCGTAACGGCGGCGGCCGAGCTCGTCGTACCCGAGTGCCGCGAGGTGGTGGAACTCGGCCAGGTCGAAGGCGGCCTCGTCCGAGCGCAGCACGTAGCCGTCGGATTCCCGCGCCACGTCCGCGTGAGGCGCGAGCAGCTTGCGCAGCCGGGAGACGTAGGTGTGGATCTGGGCGCGCACCGTCGTGGGCGGCCGCGCGCCCCACAGGGCGCTGCTGAGCCGGCTTTTGGAGAGGACACCGCCCTCGGCGAGCAGAAGTGCCGCCAATGCCGTTCTGGGTTTCGTTCCGTGCAGCGGTACCGGCTGCTCGTCCTTCAAGACCTCGACCAATCCAAGGACACGAAACTCCATCTGGCCCCGTCCCAGCCCGGCAAAGCCGTGGGGAAATTCCGGACGCGGCGCGTTTCACCGGCAGCCACCGGCCGCGTCGCGCCCTTCTCCGCAGGGGGATCGTCCCCTTGTCCGCCTGCGGTCCCCCGGTTTTTGACCGTGTTCGACTTCAGGTTGACCTCGGTGACACACCTCGGCGGCGCGGCCCCGGGCGCTTCGCCTGGATGCTAACGACCAAGGTGACAGTTCCCTACCCGTCACGCGGGGAATGATGGTTGTCGGCAGCCGTTCGGCGCGTTTTCATCGATTCCCGGCATGCTGCCGCCGCGACTTTCGGCTATCCGTCGTCGCGCCGGGTCCCGGCCTCCGTGCCCTCGTGAACCCGCGCGCTGCGCCCACGCGCTTCAGACAAGAACCAGCGACCTCTCAGACCGGGCCCCCACACTCGCCGGGACACCACAAGCCCTCAGCCGGAAGGAGCACCGTGTCCCGTCGCTTGTTCACCTCGGAGTCCGTGACCGAGGGTCACCCCGACAAGATCGCTGACCAGATCAGCGACACCATTCTCGACGCGCTTGTGCGCGAGGACCCGACCTCCCGGGTCGCCGTCGAAACCCTGATCACCACCGGTCTGGTGCACGTGTCGATCGGCGCGCAGTCCCCGGACATCGCGCAGGGTGTCGACACGGCCTACGAGTCGCGGGTCGAGGGTGCCGCCGCAGGTGGAGAATTCGACGAGCTGGACCGACAGGGTGCGGGCGACCAGGGCCTGATGTTCGGTTACGCGTCCGACGAGACGCCGACCCTGATGCCGCTGCCGATCTTCCTGGCGCACCGCCTGTCCAAGCGGCTGTCCGAGGTCCGCAAGAACGGCACGATCCCCTACCTGCGCCCGGACGGCAAGACGCAGGTCACCATCGAGTACGACGGCGACAAGGCCGTCCGCCTCGACACCGTGGTCGTCTCCTCCCAGCACGCCAGTGACATCGACCTGGAGTCGCTGCTGGCGCCCGACATCCGCGAGTTCGTCGTCGAGCCGGAGCTGAAGGCGCTGCTGGACGACGGCATCAAGCTGGACACCGAGGGCTACCGGCTGCTGGTCAACCCCACCGGCCGCTTCGAGATCGGCGGCCCGATGGGCGACGCCGGCCTGACCGGCCGCAAGATCATCATCGACACCTACGGCGGCATGGCCCGCCACGGCGGCGGCGCCGAGACCGAGAAGATCGAGAAGGCGATCGACGAGGTCTTCGACCTCCGCCCGGCCGCCATCATCCGCGACCTCGACCTGCTCCGCCCGATCTACGCCCAGACCGCCGCCTACGGCCACTTCGGCCGCGAGCTCCCCGACTTCACCTGGGAGCGCACCGACCGCGTGGACGCCCTGCGCAAGGCGACGGGAGCCTGAGATGACCACCGTGAAACAAGCCGTCACCACCAAATCCGCCGAAGGACAGAAAGATATAAGGGAGTTGACTGCAGATCTCGCCGAGCGGCAGCAGGCTGTGCTCCGGGGACCGGGTCCCCGGGCGACCGAGGCACAGCACGCGAAGGGCAAGCTGACGGCCCGCGAACGGCTCGCGCTCCTCTTCGACGACGGTGCCTTCACCGAGGTGGAGGCCTTTCGCCGGCACCGCGCCACGGGGTTCGGCGTGGAGGCCAGGAGGCCGTCCACCGACGGGGTGGTCACCGGCTGGGGTCCGGTGAACGGCCGTCAGGTCTTCGCGTACGCCCACGATTTCCGCATCTTCGGAGGCGCTCTCGGCGAAGCGCATGCCGAGAAGATCCACAAGATCATGGACATGGCCGCGGCCGCGGGTGCGCCGCTGGTGGGGCTGTGCGACGGGGCGGGAGCGCGCATCCAGGAGGGCGTGACGGCGCTGGCCGGATACGGTGGGATCTTCGCCCGCAACACCCGCAACTCCGGTGTGATCCCCCAGATCAGCGTCGTCCTGGGCCCGTGCGCCGGCGGGGCCGCCTACTCCCCCGCGCTCACCGATTTCGTGTTCGTCGTACGCGGCATCTCGCAGATGTACATCACCGGCCCCGATGTCGTGCACGCCGTCACGGGCGAGGAGGTCAGCCACGAGAAGCTCGGCGGCGCCGACGTCCACGCGGCCGTGTCCGGCGTGGCCTCCTTCCTCCACAGCGACGAGCACGCCTGTCTGCAGGACGTGCGCTACCTGCTCTCACTGCTGCCGGCCAACAATCGTGAACTGCCGCCGCATGGGCCACCGTCGGACCCGGTCGACCGACGCTGCGAGGACCTGTACGACCTGGTGCCGGTCGATCCGTCCCTCGCCTACGACATCCGCGGGGTCATCCACGAGGTGGTGGACGACGGGGAGTTCCTGGAGGTGCACGAGGCGTGGGCCACCAACGTGGTGTGCGCCCTGGCACGGCTGGGCGGCCGGGTCGTCGGGGTGGTCGCCAACCAGCCGACCGCGCTCGCGGGCGTCCTCGACATCCACGCTGCGGAGAAGGCCGCGCGCTTCGTGCAGTTCTGCGACTCCTTCAACATCCCGCTCGTCACCTTCGTGGACGTACCCGGCTTCCTGCCCGGCGTCGACCAGGAGCACGGCGGGGTGATCCGGTACGGCGCGAAGCTTCTCTACGCCTACTGCAACGCCACGGTGCCGCGGATCTCCGTGGTGCTGCGCAAGGCGTACGGCGGCGCGTACATCGTCATGGACTCCCGGTCGGTCGGCGCCGATCTGGCGCTGGCCTGGCCGACGAACGAGATCGCGGTCATGGGTGCCGAGGCGGCGGCGAACGTCGTCTTCCGGCGCGAGATCGCCGAGGCCGCCGATCCGGACCGGGTGCGCCGGGCCAGGGTCGAGGAGTACCGGCGGGAGTTGACGCATCCGTACCATGCCGCGGAACGCGGGCTGGTGGACGATGTGATCGATCCGGCGGACACCCGCGCCCGGCTGATCGACGCGCTGGACACGCTCGCGGCCAAGCATGCGCCGCTGCCCAGCCGCAAACACGGGAACCAGCCCCAGTGAACGCCATGGACACCGGCCCGACCGTGCGCATCGTGCGCGGATGCCCGAGCCCGGAGGAGGTCGCCGCGGTCGCGGTGCTCCTGCTCACCCTGACCGGTGCGGCGCCCCACGAGCACCCTGTTCCGCTCCGTCCCGCTGTATGGGCGGCCCACGGGGATCCCGGCCATCGCCCGGCCGGTGCCTGGGTCTCCCGGCCGGGCCCGGGCTGGCACCCCGGGCGCTGACCCGCAGGGCCCCGCCGACTCCCCTCCGCGACCGGTCGGCGCGCACCCCGGCTCTCGAAGGCGCCCTCGTGGCACCGGTTCACGGCGGGCGTGGGCGGGGGGACACACGAGAGGAGGACGATCCGGTGGCACGCGGAAGAGTCGAGGCGCTGCTGCGGAGTTGGGCGAGACGGGTGGCGCGCGGGGTCATCGCGGCCGGGAGCATGTGGGTGGGGGACCCGTGGGCCGCGCTCGGCGATGCGGCACCGCCCGGGCACCCGGAGCGGCTGCGGCCCGAGGTGCCGCTGAGTGCTGCCGAGCGGGCCCTGCGCAGGGAGCTGCGGAAGGCGGTCGGCACGGCCTGGTGGTATCCGCCGTGATGCGTTGCCACCGCAGCGTTTTCTGCCGGAATCCGGCAGGCCTCTCGGCTCGCTGACGCAAGTTCCCACGGCGAAGGACACGCTCCGAGGCACCCGCGCCCACACCGTCGGCGTGGTCACAATCCGGCCGACCGGCCAATTCCGAGTGGAGAGCGGGTCCGAGAGCCGGCACAGGCGCACGACAGGTGGGAGGGAAGCCACGTCACACGGGGTGGAGCGTCCCGTCCCGGCTTCGGGATCCGTCAGCTCTCGCTCCCACCGCGCAGCAATCCGTCTTCATGGGGCCTGTCACTGGAGGCACCCGACCCCGATGCGGGAATTTTGTAGGCAGGCACGCAGAACGCTCTGCCCGTGGTGATCGAAGGGTGACGACGTGAGGCAAGAGGAACGGCCGGACGACCGTCGAGCGGCGCCCGCACTCCCGAGCGGCGTCGGTCTCACCGCGCTGAAGGCGGTGATCGAGCGGTGCGAGGAGACCAGGCGGCCGGACCGGCTCTTCGAGGACCGCCTCGCCCAGCATCTCGTGGCACTCCTCGTCAATGTCGCCCGCGGAGTGGGGCTGCTGCCCTCCCAGGCCCCCGAGGGGGCGCGCGCGGCCGTGCGGGACGCCGTCGCCGTGCGGACCCGCTACTTCGACCGTGCACTCGTCGAGGCGGTGGGCGAGGGCAGGCGGCAGGTGGTGCTGCTGGGTGTCGGCATGGACTCCCGGGCGTTCCGGCTCCGCTGGCCCGCCGACACGGTGCTGTTCGAGGTCGACCGCCCCGATGTGCTGGCGCTGAAGGAGTACATCGTGCAGCGGTCGGGGGAGGTACCGAACTGCATGCGCGTCCCGGTACCGGCGGATCTGCGGGGCGACTGGCGGGGAGCGCTGCGCACCCTCGGCTTCAACCCCTGGCGGCAGAGCGTCTGGCTCGCTGAGGGCTTGCTGCCGTACCTGACTCCGCCGGCGGCCGACACGCTGATGGACGAGGTCACCGCGATGTCCGCGCGGGGCAGCCGGCTGCTGCTGGACCATTTCGGCGACGCGCTGGAACGGTTCCCCGTCTACGCGGAGATGCAGCGGACGCTGGGCGCCATCGGGGTGCCCCTTCATCCGACCGCCCGCGACCCCTGGTCGTGGTTCTCCCGCTTCAACTGGGCGCCCGAGGTGGTGGACTCGCACGCCCTCGCGGCCGGGACGGGACGGGAGACCCCGGCACTCCTGCGGCTGGCGGGGCCACGCCGGGGCCGCGCCTGGTGGATCGCCCGGGCCACCCGCTGAGGCCACACCCGCTTCCGTCTGATGCAGGCCGTGGGCAGGCCGGTCAGCGGAGTACGAAACCGGTGCCGAGGTCGTCGTACGAATCGATCTCGAAGCGGTGCTCACCGGTCCGGTACGCCGTCCCCGTGACCTCCGGTACGACGGCGGGGCGGCCGTCGGCGGTCAGTTCCCGGACGATCCGGGCGTGGAACCGGGTGCCGACGAGCGAGTCGTGCACCAGGATCTGCCCCGGCCCGAGGTGGCCGCTCGCCGCGAGCACGGCGACGCGTGAGCAGGTGCCGGAGCCGCACGGGGAGCGGTCGACCTGGCCGTCGGCGAAGACGGTGACGTTGCGCTGGTGCGGGTTGCCGTCCTCGTCGGTGCCCAGGTCGTCGTACAGGATCGTGCCGTAGATGCCGCTGAGGCGGTCGTCGACGGGGTGGCGGGCGTGCTCGGTGTCGTTCAGAGCCCACTTCACCTCGCGTCCGACCGAGATGAGATCGGAGTAGTGCTCGGGGGTGACGGCCAGTCCGACGCCGGCGGCGTCGAGGTGCGCGTAGATGGCGCCGCCGTAGGCGATGTCGACGACGACGTCCCCGCGTGAGGTCCGGACGGTGACGGGTCCGGCGAGCCGGTAGCTGGGGACGTTGACGAAGTCGACGCCGGTGATCCGCTCGCCGTCCGTGTGCACGCGCAGGGTGACCCGGCCCGAGGGGACGTCGATGACGACCGTGGTGCTGCCGGAGGGGTCGCGGCTGACGCGGCCGGTCTGCACGGCCCAGACGGCGAGCGCGATGGAGCCGTGGCCACACGCGGTCGAGAAACCGTCCTTGTGCCAGAACAACACCCCGAAGTGGGCGCCCCCGTCGTCGGGCGGGGTGATGAACCCGCCGTACATGTCCGCGTGCCCGCGGGGTTCGAAGCACAGCAGCTTGCGCAGGTTGTCCGTCTCGGGGTTGCCGATGGCGAACACACGGCGCTCGGCGACGGTGGCCCCTTCGATGGCGACCGGCGGATCGGGGACGATACGGAACGGCTCACCGCCGGCGTGGTAGTCGGTGGTGGAAACCTGGCAGATGGTCATGAGGTCCTTCGTGGAAGCTCGTGTGCGCGTGCGTTCACATCGTGCAGGCTCCCCTTCCTGCACACCGAGTTCCGCCTCCAGGCTGCACTGACAGAGCCGGAGGGTGCCTCAGATGGCGTCGCGAACGGCCCGTTCGAAGCCCGTGACGTGACTGCGGGCAAGCTGTGCCGCCGTGTCGGAGTCACCGGTGACGATCGCCTCGATCAGCGGTCCGTGCTCCTCGACGTGGCCGGCCATGTCGGACAGACGGTCGACGAACAGGCACCAGATACGGGTGGCCAGGTTGTCGTAGCGGACGAGTGTGTCCTGCAGGTACGGGTTGTGCGTGGCGGCGTAGACGGCGCGATGGACCTGAAGGTCCAGGCGCATGAGCTCGGTGGCACCGCGCCGACGGGAATCCGCGCGCTCCAGCTCCCCCCGCAGAGCCGTCAAGGTCGCGCGGTCCGTGGCCGTGGCGCGCCGCGCCGCCTGGGCAGCGGCCAGGGGCTCCAGCTCCTGGCGCACCTCGGAGATGTGGGCCAGGTCCCTGATGTTGACGTCGGTGGCGAAGGTGCCGCGGCGGGGGTAGGTCGTGATCAGGCGCTCGTACTGGAGCCGCTTGAGCGCCTCGCGCACCGGCGTACGTCCGACGCCGAGGGACTGTCCCAGCTGCTCCTCGTTGATCGGCGCGCCCGGCCGGATGTCGAGCATGACGAGCCGGTCACGGATGGCGCGGTAGGCGCGCTCGGCGAGGGAGAGCTCCTCACCCATGGGCTCTGTCGCCGCCTGCTCCATGAATGCCCCCTTGACCTGTCCGGGCTGCCTACCATACCTTACCGCAGAGGCTGATATATCAGTTTGCCCATTAGTTGGCTCTCAGGATGGTGCACAGATGGCAACGAACCCGTCGCCCACCACGCTCACCTCCCCCCTCTCCCTCCCGCTCAGCGCACTCGACCCGGATGTCGCCGCCGCCGTCGACGCCGAACTGCACCGCCAGCAGTCCACCCTCGAGATGATCGCCTCCGAGAACTTCGCCCCGGCCGCCGTCATGGAGGCCCAGGGCTCGGTCTTGACCAACAAGTACGCCGAGGGCTACCCGGGCCGCCGGTACTACGGCGGCTGCGAACACGTCGATGTCATCGAGCGGCTGGCCGTCGACCGGGTGAAGGAACTCTTCGGCGCCGAGGCCGCGAACGTGCAGCCGCACTCGGGCGCGCAGGCCAACGCGGCCGCGATGTTCGCGCTGCTGAAGCCCGGCGACACGATCCTCGGCCTCGACCTGGCGCACGGCGGTCACCTGACCCACGGCATGCGCATCAACTTCTCCGGCAAGCTGTACAACGTCGTGCCGTACCACGTGCGCGAGTCCGACATGCGCATCGACATGGACGAGGTCGAGCAGCTCGCCCTCGCCCACCGGCCCAGGATGATCGTCGCCGGCTGGTCGGCCTACCCCCGTCGGCTGGACTTCGCCGCCTTCCGGCGGATCGCCGATGCGGTGGGCGCGTATCTGCTGGTGGACATGGCGCACTTCGCCGGGCTGGTGGCCGCGGGCCTGCACCCGAGCCCGGTGCCGTACGCGGACGTCGTCACGACCACCACGCACAAGACGCTCGGCGGCCCGCGCGGCGGGGTGATCCTCAGCCGGGCCGACCTGGCCAAGAAGATCAACTCCGCGGTCTTCCCGGGCCAGCAGGGAGGCCCGTTGGAGCACGTCATCGCGGCGAAGGCGGTGGCCTTCAGGGTCGCGGCGGGCGCGGAGTTCAAGGAGCGCCAGCAGCGGACCCTGGACGGCGCCCGCATCCTCGCCGGACGGCTGCTGGCCGACGACGTCGCCGAGGCCGGGATCACCGTGCTGACCGGCGGCACCGAGGTCCACCTGGTCCTGGTCGACCTGCGGAAGTCCGCGCTCGACGGGCAGCAGGCCGAGGACCGGCTGCACCGCATCGGTATCACCGTCAACCGCAATGCGGTGCCGTTCGACCCCCGTCCGCCGATGGTGTCCTCGGGGCTGCGGATCGGCACCCCGGCCCTGGCCACCCGCGGCTTCGGCGAGGCCGAGTTCCGGGAGGTCGCCGACATCATCGCCGAAGCCCTGAAGGGCGAACAGGCCGACGACGTACTGCGCGACCGCGTCGCGAAGCTCGCCGGTGCATTCCCCCTCTACCCCCATCTGAACGGAGCCGCGGCATGACAGCCGAGCCGCTGCCGGAGCATCCCGACTTCCTCTGGCGCAACCCCGAGCCGCGCTCCTCGTACGACGTCGTCATCGTCGGCGCGGGAGGCCACGGCCTGGCCACCGCCTACTACCTCGCCAAGAACCACGGCATCACCGACGTCGCCGTCCTGGAGAAGGGCTGGCTGGCCGGCGGCAACATGGCCCGCAACACCACGATCATCCGCTCCAACTACCTGTGGGACGAGAGCGCGGCCATCTACGAGCACGCTCTCAAGCTGTGGGAGGCGCTCCCGGAGGAACTGGACTACGACTTCCTGTTCAGCCAGCGCGGCGTCCTCAACCTCGCCCACACCCTCCAGGACGTCCGTGAGGGCGTGCGCCGCGTGGGCGCCAACCGCCTCAACGGAGTCGACGCCCAGTGGCTGGAGCCGGAGGAGGTCGCCAAGGTCTGCCCCATCCTCAACGTCTCGCCCCGCACCCGGTATCCGGTCCTCGGCGGCACCTTCCAGCCGCGGGCCGGCATCGCCAAGCACGACCACGTCGCGTGGGCGCTGGCCCGTCGCGCCGACGAGTTGGGCGTGGACCTGATCCAAGGCTGCGAGGTCACAGGCTTCCTCAAGGACGGCGACCGGGTGGTGGGCGTCGAGACGAACCGCGGGCGCATCCTCGCCGGCCGGGTCGGCCTCGCCGCCGCCGGCCACAGCAGTGTGCTGGCCGAGCTGGCCGGCTTCCGGCTGCCGGTGCAGTCCCACCCGCTGCAGGCGCTGGTCTCCGAACTGCACGAGCCGGTACACCCGACCGTGGTGATGTCGAACCACGTGCACGTCTACGTCTCCCAGGCGCACAAGGGCGAGCTGGTGATGGGCGCCGGCGTCGACTCGTACAACGGCTACGGGCAGCGCGGCTCCTTCCACGTGATCGAGCGGCAGATGGCCGCCGCCGTCGAGCTGTTCCCGATCTTCGCGCGGGCGCATGTGCTGCGGACCTGGGGCGGCATCGTCGACGTCACCCCGGACGCCTCCCCGATCATCGGCAGCACACCCGTCGAGAACCTGTACGTCAACTGCGGCTGGGGCACCGGCGGGTTCAAGGCCACCCCGGCCGCCGGCTGGGCCTTCGCGCACACCATCGCCACCGGCGAGCCGCATCCCCTGAACGCCCCCTTCGCCCTCGAACGCTTCACGACGGGCGCACTGATCGACGAGCACGGCGCAGCAGCCGTGGCCCACTGAGGAGGACCTGGTGCTTCTGATCGCCTGCCCGTGGTGCGGTCCTCGGGACGAGACCGAGTACCACTACGGGGGACAGGCCCACATCCCCTACCCCGAGAACCCCGCGGAACTCTCCGACGCGCAGTGGGCCGAGTACGTCTTCTACCGCGACAACCCCAAGGGACCCTTCGCCGAACGGTGGGTGCACAGCACCGGCTGCCGCCGCTGGTTCAACGTCCTGCGCGACACCGTCACCTACGAGGTGCTCGCTTCCTACCGGCTCGACGAGCCCCGCCCCGAACTGCCCCAGGCCGGAGGGAACCGATGACCGACCAGCGCTTCCGGCTCCGGCAGGGGGGCCGCATCGACCGCGACACCGTGCTGCGGTTCACCGTGGACGGACGGGAGTTGACCGGGCACCCCGGAGACACCGTCGCCTCGGCGATGCTGGCGAACGGCCTTGTCGAGGTCGCCCCGTCGCTCTACCGCGGCCGCCCGCGCGGCATCGTCGCCGCGGGCGTCGAGGAGCCCAACGCCCTGCTGCAGCTCGACGGCCCGTGCTCGGAGGGCATGCTGCCCGCGACCACGGTGGAGCTGTACGACGGCCTGTCCGCCACGACGCTGTCCGGGATGGGCCGGCTCGACCCGACCCCCGACCCCGCCGTCTACGACAAGAAGTACGTCCACACCGACGTCCTGGTCGTCGGCGCCGGACCGGCCGGGCTTGCGGCGGCCGCCGCTGCCTCCGTTTCCGGCGCCCGCGTGATCCTCGTCGACGACCAGCCCGAGCCCGGCGGTTCGCTGCTCTCCGGCGCGCAGACCGACCTCAAGTGGGTCGCCGAGGCCCGTGCAGCGCTCGACGCCGCCCCCGAGGTGGTCGTCCTGCACCGCACCACGGCCTTCGGCTCGTACGACGACAACTACGTGCTGGCCCTGCAGCGGCGCACCGACCATCTCGGAGCCGACGCCCCCGATCCGTCCGAAGGCGTCTCGCGCCGGCGACTGTGGCACATACGGGCCCGCCAAGTCGTCCTGGCGACCGGCGCGCACGAGCGTCCACTGACCTTCGCCGGCAACGACCGCCCCGGAGTGATGCTCGCCGCGGCCGTGCGCACGTACCTCAACCGGTACGCGGTGGCCCCGGGCTCCCGGGCCGTGGTCGGCACGACCAACGACAGCGCCTACGACACGGTCGCCGATCTCCACACCGCCGGCATCGACATCGCCGCCGTCGTGGACGCGCGCCCGGAGCTGTCCCGGCGGGCCGCCGAGGTCGCGGTGGCGACCGGGGTACGGGTGCTGACGGGCAGCGCGGTGGTCGGCACGACGGGCGAAGGCCGGCTCACCGGCGTCACCGTCCAGGCCCTCGACGAGAGCGGTCGGCTCACCGGGGCTCCACAGTCGTTCGCCTGCGACCTGCTCGCCGTCTCGGGCGGCTGGAGCCCGGTGGTGCACCTGCACAGCCAGCGCCAGGGACGGCTGCGCTGGGACGAGGACCTGGTCGCCTTCGTCCCCGACGGCACCGTACGGGACCAGCAGGTCGTGGGTGCGGCGCGCGGGACGTACGACCTGGACGGCTGTCTGGCCGAGGGAGCGCGGGCAGGTGCGCGGGCCGCGACGGAGGCCGGGTTCCCGGTGCCCGTACCGTCGCCCGGCGCTGCCCGGTCCGCAGGCCCCGTGCGTGCCCTGTGGCTGGTCCCCGCCCCCGACGGCGAACCCGGCACCTGGGACACCCACTTCGTCGACCTCCAGCGCGATGTCACGGTCGCCGATGTCTGGCGCTCCACCGGCGCCGGCATGCGCGGTGTGGAGCACGTCAAGCGCTACACCTCGCTCGGCACGGCGAACGACCAGGGCAAGACGTCCGGCGTCAACGCGATCGGTGTCATCGCCGAGGCCCTCGGTGCGGGTGCGTCCCCCGGGGAGATCGGCACCACGGCCTACCGGGCGCCGTACACGCCGGTGGCCTTCGCGGCCCTGGCCGGTCGTGAGCGCGGCGAGCTGTTCGATCCGGAGCGCACGACGTCCATCCACAGCTGGCACGTCGCGCACGGTGCGCAGTTCGAGGACGTCGGGCAGTGGAAGCGTCCTTGGTACTACCCCCGACCCGGTGAGGACATGGACACGGCCGTGGCCCGCGAGTGCCGCGCGGCCCGCGAGGGAGTGGCGTTCATGGACGCCTCCACCCTCGGCAAGATCGAGATCTGGGGTGCGGACGCGGGCGAGTTCCTCAACCGCATCTACACCAACGCCTTCAAGAAGCTCAAGCCCGGCATGGCCCGCTACGGCGTCATGTGCAAGCCCGACGGCATGATCTTCGACGACGGTGTGACCCTGCGCCTCGACGACAACCGCTACTTCATGACCACCACGACGGGTGGCGCCGCCGGCGTCCTGGACTGGCTGGAGGAGTGGCTGCAGACCGAGTGGCCGGAACTCGACGTCCACTGCACCTCGGTGACCGAACAGTGGGCCACGATCGCCGTCGCCGGCCCGCAGTCGCGCCAGGTCGTGGCCCAACTCGCCCCCGATGTGGACCTGTCCGCCGAGGCGTTCCCCTTCATGGCCTTCCGCGAGACCACCCTGGCCTCCGCCATCCCGGCCCGCATCTGCCGGATCTCCTTCTCCGGCGAACTCGCCTACGAGATCAACGTCTCCGCGTGGTACGGCCTGGCCGTCTGGGAGCAGGTGTACGAGGCCGGGCAGCCTTACGGCATCACCCCGTACGGCACCGAGACCATGCACGTCCTGCGGGCCGAGAAGGGCTACATCATCGTCGGCCAGGACACCGACGGCACCGTCACCCCGCAGGACGCGGGCATGTCCTGGGTCGTCTCGAAGCAGAAGGACTTCATCGGCAGGCGCTCGTACTCCCGCGCCGACACCTCCCGCACCGACCGCAAGCAGTTGGTCGGCCTGCTGCCGAGCGACCGTACGACCCGGCTGCCCGAGGGCACCCAGCTCGTCGCGCCGGGCGTGCCCATCACCCCGGAGGCCGGGCCGGTACCGATGCTCGGCCACGTCACCTCCAGCTACCACAGCCCGGCCCTCGGGCGCCCCTTCGCCCTCGCCCTCGTCGCCGACGGGCGGGCCAGGATCGGCGAGACCCTGCTCGCCCCGGTGGGCGAGGACCTGGTGCCCGTCGAGGTGACCGACTTCGTCCTCTACGACCCCGAAGGGACCAAGCGAGATGGCTGAGCCGACCGGGGCAGGCCCCGCACCACTGCGCACCAGCCCCCTGGCACATCTGGCGGAGCGGATACGCGCCGCCACCGTCACCGGCGACCGCGGTGTCACGCTGACCGAGGTGCCGTTCCTCACCATGGTGAACCTGCGCGTCGACCCGGCGTCCGAAGCGGCCGACCGCCTGGAGCAGACCCTGGGGGCGCCCCTCCCCCGCCAGTGCGGCCACACCACCGCGTCCGGCCCCCGCACGGTCGTCTGGCTCGGCCCCGACGAGTGGCTCCTGCTGTCCGAAGAGCCCATCGACACCGCCGAGTTGCGGCAGGCACTCGCCGGAGCCCCGGGCTCGGTCGTGGACGTCTCGGCGAACCGCACCACGCTGGAGCTGAGCGGTCCGTCCGCCCGGCAGGTGCTGGAGAAGGGCTGCCCGCTGGACCTGCATCCCCGTGCCTTCGGTCCGGGCCGGGCCGTGTCGACCACGGTGGGACCCGTCCCGGTGCTGCTCCGGCAGGTCGACGACGCGCCGACGTACCGGCTCTTCCCGCGGTCCTCGTTCGCCGACTACCTGGCCCGCTGGCTCATCGACGCGATGACGGAGTACCGCGGACCGGAGGTGCCCTGATGGCATGGAAAGCGTTGGATCCGTCCTCCGACCCCGCCGCGCCACCGGTCGAGTACGTGCTCGCCCTCGACTGCCCCGAGGCTCCCGGCATCGTCCATGCCGTGTCGCGGTTCCTGGTCGAGCACGACAGCGACATCATCGACAACCGGCAGTTCGGCGACCGTCGCGACGGCCACTTCTACATGCGGGTGCACTTCGCCACCCTCGACGGTGAGAACACCACCCAGACCCTGTGCCGGGACTTCGCCGCCGTGGCCCGTCCGTTCGCCATGCGATGGCACCTCGAACCGGTCGGCACCCGGCGCCGCGTGCTGGTCATGGTGTCCCGCTACGGCCACTGCCTCAACGACCTGCTCTTCCGCGCCCGCAGCGGCGACCTGCCCATCGAGGTGGGGGGGGGGGGGGGGCCCCCCCCCCCGACCCAAAAAAACCCCTCACCCAGCACAAAACCCCCCTCTTCCCGTTGCCGGTTGCCCCCCCGCACAAAACACAAGACGAAGCACAA